>CAYZPH010000001.1:0-181157 GCA_964480495.1 uncultured Sangeribacter sp.
ACCAACGACCCCCTGATTAACAGTCAGGTGCTCTAACCAACTGAGCTATTGAAGCAACTTTTTTGCTTTTGTGAGGCCGTGTTCCTCTCAATTGCGATGCAAAATTACTGCTTTTTTTTGAACTGTGCAAATATTTTGCAAAGTTTTTTGTGATTTTTTTTTGGTTGTATTTGTTTTGTATAGTTATCTTGCTATTATTGTAGGAGTTGTGGATTTGTGAAAATGTAAACTATTTTTTTTATATTGCAAAAGCTCCTACCGCCGAAATATAATAGCAGAGGGCGTATCAAAATTTTGATACACCCTCCTCACTTATAATATTAATCTTATTAGTTGGCTGCGTATGGCTGCACATTGATGAACTTGCGTCCTTCTTTGCCAGTGGTAAACACTACAATGCCATCGATGAGGGCGAAGAGTGTATGGTCTTTACCCATTCCAACATTAAGTCCGGGGTGGTGTACTGTGCCACGCTGACGCTTGATGATATTGCCAGCTTTGCACTTTGATCCTCCGAATATTTTCACGCCAAGACGTTTGCTTTCTGATTCGCGGCCGTTCTTAGAACTACCGACACCTTTTTTATGTGCCATATCTAATGAGGATTATTTTTCGATGTTCTTAACTAATACTTTGGAGAACTGCTGGCGGTGGCCATTCAGTCTGCGATATCCTTTGCGACGTTTTTTCTTGAATACGATTACTTTGTCGCCCTTTACGAGAGGAAGAAGAACCTCACATGTTACTTTAGCTCCTTCTACGGCAGGAGCGCCGACTTTAACGTCGCCGTCGGCGTCGAGAAGCAATACCTTGTCGAAGACTACAGAATCGCCTTCTTTTACTTCATCGCCGAGGTGGTGCACATACAGATACTTGCCTTCTTCGGCTTTGAACTGCTGACCTTTGATTTCTACGATAGCGTACATTTTAATTTATTGAATTATTTGTTGTTGCGTTGGGCGCGGATCAATTTTTGTTCCGTCTTTATAAGCCTTGGCGCGAAATGCAACGCAAAATTACAAAAAAATACTGACCTGACAAAACTATTCTTCGTTTATTTTATTTAGACCTTCAAAATTTGTATAAAACTGCTTTATGTAGCATGTTAATACTATGCTTCGCAAGTCAAGATCCTGTTTAATTTCTGATGCTCCACAAGGAATCCATCGTGACCGAATTCTGATTCTATTTCGTGGTACGTAGCTCCAGGTATCATCGAGGCGAGTTCTCGCATCTCTTCTGGCGTGAAGATGATGTCGGTTGTGATTCCTATAACGGTAGTTGCTGCTTTTATTCCGGATAGTGCTGTTGCTACACCGCCTCTACCTCTGCCTGCGTCGTGTGTGTCGAATGCATCAAGAATAGTCATATAAGAATATGCATTGTAGCGGCGACAAAGCTTTTCTCCCTGATATTGCTGATAGGTGCATGCGCGGTGTGTGGCGGGAATCCCATCTGTGGCAGGATCTTGCTGAGTGGCGTTGTAGCCCCACGGTCCACGGTAGGAGAGTAGTCCTATAGCTCGTGCAGCAGCAAGTCCGGCACGACCTGCATCGGGAGTCTTTTCCCCATATGTGGTATCGCTTTTTATTGCCATGCGCTGAGTCTCATCTATGGCTATGCTCCATGGTGATGCTTTGGGAGAGGTGGCTATAAGAATGAGCTTTTGGAATCTCTCCGGTTGCATCACTGCCCATTCGATAGCTTGGAATCCACCGACTGAGCTGCCTACAAGAGTTTTGATTTCAGACAATCCGAGTGTGTCTGCGAGAAGTATATGAGCATTCACCATATCTCTAATGGTGAGATGCGGAAAGTCTGCGTAATATGGTTCTCCTGTGGTCGGATTCTCTGAAAGCGGACCGGTTGAGCCATAGCATGACCCTATAATGTTGGCGCATACCACAAACCATTTGTCTGGGTCGAGGAAGCATCCTTGCTCTACAGTGTGTGGCCACCAGTCGGCTACATCGCTGTTGGCAGTGAGTGCATGACACACCCATACCACATTGTCTTTTGCTTCATTTAGTGTTCCGAAAGTATGATATGCGATGTCAAGTCGCGGGAGTATTTCTCCAGATTCAAGCGGAAAGGGGCTATGGCTATGATATATGTTCATTGGAAGTTTTTTGTACTATTTTTTGCCTGCAAAGTTAGCGTATATTTTCGTAATCTGCAATATTTTCAGGGCAATAAAGATGGGAGACACGCAAGAAGCGCATCCCCCAAGTATAGTCTGATTTGTGTGGAATAATATTGCAGTGTAGATTATCTTACAATAATCTTTTTAACTCCAGAAGTGTTGTCGGGGCATTGCCAGCTGACGATATATATGCCTTGCGACAGTTCGCTTGTAGAATCACATTCCGCACCGGAAAGAGTGTATATACGTAAGTTTGCCATCGGATCAGATGCAACGATTCGTCCTGGCGGGGTGACTGAGATGCGAATGCCATCTAAATCGGATATGCTTTCTACGCTCGTCTGTGAGTAATCATTAAAACGAGCAGCTCCGGCGTTAAGTACATAGTTGTCGCTCAAGTCTTCGGTATTTACTTTGTGTACAAAAGCAACAACCTCGCAGTTTTCGATTTTCCAATCGGATTCCGGTGTGATATCGTTGAAGGAAATGTCAAAACTTCCGTCATCATTAATAGTCATCAAGTCTCCATTGTCGCCCAAGTTGAAGCAATGTCTTATCACGCCTCTGTGGCGGAATCGCTCCGGAAGGTCTGCCGGTGCATCGTCTGGGATATTGTCCATTCCAGCCTGCATATATCTTCCGGTTGCCGGTATGTTGTCTTCAAGCAGATATGCTGTTAAATATAGATTGTCTTTGAAATCCAGAGCGGCTTTGCTGATTTTGCCGTAAACACGGCATGTTGCTTTGTCGGCTGTTACCTCTGAGTCTACGAGAACCTTTGCAAGTGCCGGATGCAACATGGCTTCGGTGAGACGTGTGTCATAATTCACAGTAGAAGCCTCGTTTCCTGCACCCATTATTGGTATGTAGCATCCCTGCATTACGCGACGGTCGTACATTACTGCCGGATTGTAGGAGCCTGCGGATCCAAAGAGATAAAGCAAGGATTCGTCGCATGGTTTTGTAAATGTATCAGGATAGTATCCCGCATGGTGTGCTACATATACGTGGGGTTGTGCAAAGGATTCCAATGCCATGTCAAGATAGTAGAACATAAACGGGCAGTTGGTGCATCTGAGTCCAGTGAATTCTTCAATAAGTGGTACTCGCCAGAATACGTCTGACGAAATATATAATTCTATAGAAGATGCCATGCAGTCTACGTTTTTGTCTCCATTGATCTCTGTGACTTTCGTTGTGAGGCTTACCGCAGACCCTTCTATAGATGGCGTGCGCATTACACCTGAGACTGTGATAGCTCCATACGGCTCAAGTGGTTCCTGAAGGTCAAGTATACTATTGCCGGTGAGAACTCCATCTGCGTCAAATCCGGAATATACAATACTCTTTACCGGAACAGCGCTCTGGTTATGAACATACAGGCTACATTCGAAGTCTGCATTCGGAGCAACAACAAGTGGTTGCTTGAACGGTGCTGCTACAACATGGTTGCTTAAAACAGAGTCATCGCAGTCTACTATTGCTTCGATAAGAAATGCTCCATGAGTGGATTCCTCTACCCATCCTTCGCGTCCTGGGTTGATATAGAAGACTCCTGGAACTTCTGCATCTCTATATGTTCCAATTGGGTAAGGCTCTCCTTGAGTTTCAAATACGCGATAGCCGACATAGATTGGGGCGTCGCTAATTTTAATCGGTTCGTCGAAATATACCTCATTCCAACCAGCGGTGAAATTAGTAGTTTTGCTGGCTACTTCATCTTCGAGAGATCCGAGATATCCCTTAATACATGAAAAACCTTTACTCTTCTGCTTATAGTCGGCACGCAGATAGCATCTTACTCCCATTATATTGTGCCCTTTCAGGTTTGATACAAGAGGATCGACTGCTGGGTCAATACGGATAGCTGCCTCCATGAAAGCATTTCTGCCACTGCCAACAGCTGAAGTTTCTGTGTCGGTACATTCGTGAGGCGAAAAACTATAGTATGAGTATGCAGGAGACGTAGCGCTCATGGGGGGCGTTGTGAACGCCCCCATGAGCAATAAGGATAATAAGAATTTTTTCATAGATTTGTTACTTTACTGTCACTTTGCATGCAGATCTGCTGTCGGAGCTTGAAGTCTTTACGATGTAGATACCGGGACGCAGACCTAAGGCTGAAACGCGAGCGCCATCAAGAGTATAGACTTCAATCGCGTAGCCTGGTGCGGCTACGATGTCATGTCCTTCTATAGCAAATGACTTGAGGACTCCACTTTCGATACTCTTCACGGAATTGGCTTTGAGTCCAGTTTCAACAGAGTTGATTACTTGCATGTGACCATGTCTTTCTCCTGAGCGATTTAGGAATGCGACTACTCTCATGTTGTCTTTATTCCATTCCGGTTCGAGTTCACACGTGAATTTCTTTGAGAATTCTCCTTCGCTTTCGATTTTGTCGCCATACATTTCAGTAAGTGACAGGCGTATCACGTCATTATGAGTGTAGACTCCTTTGTAGATTGCTTCTAATTCAGGAGAATCTGGAAATTCCTGACTTGTGGAAACTATTCCGTCTTCTATTACATAGACAGTTATGTATAGAGATTCTCCTTTGGGCATGATTCCTGGTTCGATTTTACCATAAACCTCTATTTCGCATTCGTTGCCATTCGATTGAACAGTTGCATTCACTGAAGCAAAGGTCGGTACTTGGAGAGCTGATTCATACACAGGTGATACAAAGTTTGGATAGATGAAATCGTATGCAACGCTGTGGGTATTGAAAGTGGCGAGAGGGTTTCTTGGTAGGTATGAGCGGTCTGTGGCAAAGGCGGGAACGGAAACCTGTCCTTTTTCGCCATTGGCGAAATCTACCAGGAATTGTACGTCTTCGTTGTCAACATCCTTATCAAACTCGTGATAAATCATGAACTGATCTGACAAGTGGTGTGCTACCATAGATACTTGGTCTCTGTATGGATCTAATCCGGGCATGAAGATGCTATCGGTATAGTAGGGTGTGCGATATTCATCCTCGCTGACCCAACGTTCAACGAGTGGACGACGGGTGTATTGCGCAGCAACATCATCAGGCACACCAATAAGTTCCTTTTCTATAACTGTTGCGTTTTTTACTTCATTGCCGTTTATCTTGCTGAGCCAAATGTTATGTATGCCGGTGCCCAAAGCTTGAACGCCTCCGCTTACATATTTCTGTTCACCAGGTTGGATTGGGCTGTTCAATTCGATTGGGTATGACCATGTATTGTCGTTAAACGAAGAGGTTATTTCGAAACTTTCCAAATTGTTGAGACCTTCATTCTTGATTATAAGATATGCGTCTCCCGGAACCCCTGTAGGTTGTATGTCATTCATGTTGACACCTGTCAGCAACCCTTTGTCGTTAAAATCGTTTCCGGAAGCTTCGACTATGCCAAGTGCTAATATGGCTCTATCACCGCTTGAATCATCTATCCACAGTATTTTGCCATCTTCTCCTACTTCATCAAGATTGCCAATAAACTGTGATTCTTTGGGGAGATTATAGCCGAATATGCCGGTTCCGAGCCAAGCTCCTTTTTTCCATTCTACTTTGGCTCCGAGATATATGTCTTTGTTCGAATTGATAGTATAGGGCGTATCAAACATTACATCATACCATCCGAAACCAATCTGATCTTTACCGCTTGCCAGATTCTCTCCGTCAAGTTCCTCTCGCACGAAGGCTTCAATCTCAGGGAATGTTTCCTCTGTCCCCATGCTCCATCCGATGTGAAGACCGGTAAGAGATGCTCCGTTAAAGTTTTTCAATTTGGACGCTTCCACTCTAATCGCAAATATCAGTGTAAGGTCCTGATCGGAACTATTGGAGTAGCCAGTATAGGGGTATACCGTTTCTTTCGGACTTACGTAGCCTACATAAGCTGAGCCTTGTGCAGAGGTCTCAATAGACGAACAGAACAAGACAGTGATCATAGCGATCATGCCACAGATGTTCGTTAGGGATGATTTTGTAAAGATTTTCATACGCTATAAAGTGTTAAGTTTAAATTTTTGTTGCTAAATTAGCAGAATGTTTTCATATATGCAATTTTTTTGAATTATTTTTTGTGTATTTGCAAAAGAAAAGTTTTAGATGATGTGCTTTTTGTTGGTACGAGTGTAAAAATGACACTTGTTAGATGTTGGATTAGAATATTTAGAAATGACAGTGTGAAGGTGTCGCAGTGGGTGTAATGAACGGCTTAATAGATGCAGAATCTTGTGCTTCAATCCGGGAGATTTTCTTGATTGTTGAATATCGTTTTTGCTTTTTATTGTTGCAATAGGTGTGCCTGTCGGATTAATAGATATTATATTTGAAGTATTCATGACTATACATTTTTTTTTGAGGATAAGATAAAGTTTGCCGAACCCTATGAGTCTTGCAGTAGCTAATGATAGTCTTTCTTTGATATGCGACTATTCTTTGATTGTAGATAACATTTATAAAACATTTAAACAAAGTGTTTTGTGCAACTAATTAGTTTAAATGTCGTTGCATTTTTGTGAAATATTGTGTTGGGATTTTGAAAAATACTAAAATTAAGATTTGGATAATTGTCTTTTCGGTTGTAAATTTGCGTTATGAACCGAATTGGAAAACTATACTTCCGCTATGGCACCATGGGGTCAGCCAAGACAGCTTTGCTTTTAACCACAGCGTATAACTTTGAGGAGAGAGGCATGGCGTATATTTGTCTCAAACCGGTGGTGGACACAAGAGAGAAAAAAAATGTGATACGTTCTCGCATCGGAATCGAGCGAGAATGTAAATGGATATATGCCGACACAGATTTATACGACATGGTGCATGATGCTTTTGAGCAGACACTCGACGTGCCGGAGTGGATTCTGGTTGACGAAGCGCAGTTCCTGAGCGCTACTCAAGTAGATCAGCTTGCGCGTGTTGTAGACGACTATGGTTGCAATGTGGTTTGCTATGGTCTGCGCACTGACTTTCAGACACATCTTTTTGAAGGATCTCGGCGTCTTTTTGAAATTGCAGACTCTATTGATGAGGTGAAATCGACATGCAATTGTGGAAGAAAAACAATCGTCAACGCCAGAATAGACAGTAAAGGAGAGATCATTACAGAAGGTGAACAAGTGGAGATCGGAGGCAATGATCGTTATATTGCCGTATGTCGAAAGTGCTGGCGCAACAAGCGGATAGAAAGTTCTCACCGTGATTCATTGCCATTTGATGAATGACGCGGTTTGTTCTGTTTTAGTTATATTCTGATTAGGAAAATCCTATTGTGGTAATTTGAACTATAAGACATACAATAAATGGATAAGTCATTACGTGAGCAAATCATCAGTCTAATAAAGCGTGAGGTAGTGCCGGCAGTGGGGTGTACCGAACCTGCGGCTGTGGCATTGTGTGTGGCAAAAGCCACTGAAACATTGGGCTCGATTCCAGAAAAAATAGAACTTCATCTGAGTGGAAATATGATAAAAAATGCAATGGGCGTTGGAATCCCGGGTACCGGAATGATTGGATTGCCTATTGCTGTGGCTCTTGGAGCAATTGTAGGTAAATCAGAATATAACTTGGAGGTGCTTCGGGATGTGACTCCAGAAGCAGTTGAAAAAGGAAAACAGTACATAGCAGAGCAGAGAATTGCTATTTATCTTGATTCCGAAGCTCCGTCTAATTTGTATGTAAATGTGCGTGTTTTTGCTGGAGGTAAGGAGGCTAAAACCGTGATATCAGGCGCTCATACCAATTTCGTCTTGGTGGAGAAAGATGGTGAATGCATCATGAAGAAAGATACGTCGGATTCTTGTGAGAATTCCGATGAAGACGTTGTCCTGAATCTTAAAACAGTATATGACTTTGCAACTACAGCTCCATTAGATGAAATCTCGTTTATTCTTGAGGCTAAGAGACTGAATCTTGCAGCAGCGGAATTTGCATTAAATGGAGATTATGGCCATTCTTTAGGCTCAACAGTATTGCATTTCGGTGAGCAATTCTTTGGTGATACCCCAGTGGCACATGCTATTACTCTCACCTCTGCGGCTTGTGATGCCAGAATGGGGGGCGCAATGGTTCCGGTGATGAGCAATAGCGGCTCCGGAAATCAGGGTATTACAGCTACAATGCCGGTGGTGTCTTACGCCAACGATATCAACGCGTCGGAAGAATCGACTGTCAGAGCGTTGACACTAAGTCATCTTACTTCGATATATATCAAACAGTCGCTCGGCCGTCTGTCTGCATTGTGTGGATGCGTAGTTGCATCTACAGGAGCGTCGAGTGCTCTAGTCTATTTGATGGGAGGTGGATATGAGCAGGTTTGCAATGCTGTGAAGAATATGGTGGCCAATCTTACAGGAATGATATGCGATGGAGCTAAGCCTTCCTGCTCTATGAAGATTTCAAGCGGAGTGAGCACTGCAATGATGTCTGCGATGCTTGCAATGAAGGGACATGCCGTTACATCAGCTGAAGGTATAGTGTCGGAAGATGTTGATGCTACTATTCATAACCTTACCTCTATAGGCCGAGATGCTATGCTGGCTACTGATAGCCTTGTGCTGAAGATTATGACAAGCAAGTAAGGTCATAAGTCGAAACACGCCGCTTTAAGTTCTATCTTTACGTTAAACGGTGTTGACTGACGGTGTGGTTTTGCAGACTGGTGGAAATAGAATGATTTTTGGGTATCCCAACTTTTTATATCGTGGCGCATGGTTTCACCGGGCGCCACGTTGCATTTAAGATCTACATACCTGCGATGTAGCTGGCGCCCTTTCATGTCGAAATATACGATATCAACCCCCACAGCTCTGAGGGTAGAGCCATTGCCGTTTGTGATGAAAAAACTCTCTACATTGCTGTTAGCAGTCTTGTCAAAGCCGTAGAAGCGAATCTTTTTGGATATTTCATCCCATACAGTAATAGAGTCTGCTGTAAATTTTGTCATGCCGTCATCGTTGAGTGTTTCGGTGTCGGTTTCTTTTTGTGCGGATGTTTGTTTAGTTATCTTGTGGCTCGTCTTGATCTTCCGGGCTTCGGCGTTATTGGTCACTACAACTGTTGCCAAAGTAGCCGCTACTAAGGCGGCTATTGCGATATATGGTTTCATAGCACTCTTATTTTTCTGTGCATAGATCCGTTATGGTCATAGCCAGGGTATATTTTTAAGAGACCTACCGGAAGATCTTCTGTGGGCTTCTTTACAGATAATCTAACTATTCTCCAAAAGCGAGGAAGAAGCGTGTTGAGGTTGATTTTAAACGTTGCTTTTGGCGACTTTACTTGCAGTGATTCCTTGTCGCTTGAAAGTGTTGCGGTGCAGTCAAACGGGTTGGTTAGAGATAACTTGTTTTTTCGAGTCATCTGTTCCAACCGGAATTGTCGAGAGTTAATAGTAGGATATAATCTTCCGATAACATCGCCAGGTTGAAGTCGGCAGTCTGCGGTGGAGATTATTGTGAGTGTAAAGGTGCCAGGTTTTGCTACGTCTTCTTGAATCAGAACCCTTGCTCCGTCGTCAGGATATTCCCAAATTCCTTCTACAGGTGATAAAGGACTTTTGTCGCACCATCGCCTCGCTTCTTCTTCGCTAAAAGTGACCGCATGGCACTGAATTACAATCATCACTATGCATATGAAAAAGAATGAGGCTCTGGTCATAGATCAACTATTTGTTATTTGCTAGAGAATGAATACGAAAGTCCGAAGCTGAGTATCTCCTTCAGCATCCAATGGTGCCACTTGGAAGTGTTGAAGTCAGAACTTGAGTCAAATCGAAGATTTGCGTAAAGCTGAGTGCTGAGATATTTATTGATTGCAAAATCCCATGTGGTTTCCACATTGCCTTGAAAATAAGTATAGTCAGTAAAGGCGAACACTCGTGTACGCATCGAAATATTGGAAGTTGCCTGCCATGTCATGTTGACTTCTCCACTTGAACCGATTTCACTGCTAGTCTTGT
Source organism: uncultured Sangeribacter sp. (assembly GCA_964480495.1). Classification (GTDB taxonomy): domain Bacteria; phylum Bacteroidota; class Bacteroidia; order Bacteroidales; family Muribaculaceae; genus Lepagella. Next base: position 10,078 of record CAYZPH010000001.1, read on the forward strand.
GTCCTGGTTTGATGTTGAGCCTTTCATGATCAATTTTGTCATCGAGGCAAATCTTCATGTTGTATGAAAGTGGAGCAATTGATGCTGAAAGATTAAAGGTTCCCTTCGCATTTCTCTTGCTGTAGGTCATACCGATACCTAAGTTTAGGTCGCCCGGAGAAAGAAAAGATGCAGTTCTTGTATTGGTGTTGTTCATGTAGTTTGTAAAAAACTGTGTCTTGAATTGTCCAGTTATGGTGTAGAACCATTTTTTGAATGCCTTGAAACCATATTTTACATTATACTGGAACTGGTCTTCCGACAGTGAGTACTTTCTGTTCACTGCACTCTGCTCAATGGAGTTAACTCCCAGTTTGTATGAGACTGTACTTTGGAAAATCTGATCGGGATGATATGTAGAGTTCAACTGAACATCCCAAAAGAAATTGTAGAGAAGAGACAGATAGTTATTGCCTCCTTGATACCAGTTTTTTGATACATAAGCCTGAGAAAACTGCAATCCGGTATTGAATGTGTGGAGCCAATGCTTCTTGTTGATCTGTATATCAGGCAAAATTGCGTCGTTGGTGTTCACTTCTGGCAGATGCATGCTTCTTATGTAGTTGCCGAGACTTATGTCGTCTTCAGGAAGTCTCGGCGGTACTGGCAGATTCCAGTATGTATATTGTATGGTATGGGGAAAATACACCATCATTTCATACATGATGTCTCCGCTGATGCGAGACTGTGTGAGCGCATCACGAAGCCAATCAGGGGTGTATACTTTTGAATTATAGTTTGGATTGTATAGTGTACGGGTGTCGTTGATTACAGAATCAGACTTTGTGGTGAAATCCTTGTTTTTCAGAGTTCTGTAGCCTGAGAATACCCATGGTCCGACAATTGGATTGAAAGGAAGCTCTGGCATAGTGTCGGGCATAGAAGCAATAATCTCATTTAAATCTCTTTCGATCACCGGCTGTGCGAGAATGCTGTCGGCTTTCTGTCTCATAAGTGCATAACGTACTGAATCCATATTTGCCACCGGTTGTGTGAGTATGCTATCGGCTTTCTGACTCATAAGCGTATCACGCACTGAATCCATAATTACCACTGGTTGCGGCTTTACGCTGATGGAGTCAGACATATCCATAGTGAATGTCACTGTATTTTGAGACATAGCTATAGTGCTGAAACATAATGCAATTGCTAGTGTTGGGTATCTCATATATCGTGGGTATGTGGAAAAATTGTGAGTTGTGTTGTCTGAATAATATTAATGGTATAAGAGGATAATGTTTAGCCTATTTCATTCAGGTGATGAAAGGATCTCGTCATACTCCTTTGATTTTATTATTTCAAGAGCCTTGCGCATCATTGGGTCACGCTCGTTGTATACCTTGAAATATGTCGATGATTCGTAGATGTCTCTGCCAATAAGACCTTTCAGAACCATTGAGAATAATGGTCGGCTCAGTTTTTCCTGTTCGGCATCGAATTCTATCTTGTCGGCAGTAGCCATGTCGTATAGTTCTTGCAGTAGGCTGTCGCTAACTTGATAGTTTTTGAGAAAAGAACTATCGTCTGGATACTTTGCCAAAATTTCTTTGCGGTTACGGTCTACAGTTTTTATGGCAAGTTTATTGATATGTCCTTTTGCCATCACTTGTCTGTAGTATTTAGTGTTTTCTGTTGTGTCAAGTCCCACAAACCGGTCTGGAGAGATGCCTCCTCCTCCATATATTGGTCGGTTAAGACGCTTTGTCTTGACCTTTAGAGAGTCAACATATTTGATTGAGTCTGCGTGCATTAGCTCTCCATTATTAAAACGGTCGATTATATCATGTGCATATGCCTCCGCATTCCCCTTGGTGTAAGGCTTTTGTATGTCGCGACCTGTAGGTGTGTAGTAGTGAGCCACTGTGAGGCGCATCATTGAACCATCAGGAAATGGTACTGGACGCTGAACGAGTCCTTTTCCAAAACTGCGACGCCCTACTACAACTCCGCGGTCCCAGTCTTGCACTGCACCTGCAGTGATTTCAGCAGCTGATGCAGAGAATTGATTGATCATCACAACGAGACGACCGTCTCCAAATAAAGGTTTGTTGCCCGAAGGGAACGCATAAAAGTCATATTTAGGACTGTTAGTGCCTTCTGTAAACACCGCGAGACTTCCCTTAGGAAGTAGTTCTCCAAGTAGGTCTACTGACGCATTGAGATAACCACCTCCATTGTCTCCAAGATCAAGAATCAGGTTCTTCATCCCTTCTTTTTTTAGTTTGGAGAGTGCTTCTACAAATTCTTTGTGTGTCTCAGCTCCAAACTTGTTGAGCCTAATATATCCGATGCCCGGTTCAACAATGTAGGCTGCATCCACGCTATAGATAGGGATATTGTCGCGAGTGATTCGGAAATCAATAGTGTCTGGCGTACTTGCATCGTAGCGTAGAACTTTGACATCAACGTCAGTCCCTTTGGGGCCTCGGAGTCTGCGCATGATATCGGAATTTGGCATTTTTACTCCGGCTATTACGGTGTCGTTGACCTTAATAATTCTGTCACCGGGAAGAATGCCGACTCTCTCAGAAGGCCCTCCGCTAATGGTCTCTATTATGTAGAGAGTGTCTGTAGCCATGTTGAAAGATATGCCGATGCCGCTGAAAGTTCCTTCCAGAGGTTCATTTAGTTCCTTCGTTTCCTTTGCATTGGTGTAGGAAGAGTGAGGATCCAGATTTTTTAGCATACCCTCAATTGCATCTTCCACAAGTTTGTTCTGATCTACAGAGTCAACATAAAGTTTGGAAATAACCTGCTCGGCATACTGAAGTTTGTGTACAGGTTGAAACTGCTGTGCGGAAGCCGCTACAGCTATGAGCCCCATAAATGCGTATAATAGTTTTTTCATATCTTTCTTCTATGTCTTGTATTAGCCACCTGACAGCTTTACTCAGTCGGTCTTCATTATATATGACACTTGGAGAGAAGTTAGGTTTAGAGGTTGCTCTATTTTTATTATGGCAAAAACCTGTTGGCGTCATATCCGTTGCTGATAAGTTCTCTTACCATACTGCTTGAGATGAATCCGAGTTCCGGACGAGCAACAAGGAAAATTGTCTCAATATCAGAAATTACGGAATTTGTGTCGGCAAGGTTCCTTTCATATTCGAAGTCTTTAACTTCTCTTAACCCCCTAATGATGAAGTTTGCATTGTGATGTTTGGCGAAATCTACTGTCAGCCCAGAATAACTTTCTACAATAACCTTGTCGTTGCATTCATAGATTGACGCAATCTTTGCCACTCTTTCGTCGGCAGAGGTGTCATCGGCTTTCTGTGCATTATAACCGACACCAATCACGAGGCGGTCAAAAATCTTTAGGGCACGATCTGCGATGTCCTTGTGTCCTATAGTGAACGGATTGAAACTTCCAGGAAATACAGCTGTTTTCATATTTCGTCATCTTCTACTATTAGGTTGTCGATGATAAAATTCTGCCGATCCATTGTGTTCTTTCCCATATAGAATTCAAGAAGTTGGTCGGAGCAATCCTCTTTTTTCAGAACTACAGGGTCAAGACGCATATCGGGCCCGATGAATTCAGCAAACTCATCTGCATTAATCTCTCCAAGACCTTTAAATCGGGTAATCTCAGCATTTTTGCCGAAGCGTGCAATAGCTGACTCCCTTTCTTCATCAGAGTAGCAGTAGTATGTATCTTTCTCTCCGGAGGTGTTGCTATCTTTCTTCTTTTTTCCTTTATTACGCTGCATTGCAGCTTTGTTTCTAACGCGAAAAAGGGGCGTCTGGAGAATATATACGTGACCTTTTTTTACAATGTCCGGGAAAAATGTAAGAAAGAATGTGATGCAAAGAAGGCGGATATGCATACCGTCAACATCTGCATCGGTAGCGATAATGACCTTATTGTATCTTAGTCCTTCGATACCTTCTTCTATGTTGAGTGCAGCTTGAAGGAGATTGAACTCATCGTTTTTATAGACTATCTCTTGTGTGAGACCGAAACTATTTAGAGGTTTTCCTCGAAGTGAGAAAACCGCTTGCGTCTCAGCATTTCTAACCTTAGTGATAGTGCCGCTTGCAGAGTCACCCTCGGTGATGAAAATTGCAGACTCATCGCGGCGATCCTCCTTTGTAGTTGGGCGAATGTTGTCGTTATAGTGTATACGGCAATCGCGCAACTTCCTATTGTGTAGGCTTACCTTCTTAGCTTTTTCTCGGGCAAGCTTTGCCACCCCAGCAAGAGCCTTGCGCTCTTTTTCGCTCATTGCAATCTTTTTTAGGAGGATATTGGCGGTCTCTGTCTGTTTGTGCAGATAGTCGTCAAGTTCCTTCTTTATGAAATCGCCTACGAACTTATTGACTGTCACAGGACTGTTTGGGGCTATTTCTTTACTGCCGAGTTTTGTTTTAGTTTGTGACTCGAACACAGGCTCTTGTATACGCACGCTTACTGCGGCTACGATTCCATTGCGGATGTCAGAATATTCATAGCCTTTGCCTGAGAAAGCTTTTATAGTCTTGCCAAGATGTTCTTTAAATGCAGCAAGATGTGTTCCTCCTTGTGTGGTGTGCTGTCCGTTGACAAACGAATAGTATTCCTCTCCATTTTGGTCTGTATGTGTGATAACAATTTCAATGTCATCACCCTGGAGGTGGATGATGGGGTAGAGGGGATCTGCTGTGAGATTTTCCTTTAATAGGTCAAGCAGACCATGACGTGACAGGTATCTCTTACCATTGAAGTATATCTGGAGACCGGCGTTGAGATAGGTGTAGTTGTTGACCATCGTTTCGATTGTCTCGAGGTCAAACTTATAGCCACGGAAAAGAGTCTCGTCAGGTCTGAAGCAGACAAGTGTTCCATTTTCTTCCGTAGTGGGCAGTTTGTCGGTTTGTTCAATAAGATTTCCACGATCAAATCTCACTCGCACGCATTCTCCATCACGGTAGCTCACTACTTCGCAATGTGTTGAAAGTGCGTTTACTGCCTTAAGGCCGACACCATTAAGACCTACGGACTTCTTGAAATTCTTGTCGTCAAATTTGCCTCCGGTGTTGATGTCGGATGCGACTTCCTTTACCTTTCCCAAAGGAATGCCACGTCCGAAGTCACGAATCATCACTTCTCCACTATCTGCATCTACATCGATATTGATGCGTTTGCCGGCACCCATGTTAAACTCGTCTATTGAGTTGTCAACAACTTCTTTTATAAGTACGTAGATGCCGTCTTCAGCATGCGTTCCGTCTCCGAGTTTTCCGATATACATACCAGGACGCCGACGTATGTGCTCGTTCCAGTCAAGAGTCTGGATAGCATCATCACCGTATCCCGAGTCTTCCACCTTGTCTGGAGTTGCAGGTTCTGTGTCTGCCACAGTCTCTTTATATGTTGATTCTGATTCTCCAGCCGTCGGTGCGAAGTCAAATATGCCGTCGCTTGTGTCGTAGTCTGACATTATTACTATTTCCGTTATTCTATGTGAATGTAGGCTTTATAATTCTAATACCTACCTGATTATTTAACCTCTTCTCTGAGCCACTTTTCCAATTCTTCAGTCCATTGACGTTTGAATCTGAACTTATCGCGGAATCCCCATCCATGGCCGCCATCGGGATATACATGGATTGAGGCTCGCACATTGTTGGCAATCAGGGCTTCGAAATATTCGAGGCTATTCACAGGTGGCACTGCGTGATCATCGGAAGAAAGTATGATGAAAGCTTTAGGAGTGTCAGCGGTCACTTGCTTGGCGTTGGAGAATTTGTCAACCATTTCTTGTGTTGGGTTTTCACCAAGTAGATTCTTCCTCGATCCCATATGTGTCTTGCTGGCATCCATGCTTACTACAGGATAAAAAAGCACTTGAAAATCGGGTCTTGTCTCGGGTGAACTATAGTGAGTAGCAAGAGTGGTGGCAAGGTGCCCGCCAGCGGAGGCTCCGGCTATTCCTACCTTTGTGGGGTCAACTCCAAGTTCTTTGGCATATTTGCGCACGATGCGCATTGCCTGTTCTGCATCGGAAAGAGGAATTGTATTGTTGCCATATGGCAGACGATATTTCAGCACTACGTAGGTAATCCCTTGACTGTTAAACCAGTCTGCCATGTCGTGGCCTTCGTGGGCGGTGGCTTGATGGCTATAGCCTCCTCCCGGACACATGACAATAGTTTTACCAGTGGGATTTTTAGGCGTATAAACAGTTATTGCAGGATCTTTTGTGTAGTCTTCAGCTCTTACGGCTGCTGTTTTTACTTCTGAAGATTCGAGTGGCTTTTCGTCCCAAATCAATATCTCAGTCTTTTTCTGCGCTACTGAAGTCAGTGTCCCTGCAAGTAGAAGTGTTGACAATATCGTTATAAGTTTCATAAGATTACATTATTGGTATTTATTCACAAAATTACGAAAAATATCGTAATCTTGCAAACAAATATCAATGACCATTATTTGCAATCAAAGATGTTTTAGCACACCCGGAATTAATTGCCTTATTTTTTCTCCGAATCTTACTCTATATGACTTGGATATGGCGTCATAGCTTTCAATGGAACCTTCACCGAATATACGATGGCTTACTCTAGTCCCCGCAACCATTATGTTGTCGTTGCTTTCTCCCAAAGCTTCGTTGAGTTTCCTCGTCATGTTTCGTGTGCCATCAAGTAGCGATGGGTCCGGGTTCCCTTTTATTATTATTAGTCCAGGCTCTATTTCTGTGATAAATCTCGATGGATATTTAAGGCTCCCGGTGTCGTTTAGGTACCCCTCGGAGTCAGACAGTATAAGCATATCTTTTGCCCGGGTGACAGCTACATACATCAACCGCCTTTCCTCTTCCTCTCCATCGATTCGACGTTCACGAATTGATCTGTGGTTGGGAAACGCCCCTTCGGTCAAACCCATGATGAAGACGTTTGGAAATTCAAGACCTTTTGATTGATGAATAGTCATCAGGCGTACCTTATCGTTGTCTTTCTCGTGGTCAGTGTTGGTATAAAGAGAAATTTCATGCAGGTAATGAAAAAGATTAGCTTCTCCATCTTCAAAACGCTTGTTTTCGAATTCAAGCATAGAATTGATGAGTTGTGTCACATTTTCCAATCGCTCTTCCTCTTCATCCGTGCGATACATAGTGTCCAGACCGCTTCGCTTCATTAGCCTGTCTGTCAGGTCGGAGATCTTGGTGGCTTCTGAGAGTGTCTTGGCTTCTTCAATGAGAGTCACAAAGTCGCGTATAGGCTGCTTACAAAATGCTTTGTCTTCGATGTGTCGTTTGAGAGTGGGGTATAGAGCATCAGATTCAGACTCAGCGAATTTCTTGAGCTTGCCGTATGTCGCGCTACCAAACTTTCTTGATGGAACATTGATGATTCGAGTGAATGCCATGTCATCATGTTCATTGGCAGTGAGCCTAAGATAGCAGATTATGTCTTTGATTTCTTTTCTTTCAAAAAAACGGACTCCACCCCATACGGTGTAGGGTATCTTTCGTTTAAGAAGTGCTTGCTCAATTCGTAGCGACATAAATGAACTCCGATAGAGCACTGCAAAATCAGATATGTTTTCACCAGCTATCACACCCTTTTCAATTGTGTTGGCAATGCCTTCGGCTTCTTCTGTTTCACTTTTGTAGTGATGCCATTCAGGGAGGCGTTCATTGAGTCTAATAGCTGTTAGTTCTTTCCGGATGCGGTTTTTGTTGTGGGCGATAATACTATTGGCTACTGCGAGCACATCGGGTGTACTTCTGTAATTTACGTCAAGAATGATGTCGGTCTCAGCCTTGAATTTTACAAAGGTCTTTGGAGATGCACCTCTCCATTCATAGATAGCCTGATCCGGATCTCCAACCACAAAGAGATTGCCATGGTGAGAGGCGAGTATTTCTATAAGTTTCCAGTCATCTCCGCTACAGTCTTGCACCTCGTCTATCATCACGTAGTTGAGTTTCTCACACCAGTATTTTCGTGCATCGTTGAAGTGAGTGAGAATATAGGTGGCTATATAGATAATGTCATCATAGTCGAGAGCAAACTGCTTGCGCTGTAGTTGTATATACCGGATTCTGACATCCGGAGCACCTTCCTCGGCACCAGGCATTAGATGTTGAGAGATGTATCCTTCTGGGTCGTAGCCTTTGAGTGCAGCCACGTCTTTGAGAAACCGTTCGGCTGTATTCTTTTTCCTATCTATTCTGAATTCAAGCATCGCTTCCTTGGCAAGATCTTTCGCGTCAGTCTCGTCAAGTATAATGAAGTTTTTGGGATATCCTATCCTATAAATCTCTCGGCGTAGAAGTTTTACGCAGAAACTATGGATTGTGCATATTAAGTCGTTTACATCACCGCGATCCACCATTGAGGCGATACGATGTTTCATTTCTTGAGCAGCCTTGTTTGTGAATGTGAGGCAGAGCACATTGCCCGGTGCGATTCCGAGTTCGTTGACTATAAATGCAAAGCGATGGGCAAGAACTCGTGTTTTGCCCGATCCAGCTCCAGCTACCACTCTTACTCGGCCTTCTGTGGCCTCCATGGCCATCGTTTGTTTCTCGTTGAGACTCATAGATCTTGATCGCGATGCGCTATTGGAGGCATGCTTTGGCAAGCCTTCACCGATTGATGTCAGTTTTGAGTAAGAATGCAAACTGCCATTGCAGCTATTCCCTCTTTTCTTCCGGTGAATCCGAGTCGTTCTGTTGTGGTAGCTTTGACAGAGACGATTTCTGGGTTCACTCCCATTGTTTCGGCAAGGGTATGGCGCATATTGCAGATGTATGGGCGGAATTTGGGTGCCTCTGCACAGATTGTTATGTCGCAGTTGCCAAGCTCATACCCATTTTCTCGTATTAGTTTCATCACATGCTTCAGAAGCACTTTGCTGTCAATCCCTTTGTATTTAGGGTCTGTGTCAGGGAAGTGTTGTCCGATATCTCCAAGTGCAAGAGCACCGAGCATGGCATCGCAGAGTGCGTGGATGGCAACGTCTGCGTCGCTATGTCCGAGAAGCCCGTGAGAATGTGGCACTTTTATGCCACATATCCATAAATCGAGACCTTCTTCCAATTTATGCACATCATATCCTTGTCCGATTCGTATCATAATCAGCGAGATTCTATATATTATCTTTTGCGTTTTCCAAGAAGATCCTTGATGCCGTCCATATCGAAACTTAATGTGAAGCGCATTGTTTGGTCAAGCGGTGAACTTTGGGCAGTCGCGAGCATATACGAAGCGTCGAGTCTTACCACATTGAGAGAGAAACCGGCACCGAATCCGAAATAACTACGTCCACCCTTCATTGCGTTTTCGTAGTTGTAACCCATACGTAGGAAAAACTGATCGTTGTATGAATACTCACCACCTATCGATACGTTTATTTCCTTGAGCTCTTCTGAAAATCCACCGGGCGCATCAGAAAAACTTTTGAATATACCGGATATGGGAGACATGGTTTCCCATTTCTGGAGAGCTTCATCATAGGCAGCTGCATTCTGAGCTTCGTCTTTGTCTGGATCGTAGTATGCTCCGCCTTGATTAATATAATCGCTTTCTCTTGGTTTGGTAGGTACAAGTAATTTGTTTAGATCAAGACCTATAGAGAGTAGATTATAGTCTGCCAGAGGAAATGTAAAGGTGGTTCCGAGTCGCAGGTTAGTTGGCAAGTAGTAGTAATTAGTGCCATGGTCATAACTAACTTTAGAACCAATATTGCTGATGTTGAATCCCCAGCTCCACTGGCATTCACTTCTGCCAATTATTGGGTAGGTGGTATAATAGCCACTAAGGTCTACTGCGAATGCAGAACCAGCAGTATTGGTGTCTCCAGAATATGAGTCTTCATACGATAGATCGGAAAGAATATAGCGTAGAGCCACACCCATCGAAAACTTTTCACTCAGCTTGCGAGAATAGCCAAAATCAATGGCAAATTCATAGGGATTTATGGTGTTTGCTCCTACACCTTCATCTACAATTACCTCACCGAGTGAAAAATATCGCAAAGATGCGCTTATTGCTTGGTTGTCAGAACTGCCTAGTTTTAGGTATCCACTCACATCTGCAAGGAAAATGTCGTTTACAATCTTTCTTAACCACGGAGTATAGCTGATTCCTACACCTCCGGATGAGTATGCGAATGCATATTTAGACGGATTCCAAAACTGAGAGTTTATGTCAGCATCGGTAGCCGCACCCAAGTTGCCCATGGCGCTGCCTCTAGCATCGGGTGTGATGCTAAGGGTAGTGACACCTGTCTGCACTGGGTTAAACTGAGAATCTTTTATGTCGGTGTTTTCTTGAGCAAATGCGGTTATGCCTGTAGCGATAGCAGCGATTGCGCTGAATAATCTTAATGTAGTCATGAAATATTAACGAGAAGAATTATTCGTTTATTGTAGCATGATATCACGCTTGTATTGATGCAGATGGAGCCTTTGATGACATCGGTCGCATGGTAGTTGCTATCTGATATTGAAACCGGGCGATTTTACTCCGTCAAGAGTCATCGTTGCCCTCATTCCGGGATATAGCATAATACCACTCTTTGCTACACCGGCAATGATTATGTCTCCGGTCTTCAACGTGTTGTCTCTGCTGAGGCATTCTATTATCTCTTCAATTTTGCAAGGCATGCATTCAGCTGTCCATTTTAGAGATAGCAAGTTTTCGGCTGATTCGAGTTGAATATCAATAGAGCAGTTTGGTATTTTTTCTGCCGATATTTCAGAGAAAAGTCCGAAAGTAGTGCTCCTGTCGTAGCTCAGTGCTTGAGTCCACGGAAGTCCGGCTGCTTTTAGACGATCCAGTAAATCAGTTGCCAACATAATTGAGCATGGCGCCACACCACTTATATAGCGGTGTGCGAATCTTGCCGGAATACCTTTGCCAAGTTTCCCGATTTTTATAGCCAGTGCGGGTCTGAGTTCAAACGTATTTGCAAAGTCGGGTACGAAGTATGGATTTCCTCCCTGAAGTATGCTATTGTTTGATACCAGGGTCCATATTGGGGCATTTGAATCTTTAACTTCCGATGCGTTTGTGAGTTCGTTTATTATCGCGTATATTGTCATTTTGCTGGAATTGCTATTTTCTTGCTTTTAGACTGCGACATGCCGTCTTTAGCGGTTACTGTGGTGCGCAATATATAGATGCCACGAGGCAGACGGATCCCATTATAGTCGGTAAGGTCCCATGAATAACTGATGCTGCTTTCTTTTCCTGAATAAGCATTGCGATTAATACTCCATACCGGTCGACCGTCGAGTGAGAAGCATTCAAGTGTATATTCGAGTGTGCATAAAGCCCTATCGGTGGTTACTTTCATGTCAAGCCTGTCTGATTCTCTGTCATACAAAGTAGTTATATCAGTCAGTTCAGGTTTTTGATTTATTCCAACTGTGAAGTTGATATAGGCGCTGCTGGAATTGTTGGCGTTGTCCCACACTGTCAGTTTTAGTGTGTGCTCACCAGGATCAAGCTCAGTGAGAGGATATGCAATGCTTCCACGACCTTCTAATTCTGTGTCGGGTGTGAAATAGTTGCCGAGGTCATCATACACCTTATTTATGTCAAGTGTGAGACTCATCTTGTGGCCAATGCCGGCATCTGAGATGTTTATGCCACTGTCATCGCGGAATGTGGCAATTGCCACAGGATTTGCATGTACCACGTCTCCATCGGTGAATGCTGTAGAGTTGATTACGAAACACTCTATTTCCGGTCCGTCGAAATCTTCGGTTGCTGTACTATTATAGCCATAGACATATAAGCGTTCAGTCGATCCGTTGGCTTCTGCTCCAGTTTCGGCATCATAGGCATATAGGGTTATGAGTGCTGGTGCGTAGTTGTTGGCTATTTCAGAAGGCATCAGAATCGTAGTGTCCCATATGCCGTCGTGAGCAGCTGCGCTGCCGGTGGCAAGTTTATTTGAACGGTCATCGTATACAGATTTAATTCCGTTTTCGCCCCAGCCGTTTGTTGTGACACTCTTTTCTGCATCGAAAAGTGTGAATTGCACAGGTCCATTGAAAATAACTGTATTTCCGTCAGAATCAGTGATTCGCCCCGAGATTTTTACGCTCGACCGAGCTTCAACTGTGGGGGAGTCTTCCTGTTGTGCAGCCACAGGAAGACCTGCTATGGAATCTATTGTTACGGTGTAGCGAGGTACTGGCATTCTAAGTGCTGGATCCCCAATCATGTGATATCTGTTCATGTTATCGTCTTTCGGCAAACAGTTGTTTTTGCCGATTCTTACGATGTCTCCAAGTCTCTGTCCGAGTCCGTCTTCGGCGCGTCGGAAAAATTCTGATGATATTGAGTTGGTGATGTATTCATTGCGTGAAATGAAGACTGTTCGGCTTGGGGTAATCATTGCTATGGCTCCACCTGCCGGGTTCGTAACCATAACTTCTGCTCCGCTCACCGATTCATCATCCCATTTCCCGAAGCTACATGTGGAGGCATATACAATAGGTAAATGTTGGCACGACATGTTGGTAATGTCTTCCCATGTTAGGAGTTTTTCGTGTCCCCATTCCTTTGGGTTGGCATGTCCGATATAGCTGATAAACGCAGTTCCTTCTTTTTCCCATTTTTTTAGCATTTTTTCTTTTGCATCGGGAAACTCAAGTCCTGTACCTGTCTTTTTTAGTTCGAATGCGTCTAGATATATTCTGTCATATGCATAGTGTGAACCGGCATCAGTGTCTTGCATTTTTGCTATACCTTTCTGTGCCTGATTTAGATGGTTGGCATTATCGCCATCGTCGGCTATCGACAAAATGTTGTTGCGCCACACTCCATAGTCAGGTTCTGACATGTATGCTTCCAGTTTGTCAGCAACGGTGTTCGCTTCCTCGGGATTGGTTATAGAATAGCGACCGATGGCGACGTTTATATTACGCAGACACATGCTGCGAGCAGTGGTTTCATCGTCGAGCATTCCTATGAAATCGTCAGTGCAGTATGAAGTTGTCTCAGACAGTCCGCCTGACGATTGCCAAATAAGAGTGCGAGGATATCCTGCCTTAATAGTCTCCGGGTTTTTTATTTTCTGATCGTAGGTCGGACGTCCCATCAGCAGGCAATAGCCGAAGCGGTTCCCTTCTAGATCTGCTTCTGAGCGGTCATACCACATCTTTAGTAGCTTTCTGAAAGCAGAAAGGTCGGCATTGCCGCTTGAAAATTCATTGTATATTTTCTCCGGTGTGAGGATATGCACGGTCATGTTGTCGTATGTGCGGTGAAGATTGGCTATGCGTTCTGCAGCCGCAGTATATTCTTCGGGAGATATAATCACCATGTGTGGCGTGGAAAGTCCGTGGATATTTTGATTGGCAACCTTAAACCGTCCGGGCACCGATGAGCCTCTTGTTCCAGGCTCGAATGCGAGAAACTCCCTGAATCCTTTGTCTCTAATGCCGATAGTGATAGTTTTAGATGAAGTATCATGTATTCCTGTTACTATCTTTATATCAGCGGGATTCGTTACGTCCCAAATGATGGTGTTTTCTGAGACGTCAGAGATTCGGAGAGCTGTTGGTTTTTGAGTGTTTATGTGAAAGAGCAGTTTGCCATCATGCATGGTCAGATTGCGAGTGTATTCCACTTCGATCCAATCAAGGCGTGCTGTAGAAACAACTCCGGCTTGTGAGTACTCAATGCCTACGGCAAGTGTGTTGCCACTGACTTCTGCATTTTTGACGCTGGTGGCAATCTGATAATACTGGTCGCTAGATGTAGTAGCAGAAATCCGATCGCTAGTAGTTGCCGGAAGTAACTTTCCATTGGCACTTACCATAAAACTGCTTGCAGATCCACTGGTGTTTGCTCCAAATTTTACGCATATAGTAGCATCGTTACCTGCGTTGCCTGTAAGGTCAAAATCAAAAGTCTGCGATTTTTGTGAACGGAAGTCTTCTCCGAGATAGTCTCTTCCAGATGTGCCGGCTTGAATAAGGTCACGCTCATGTACAAGTAGTTGCCTAGCAGAGTCGTATATGTTTAAACCGGAGATGTCGCTGAGGTCTATAGACGTTGTCTCCTTGTCAGGTTTGACATCGCTTAGAAAATAGTATGACGTGTCGCCATAAGGATTGATAGTATGACTGTATTGGCGCGAAGAATTGCCGGTGTATGCCTGCAATCCGATGTTGTCGGTAGCGTAGAAAGAGATGCTTCCATCGCGGCCTCTCCATACCGGTACGGCTGGAAGATCGTCAGGTAGCGTTGGATTCAGTGCTTCTGATATCATGCGACCACCATATCCATATACATACACATTTTCAGGATTTGCAAATCCAAAATTGCGCAAGGTTTGGCGAGATAAGGTCTGAAGACCTTTGGAAGACACGTCAATCTTTACCCACGAACCCGAGGCAAGCACAGAATTCGGAGTATACTTGGCAGGATCAGCGGCAATGGCAGGTACGTGCCATATTAGAGCCACGAGTAATGCCATTGTGAGGTTTATGACAAATATTGTGGAAATTTTTTTTGCGTTCACGTTTATTTAACGGATTTTGAGCCTTGATATTGTTGAGCATTAAGAAAGTCGAGCCATTCTTTTCTGCTACCGCCAAACACGTTTAAATCTACTTTCCCCGAGATCCCACTAACTGACCCCTGATGGCTGAACTGCCAGAATTTCCAATCGGCAGATATTGGGTCGTCGGAAAATGAGCATATCCAAAGTCTGCTTCCTGGAAAGGAGTCTGCAAGATACTCGTAATAGTCTTTTTTATTGGCGTAGAGTGTGGGTGAAAAACCACAGAGATTGAGATAGTCTACCATTGCCGCGAGTCGTTCTTTGATCTTCTCTGTCGGGATTTCTTCAGAATTGCCGAATGATTCGATGTCTATCGCTATTCCTATTTCCAGTTTTCGGTTGTCGATCGCTTCAAGTAGGTTTATCGCCTGAGATACTCCATCTTTGTCAAAACGAAAAAAATGATATGCCCCCCTTTTGATGCCAGCCACTCCTGCTTTTTGATAATTTAGTCTGAAGTTTTTGTCGCGAAAGGTTTCTCCCTCGCTCGCTTTTATCCAGATAAACTCAATGCCGTCGCTTGCTGCAGCATTGAGGTTCATCATGCCGTTGTGAGCAGATACGTCAATGCCGAGCACAGGATATCTGGCGTGGTCTACATGAGGAGGAGTGGTGCGAAAATGCATCCATGCTGCATAAGCCGACCATGCCAGCAATCCTGCCGCCAGAAGGAAGCATAGAGAGATGATGATATCGTTTTTTCTTGTACTTATGTCAGCAAGAATCTTCATGTGGTAGGTGTCCTATAGTATGAGATCATTTATTTGTTTGCAGACAAAATTAATAAGAAATCAGATTTATGCCAAATCCAAAAATCTAAAAATACCGAAATTAGGGATTTTTTTATTAATTTTGCAAAGAAGTTGTCAAAACCTATTTTCAAACATGAGATATAGCCACAAAATATTAAGATATTTCAATCTCTTTGTAAACCTTTCGCCATCTTTTCAGCGCATTCAAATTTGTTTATCTGATGTTAATTATATTTTATCGGAATGAAAATCAATTTGAAAGCAGACGAAATGTTAACAAGTAAATAGGTTATAACTTCGATGGATGCTACGTTTTATCATCTTTTGGCGATTGGAGTGGCTCTTATGGGCATATTCCGAGGATTTCGTGCCGGATTGATGCGTCAAGTGTCAGATGTCGTCGGATTTGTCTTTGGAATAGTAGTAGCGCGTACTGCTGGTCCGGATGTTGCTTCATGGCTTGCAACATGGATGCCGCATTTTTATCACCCGGTGGCGAAGACGTTCTTTTTCGAGATTGTTGCCTACGGTGCGATATGGGGATTGAGTGTGTTGTTGTTCTCTATGCTCACCGGCATTCTAAATGTGATTTTGGGCATTTTACCGGTGAGCCTTATGAACTCAATTGGAGGAGCTGCGTTTTGTCTGTTGAAGTATCTAATGTTTCTCTCTCTCTTGTTTGATATTGCAATATGTCGTCCTGTGGATTCTCCATTGATGCATTGCGCAACTCACGATGATGGCAATCCGGTTGACGGAGTGATTCGGATCGCACCGACACTTCTTGGCACAACGTCGGCGGAAGACTACATATTGCAGGTGCAACTTTGGGAAGCTAAAAAGATAAGCTGACTACGTTTTGAGAATAAAGTAACGAATATATACTAAAAAATGATCATATATGCTTTCAGTCATAGACCTTCATGCTGAAATAGATGGCAAGGAGATTCTCCGTGGCATCAATCTTGATGTCAAAGCAGGAGAGGTGCATGCTGTCATGGGACCAAATGGTTCCGGTAAGTCTACATTGTCGATGGTACTTGCGGGTAATCCCGCCTACACCGTGACTTCTGGTGAAGTCTACTTCAGAGGGAAAAACCTTTTGGAAATGACTCCTGATGTCAGAAGTCACGAGGGGTTGTTTCTTGGGTTTCAGTATCCTGTGGAAATTCCGGGTGTGTCGATGGTCAATTTTATGCGTGCTGCAGTTAATGCAAAACGTAAATACTTTGGTCAGCCTCCGATGGGAGCCTCTGATTTTCTGAAGCTTATGCGTGAGAAGCGAGCCGTAGTGGAACTCGATAACAAACTTGCATCGCGTAGTGTTAACGAGGGCTTTTCAGGAGGTGAGAAAAAACGCAATGAGATTTTCCAAATGGCAGTGCTTGAGCCTAAACTCTCTATTCTCGATGAGACTGACTCCGGACTTGATGTTGATGCGCTTCGCGTGGTGGCAGAGGGAGTCAATAAGATGCGTTCTCCGGAAAACTCTGCGATAGTTATAACTCACTATCAGCGTCTGCTTGATTATATCAAGCCCGACGTTATCCATGTGCTCTATAAGGGTAGAATTGTATATACAGGCGGACCTGAACTTGCGCTCGAGATAGAGAAGAACGGCTATGACTGGATTAAGGCGGAGGTAGACGCAAAG
The DNA here is from genome assembly GCA_964480495.1 of uncultured Sangeribacter sp. GTDB lineage: Bacteria > Bacteroidota > Bacteroidia > Bacteroidales > Muribaculaceae > Lepagella. Next base: position 27,035 of record CAYZPH010000001.1, read on the forward strand.
GATGCAATTAAAGGGGAGGCTTAGGTCATGAGTGCAGTGAATCAATATCTTGACTTATGGCGGGAACATAGAAATCTTTTTGAATCTAAGTCTCCAGGTGCGCTTAATCGTAAGCGAGAGGAAGCAGCGGATTCGCTGTTGAATAATCCATTGCCTGATACGAAGTCGGAACACTACCGCCATACTGATCTTGAAAAAATTCTTTCTCCAGACTTCGGAGTCAACATTGCAAGGGTTCCGATTAATGTGAATCCGGCTGATTCGTTCCGCTGCGATGTGCCGCAACTCACAACTTCCTTGTTTCTTGTTATCAATGATTCGTTTGCAGAGACTGCAGAAAGTCGTGACAGACTACCAGAGGGGATAGATATTATGTCGCTTGCGGCATATGCGCGTATAAATCCTGAGTTTATAGATAAGTATTATGGCTCGATTGCCAATATGGATAATCCGCTGGTTGCGCTCAATACACTTTTATGTCAGGACGGAGTTGTAATCCGTGTGCGTAAGGGTGTGAAGGTCGAGTCGACCGTGCAGCTTGTAAATATATTTAACTACGGAAATCGTTTGTTGGCGGCTCGCCGAATTCTGATTGTGATGGAGGAAGAGTCTGAGGCTAAAGTGCTTGTATGCGATCATACTCAGAACTCAGATATTGACTTTTGCTCGCTTCAAGTCGTAGAGATTATTGCAGAAAAGAATAGCAAAATCGATTTTTACGATCTTGAAGAGAGTACACCGCGCACATCGCGTTTAAGTTCTCTTTATCTTCATCAGGAAGAGGGGTCGCAGGTGCTTCTAGACTCTATGACACTTTTCAATGGTGTCACTCGCAACGAGTTTTTTACTCGTTTTGCAGGCAAGCATGCAAGTCTGAGAATGCTCGGTATGGGCATTGAAGATAGTTCAAGACGACTTGATACATATTCGAAAATTTCACATGATGTGCCTGACTGTAAATCAGACGAACTATTTAAATATGTTGTAGACGACAGTGCCATGGGTACATTCGAGGGTCTGATTTATGTGGCTGAAGGAGCTTGCCGTACAGAGGCATATCAGTCAAACCGTAATCTTGTAGGATCTTCTGAAGCCCGCATGTACTCCAAGCCGCAACTTGAAATTTACAACGACGATGTGAAGTGCTCTCATGGCACTGCTATAGGTCAGCTTGATGAGATGCAGCTTTATTACATGATGACCAGAGGCATACCTGAGGAAGAAGCTCGTCTGATTCTTAAGCAGGCGTTCATGGCAGACGTAATAGAAGGCGTTTCTCTTCAACCTCTGCGCGACAGACTAAAACTAATGGTAGAACGTCGTTTTGCCGGAGAAAAGTCTGCATGTGCCTCATGTCCGTTGCCTTGTTCATGATTGTGAGCTATATAAAGTATGCAGATGATTAAAATTGAAGAAATTAGAAGTCGCTTCCCAATTCTTTCGCGTGAGATTAATGGTAAGCCACTCGTTTATCTTGACAATGCGGCATCATCGCAGATACCGCGAGAGGTAGTAGACGCTGTTGAATATGGCTACTGCCATGCGAAAGCAAATGTGCATCGTGGGGTGCATACACTCTCGCAAGAGGCTACGGAACTGCAAGAGCAATCACGTCGTCGTGTGCAGGAGTATATCAACGCATCGTCGCCCGAGGAAGTGATTTTTACCCGAGGCACTACAGAGGCAATCAATCTTGTTGCAGCGTCGTTTGGCACACTCTTTCCCAGCAATGGTGAGATTATTCTCACCGTTATGGAACATCATTCCAATATAGTGCCTTGGCAACTGCTTTTGAACCGTCGTCCAGACCTTAAAATTAGGGTAGTAGATATCGACGAAACCGGAAGTCTTAAGCAAGATCAATATGAGTCTCTTTTCAACGAGCATACGTGTATGGTGTCAGTTTGCCACGTTTCCAATGTTCTCGGCACTATTAATCCGGTTGGTGAGATGATCGAGTTTGCGCATTCACGTGGAGTGCCAGTGCTCGTAGATGGTGCGCAGGCATCACCCCATACTCGCATAGATGTGCGTGCTCTCGACTGTGATTTCTATGTGTTCTCATCGCATAAGATGTATGGTCCTACAGGAATTGGTGTGCTCTATGGCAAAAAGGAACACCTTCTTAGTATGCCCCCTTATCAGGGTGGTGGTGAAATGATATCTCACGTTGGTTTTTCAGGTACTACCTATGCCGATCTTCCTTTCAAGTTTGAAGCCGGTACACCGGACTATGTTGGTATTGGAGCGTTTCCTCATGCTCTTGACTTTATAGAAGAGATTGGAATTGACAATATAGCAAATCATGAGAATGAGTTGCTTCGTTATGCAGAGAGAAAAATGCTTGAGATACCGGGATTGTGTATTTTAGGTGCCGCTCCTCTCAAGAGTAGTGTCATTTCTTTTGTGGTCAATGGTATTCATCCTTACGACCTCGGAATGCTTATTGATCATCTTGGAGTAGCAGTCCGTACCGGCCATCATTGCGCTCAGCCTCTGATGGAAAGACTTGGTGTCGCCGGCACAGTGCGCGCTTCATTTGCGGTCTATAACACTTTCGATGAGGTGGATGCACTTGTGGCGGCAATTAATCGGGTGATTCCCATACTTAAGAATTAATTTTAACAATAGTTAAAATAGTGGCAATTTTAAACAATTTTATATTGCTGAATGTTTAAAAATCATAAAGAAGATAGATTTTTGTTCATTAAGCATCACGGTTTTAAATGACCGTAAAATAGAAAAGACCAGTCGTGAGACCGGTCTTTTTTACAATATGTACTCTTAATGTCTTTTTTATTTCTTTGTATCGTCGTCTGCAAACTTATTGGGAAAATCCCAATGCTGTCTTGGTTTTGCAATTGAATATATAATCAATACGATTCCCAAAATGATGAAGGGTATGCTTAGCAGTTGGCCTTGGTTAATGCCCCATTCCTCACGCATAGTGATTTCCCATGGCACTTGAACGTTCTTTACATACTCAATCAGAAAGCGTGAGCCGAAAGTTACTAAAAAGAAGATTCCCGATATGAGCCAAGGTCGCTCTTCGGCATTCTTTTTCCAATATAACCACATCAGCACAAAGAAAAGGATCAGATAGCATCCAGCCTCATATAGTTGAGTGGGGTGTGCGGGAAGAGTTTCTCCATTGCGCAAAAAAATGAAACCCCAAGGAAGGTCGGTATAAGATCCGTAAATCTCCGAGTTCATCAGGTTGCCTAAACGAATTAGACAAGCGGTCAGTGCAACTGGTGGCATGATTTTGTCAAGCACCCAACTGAGTGGTTTGTGTGCTACAAAATGGGCGAACACCCACATGCCTATGAAGTTGGCAATCGTTCCTCCGTGGCTTGCTAGTCCTCCGTTCCAAACTTTCAGTATCTCTGACGGATGTGCTGAGTAATAGCCCCATTCATAGAAGAACACATGTCCGAGTCTTGCTCCCAATATAGTGCAAACCACGAGATAAGTGAGAAGGGTCCCGAGCCATTTCTCGGGAGCCCCTTCATGTTTGAACATAGCAGCTACTATCTGGTAGCCGATAAAAAATCCAGCCACGAACATCAGTCCATACCATCTCACGGCAAAAGGTCCGAAAGAGAAAAGTACCGGGTCCGGGTTCCAGCTTATGAATCCAAGCATAAGCACAGTATTATTTGCCTACGATGGCTGCGGTATCCTCGGCGATCATTAGTTCTTCGTCAGTAGGAATCACTACTACACGGATTTTTGAGTCGCTTCCAGATATCTCAACTTCCTCGCCGCGTGTCTTGTTAGCTTCGGCGTTGAATGTTACACCAAGATATTCCAAGTTGCGGCAGATGTTCTCACGGGTGCAGAGTTGGTTTTCGCCAACACCTCCAGTGAAGACGATTACATCCGCACCTCCAAGTGCTGCAGTATATGCACCGATATACTTAAGAATACGATATTCATACATCTCAAGTGCTAGTTTAGCACGTTCATTGCCAGCCTTGATGCCGGCTTCGATGTCGCGCATGTCGTTGCTGAGACCGCTTATTCCTGCCACACCGCTCTTTTTATTGATGAGGTTCAATAGCCCGTCTGCGTCGAGGTTCATCTCTTTCATGAGGTAGACAAGTGCACCGGGGTCAACGTCGCCCACTCGAGTGCCCATCATTAGACCTTCTGTCGGGGTGAGACCCATGGATGTGTCAACGCATTTGCCGTTTTTGATGGCAGCGATGCTACCACCATTTCCGATATGGCAGGTTATGATACGTTGTTTGTCGTAGTCAACGCCCAAAAACTCACATGCACGTTTGCTTACATAGCGATGGCTTGTGCCGTGGAATCCATAGCGTCTTGCTCCATACTTCTCATATGTTTCATATGGAAGAGCATACATGAATGCGTAGTCAGGCATCGTCTGGTGGAACGCTGTGTCAAACACTGCTACCTGCGGCACGCTTGGAATGAGTTCGGTTACAGCCTCAATACCTGCTATGTTTGCAGGATTGTGGAGAGGAGCAACTGTGTAGCACTCCTTTACTTTTTCAATAACTTCTGGGGTTATGAGCACAGACTTGTTGAATTTGTCCATGCCGTGAACTACGCGGTGTCCGACAGCATCAATTTCGTCAAACGATTTGATAACTCCCTCTTTGGGGTCGGTCAGAACCTTTATCACGTTGCCAACAGCGGCTTTTGCATTACGCATTTCCACTGTGATAGTCTCTTTCGAGCCATCCGGACGCTTGAATTTCAGAAAAGAGTCGGGAAGACCGATTTTCTCCACTCCGCCTTCTGCAAGTACAGCCTTGCTTACGCTGTCGATCAGTTTATATTTTACGCTACTGCTTCCGCAGTTCAATACGAGGATTTTCATCTTATATCTGTATCCTTAGAGATTGTTATTTTAATTTTTCTGAAAGTGCCTGATTGCAAGTCACGATGATTGTGTTGACAATGTCGTCTACGGTAGCACCGCGGCTGAGGTCATTGACAGGAGCTGCCAGACCTTGGAGAATCGGGCCAACCGCACCAGCGCCGGAGAGACGTTGCACGAGTTTATAGGCGATGTTGCCTGTTTCGAGCGAGGGGAAGACAAGTGTATTTGCATGTCCGGCAACCTGGCTGTCGGGTGCTTTCTGCTTGCCTACGCTTTCCACTATGGCGGCGTCGCTCTGAAGTTCACCGTCAACTTTTAGCTCAGGGGCAATCTGATGCACAAGTTCTGTGGCGTTTCTAACTTTGTCAACTCTCTCGTGGCTTGCACTTCCTTTCGTGGAGAAGCTAAGCATTGCAACAACTGGGTCGAGTCCTGCAATGTTTTTTGTGGTCTTGGCTGTTTCCACTGCAATCTGTGCCAGTTCTTCTGTTGTGGGATCTGGTACAACTGCACAGTCGGCAAATACGAGCATACCGTTGTCGCCATATTGGCAACCTTCCGGAAGGAGCATTATGAATGCACCGCTCACGCAGCTGACTCCGGGCTTTGTCTTGAGCACTTGGAATGCTGCGCGGAGCACGCTCGATGTAGGGCTGAGGGCGCCTGCCACCATGCAGTCTGCATCGCCTGCTTTGATCATCAAACATCCGAGATAGAGAGGATTTTTCACTTGATAGCGGGCATCATCTATAGTCATGCCTTTCTTTTTGCGTAGTTCGCATAGTAGTTCGGCATATTTTTCAGTAAACTCAACATCGTCGGGGTCGCAGATATGAGCCTCTCCTATATGATGGAGTCCAAGTTCGTTAGCTTTGGCAAGTATAGCTTCTGCTTTACCTAAGAATGTAACGTCAGCAATCTTGTCGTTAAGAATGCGGTCTGCAGCCTGAAGGGTGCGGGGTTCAAGTGATTCCGGCAGTACGAGACGCTGCGGATTTTCTTTGGCCTTGGCGGTCAGTCGTTCAAATAGTGTCATGGCAATATTATATTTTTGTCAATTGTATGAATCATAGTGTCGTAAAATCTGTGGCCTGACTTTTACTCGTCAGTAATATAACGCAAATTTAGCAAAAAAACTTGGAATAAGCCTACTAGTTGAGGAATATTTTGTAACTTTGCAGTCAGTTTTGAAATGAAGTTAGTAAAGAGACTGCACCTTTTCATGCTGCAGACATTTCTGCCGCTGTTTGCGATGACATTTCTCATCGTACTTTTCATTGTGCTCATGCAGTTCCTTTGGAAGTATATCGACTCTCTTGTTGGAAAAGGCTTGGGTATGGGGGTGCTCGGAGAACTTTTCTTCTATGCAGCTCTGTCTATGGTGCCGATGGCTCTTCCACTTGCAATACTTCTCGCATCGCTGATGACCTTTGGCAATCTCGGTGAGAAATTTGAACTTACTGCTATGAAGGCTTCTGGTATTTCTCTGATTAGAGTAATGGCTCCTCTCATTATACTTGTGTCGGTAATTGCCGCTGGAGCCTTTTTCTTTCAAAACGATGTGCTCCCTAAGGCGCAGGTAAAGATGTGGACACTTCTCTTCTCAGTACGTCAGAAGTCTCCCGAGGTAGAGATCCCGGAAAACGTATTCTATGACCAGATTCCAGGCTATAATCTTCTTGTGAAAGAGAAAAACAAGGAGACTGGCATGCTCTACGATGTGATGATCTACAACGTAGGACGAGGCGACAATGCAACAATTCTTGTTTCTGATTCCGCGAGGTTGGCTATGACTCCAGATATGAGTCATCTTTATCTCCATCTTTATTATGGAGAGCAGTTTGAGAACCTTCGAGAACAACAAACCTCTGATCGCAATGTGCCGTTCCGGCGCGAATCATTCTTTGATAAGCAGATTCTCATACCATTCGATGCTAATTTCAATCGTCTTGACGAACAAGGGATGAGGCAGCAGTATGTAGGTAAGAACATTACTGAACTTCATCAAAGTATAGATTCGATAGGTCATCGTGTAGACTCGATAGGCAATATGTTTGCTAAAGATTTGCTACGCGATGCATCGTATGTGCTTCCTGTGAAGAGCAGTTATGCTCAGGTTAAAGAAAAGAATGCAAATGACACAGAGGCTCCACTCAGGTCATTCTCGGTAGATTCTCTGCTCGATGCAATGCCACCTGCAGACGCTGCGCGGCTCGTGGGGCAAGCCATTGGTGTGTCTCGCGATCATCAGTCGGCTAATGAATTTAAATTCATTACGATGGAAGATGAGAAGAAAAGTATTCGCCGCCATCAGATAGAACTTATCAAGAAGTATACACTTTCAGTGGCTTGTATCATATTCTTTTTTATCGGAGCTCCGCTTGGTGCCATCATACGCAAGGGTGGACTCGGTACTCCTTTGGTAGTGTCGATTTTTCTTTTCCTTGTCTACTATATTTTTGATAATACAGGCTATAAACTTGCGAGAGATGGCCGTTGGCCTGTAGAGGTTGGTATTTGGCTTTCAACGTTTGTGTTGGCTCCGCTCGGAGCTTATGTCACTTGGAAAGCAATGAATGATTCAGCAGTGTTTGATGGCGATCGTTATAAGGCTTTCTTCAGAAATTTGTTTGGTCTTCGCTCTAAGCGTTTTGTGCCAATAAAGGAGGTTATTATTCGTGATATAGATCCATTGAGAGGACAGCAAATGCTTGAAACTATGACAAATGAAAGTGATGCTCTTCTCAATGTTACTAAGCCTGTAAGTATCATATTTAAGTCTTATTTTTGGTATTATGTAGACGGGTTCGATACTTTACGAATTCATGTACTTCAGAATGAAACAGAACGTGTAGTGGAATACTTGTCAGACAGCCGCGACACAAGGCTTGTTATGATGTTGTCAGATATTCCTGTGTTTAGAGTGCTGTGGGTGTATCGTCCTTGCAGATGGAAATGGCTTGGATGGACAATGTTGCCACTGCTTCCTATATCTGTGCCTCTTTGGCTGTATGGGGTTCGTTGCCTGCGAAATTTGCGTTGTGATCTCGTAAAAACGATAGAAATTGCAGAAAAATTGCAGAAAAAGTTGGAAGATTAAAAAAAAAGTTGTAACTTTGCATCGCATTTGCGCCTGTGGCGTAATTGGTAGCCGCGCTAGACTTAGGATCTAGTGTCTCACGACGTGGGGGTTCGAGTCCCCCCGGGCGCACTTTTAGATACGTGTCATTTTGGCACGTATCTTTATTTTTCTATGCGAGAACGCTTGTGGAGAGTGAAAATCGGAAGGTATAGCAGGATGCTAACCATCGACATGGCGAGCCCGCCGATGGTGCCCATTGCCAGTGGATACCAGAACGATTCCGTTGTTTCTCCTATTAGGAATGGTATGAATCCAAGGATGGTCGAGACTACAGTAAGCAGTATTGGCACTATCTTCACTCGAAAAGCGTGTAGGTATAGTCTATCTTCGCTTGAGCATGGATATTTTCGCCGTAGTGAATTGAACTCATTTATAACATAGATAGCGGCGTTGACCGTGATGCCGGAGAGAAGTATCATTGATGCGAAACCTCCTTGGTCAAACTTCAGATCGAGCAGGTAGAATATGCCAAACACTCCGATAAGCGATATTGGAATCATCAGGATTATAGCGAAAGGTTGTCGTAGCGAGTTGAATAGTATAGAAGATAGGAAAAAAATAATTATTGCAATGAGTCCGAGAAGCATGTATCTGCCACTCTCATCTTCATCATTCCATTTCCGTTTTTCATCTACTGCCTTATAGCCGGGGGGCATTAGGTTGTTGATCTTTTCAAGATCTTGTTTAAGAATTTTCTCTCCCTGTTTGCTCGATCCGATGTATTCGTATTGAAGACATAATTCATATGCTTGGTTTTTCTTCACTATGTTCTGTGGTGCGTCTCGCTTTTCAAGGCTTGCAATTTCAAATAGGCGGAATGTCTTGCCAGCAGTTTTAAATGGTTGGTTCATCAGTGAGAATATGTCATACTTATCGGCCTGTATGGAATATAGGTTTATTGCTTCGCTTGTCTTGTCTGTCATGATTTGTCCGCACCTTATTTCTCTGCCAAAAGTTGGTTCAATAGCGGTGAAGAGTTGAGATGCGGTGATTCCAGCTGCAGCGAGTTTGTCGCGGTCAATATCGAGATAGAATTCAGAATAGTCATCTTTCCAGTATGAAAATTCAGAGGCGATCGTGACTTCTTTTATGCGACGGTGGGTGAGTAGAGTGTCGCGCATTCGGTATGCCCAGCGCGACAATTGGTCGTAGTTGAATCCGGTGAGTTTCACACGGTAGCTTCCAGCGTTTTCTCTTACATCGTTGCTGAATCCGTTGTCTTCAAGTCCAAATACGCTCCATGAACCACCACCCAATGTCAGAGCCTTCGATACAACTTCGCTCTTCAATCGGTATGGGAATCCATCGTTGCGGTGTTCTTTAAGAAAATACACTGATATGGATGCTCTTCGAGAGTTGGATATAGAAGTCCGGAACTGTCGTATCTCTTGGAATCCGCTGAGAAATTCCTCCATTTTCTTTATGAGGGCATCTATCTGTTCAATTGTAGCACCGTTGGGCAACGTGGCATAAATCTGCAACACCGGTTCTGCATTGTCACGATTCCAGTATTCTCCGTTTTTCACTTTGTCAGCAAACAGGCGGAGAGTGCCTCCGAGGGCGACATCAACAATCGGCCTCACGTCTTTGTTGTATGTGTCACTGCCAAAGACTGTATTGTATAGCGAAGAAAAACGTCCTTCTCCCTCCATATGTTCAGGAATCATGAATACCGGAAGCCCGAAAGCGAGAATTACAGCTACGATGAATACTCCACGGAATCTTAAGGCGAATCGTGCTGTATTTGCATATCCACGAGTTATAGATGCTGATATGCGTCTTGCTATATGTCCGTGTTTCCTCTTGCGATGGCGTATGCCGAGTCGCTCAACGAGAGCCGGAACGAGAAATAGGGCAGTGGCGAGCGATACCGAGAGATTGATTATAACTACTATCACGAAATCGCCAAGGCTTAGGCGAGTCTTTTCATCGAGGAAAAATACTACGGAAAGAGCTCCAATGGTGGTGAGTGTAGCTGCGAGAATTGCTGTAAAGGCCCTTTTGTTACGTCTGCGTGTATAGTGCTCAGTCATAACGATTAGGTTGTCGATTACAAGATTTAGCGATATTGTGATTCCCGCCAGCGAATAGAGTTGTATTTCAATTCCGGAAAGGTAATAAAATAATGCAGCCACTGCCATATTGAGAATCTGGCCTATGGTGATTAGTAATACATATTTCATGCTTAGCGACACAAGTCCCACAAAGATAAGAAGTATCAGCATGGTAAGTGCTGTTCTGAAATAAATCTTGTCGAGTTCTTCCTGTATGCTTTCTGTTGCGTCATATTCTACAGATATCATGTATCCCTCCGGCAGAGTAGATGAGAATTTTGTCAATTCTTGGTTAATCTTGTCGGAGAGGTCTATCTGATTGGCGGCATCGGTAGCTGTTATATTCACATAGATAGAATTGAGACCATTTATGCGGAAATGACTCTTGGCTCTTGATTCTATCCTTTCTGCAGTGAGAATCCGGTCGAGGGTGATATGCGAACCATCTTTAACATTTACCACGATGTCAGAAAGACGCAGAGTGTCGCTACCTTGTGAACCGGAGAGCGAGAGCCTATAGTGACGAATGTCTCCATCAGTGCCCTTTGCCGGTACAAGTCCAATAAACTGTTTCTCCAGATGTTTTGATATGGCTTCGCGTATATTGTCGGGTGTAATGCCTAGCGACATGATTTCATCGGTGTCATACGAAAGTTTCCATTCCATAGACATTGCTCCGTTAAGCTCCACATTTCCTACTCCGTCTATTCGCGCGAGTAGCGGTTTTAGGTTTTCTTCACCATATGCTTGGATTTCGGCTGGGTTCGATGGTGCATTCAGGGTAAGAGTCATAAATGGGGCATCGTTATCATAGGCAACACTTCGTAGGCTGACCGTGGGATAACTGACACCATTGGGCATTTCACTCCATGCTTGTCTCACGAGTGTTGACACCTCAAATCGAGCCTTATCCATGTTGGTGTGTCTGTCAAGGTCGATTGAGACACGTCCTCTTCCGTTGTAAGACTTGGAATGAATGTTGCGCACACCATCTGCTCTTGCGAGAATTGACTCCAGACGTGATGTTACCTCCGCTTCAACAGCTCGCGCAGAGTTTCCCGGCATCGAGAAACTTACGCTAATCGATGGTAGGGTCTCAGACGGCATCAGTTTCACCGGCAGTAGAGGCACAAGTGCGCACCCAGCGATTGCCACCGCGATGAAAGCTATTATTATGCTAAATCCCCGTTTTTCCAATTGCAATAATAATTTTCAATTTAATTGTCAAATCTCAATTTCGATTCTATTTCTTCACACAGAGAGTGCCCGCTGTCGAAGTCGTAGAGAGTCAGCTTACGTATCTTGAAGTGGCTAAGCCAGTAGTTTTGTAGAGCCGAGATATAGTTTTTTGAGGCCTCTTGTCGTCTGTTGAGCGACAAGGTAATGCTATTGAGGTCAGCTTTTCCGATAATGAATCGTTGCATCGTTTGTTCATAGGCGAGGTCGGCAAGACGCATCGCCTCGGAAGCCGACGCTATAAGGTGTTGCCTCACGCTGTAGTCGCTTAGGGTCATGAGAATGTCTTCCTCCACTTGCAGTTCATCTTGTTTCGCTGCAATTGAGGATACGTTAAGGTCATTGAGAGCCATGTTTACTTTCCCTTTCCTTACGCCCCAGTCTATAAGCGGAACTGAAATCTGAAGCGACACTATATCTTGTCTGAGTGGATTTCTGTATGCATCAGCAAACTTGTCAGCTACTTGATTGAATCCCACAGAGGCATTTAGCGAAGCACTGAAGCGTGACTCGGTCTTTGCCCGGTTTAAATCTCTCTTCCCCTCAAGAATTGTCTGCCGGTCAGCGAGAAGGGTTGGGCTGTTAGCTTTGGCAAGCTCTAGGGCAAGGTCAGTTGGAATATCAGTTGTTTTAGGCTCTTCCGGCAATTCTATTTCTATTTTCGAATTCTTGTCCATGCCGAGAAATGAAGCTAAAGAGAACATGGCACGTTTCAGCGAAATACGGCTGTTTTCAAGAGTGTTGCGTGCATTCACCTTGTCAAGTTCGAGAGTAAGCAGGTCTGAGCTGGAGATAGCCGCAATCTTGTGGCGACGCAGACCTATGGCATAAAGAGTGTCGCAAGATTCAACATTTTCTTGAGCCAGACGGAATTCTGCCTGTGCGAGAGCAAGCTCGAAGAAGTAGCTCACTGCCTGTTCGCTCACTCCCTCCATGTTGTAGATAAGTTCTTTCTTTGCCTTCTCATATTTCAGGGGCTCTATTTTTCGTTCCCACTTGAAGGCATTATATCCTATGAGGTTCTGTCGGTAGCCAAGTCTAACCGGAATTGATGAGAACTGTGTATATCTGTTCGCTCCGAAATTTCGCATATATTCGAGTCCGGTCTCCAGATAGAATGTGCCACCGAGAAAGTCGAAGTTTTGTGTTATTTCCAATGAGCCTGATGCGCTATACATCTGTTGCTCGCGGAAAATGTCGATGTTCTGTTCAGAGTCATATCTCTGGGTCATGTAGCGGTTGTAGCTCGCAGGTGTTAGGTTGAGCGAGAGGCTTGGAAGGCGTCCGGCGCGGTAGCTCACATACTGCCAATAGCTCGACTGGTACATGTTGCGGTATCTGAACGCCATTAGCGAGGAGTCATTGGCAAGTTCTATTACCTTATCCAGTGAAAGCGTGACTCCATGGGCGAGTAGTGGAGAGAGAACTATCAGTATCAAAAAGGTCAGTCTATTATTTTTCATGTCTGCTGTAGATTGCACGATAGAATAGTGGAACAATGAAGATGCTCACGAGTGTCCCCACAATCATTTCTCCCGTCATTGCTATGGCGAGAGGTCGCTGCAGGTCGGAACCCATATCGGAAGAGAAGAAGATTGGTATCATTGAGGCTACGGTGGTGAGCGATGTCATCACAATTGCACGGAGTCTGCGGTGTCCGCCAGTTTGTATGGCTTCATCGAGAGGTATACCTGATTTTCGCAACTCATTGATGGTGTCTATCTTGAGTATGGAGTCGTTAACGATGATACCGCTGCTTACTATGATGCCGATTGCCGACATCAGGTTGAGAGTCTGTCCGAAGAGCATGAGGGTGAGGAGTGCGAACGCTGTGTCTACAGGAATTTCAACAAGCACAATAAGTGGTTGCACGAAACTCTCAAATTGGGCACATAGAATGAAATACATAAGCATTACCGACACAAGCATTATCACCACAAGTTCGTTCATCATTTTTGTGTTGGAGAAGAAATTCCCAGCAAACTCTACCTCCGCGCCGTCTGTTTTGTCAATAGTTTCCCGGATCTTCGTGATAGCTTCCTCTTCATGCCCTGTGGCATCAAGCTTCAAGGGTACGTATTCACCAGCATTTCCGGCGGTGATTGTTCTGAGTCCAGCACTTCTTCCGGTAGTCACGAGGTTTCGCAATGGCACATCCGTCTGAACCCCCTCATTGTCAGGTCTGGATTTTACAAAAGTATTGGCTATCACCTCGTCTGCTGTATGCGGATTCCCAACAATTTCAATCGGAGTGTATTCGTTGTATGATCTTAGTGTAGTAGCTTCTAATCCTCTGAAAGCAGTAGAGAGGGCTCGTTCCACCTCGCTGAAGTCAACATTGTAGATTGCAAGCTTCTCCATATCTGCCATAATGTCTATCTGCTCTCGCAAAGGTATTGCATCAGGAGTTTCTCCTATTGCGGTTCCAATCTTTTCGTGGAGTTCGAGGATACGGAGTGTCTCATTAGAATCATGTCCGTTATGATGTATGCGAGCCTCGATGTTGGCTTCATTCGAAGTGAAGATTTTTTCAAATATATTTTCAGATTTAGATGCTGAAAAAACTGCATTCGGATATTTTTTAGAGATGATGGATGATACCAGTTGTTGTATTTCAGGATTGATTTTAGCTTCGGAAATTTTGAGATAGATTTCTGTCTCAGTTGCTGATAGTCTGCCATCATTGCCGAGCAAAAAGTCTTGAGGCCCTGCATAAGCTGACCGAGATGAGACTTTCCCCGGTGCGCTTTCGTCAAGATCTTTCATTAATTCTTCAGTACGCCTGAGGTTTTCGTCAAGACCAATGTTCTCGTTCCAGTCTATAAGAATTGTCATCTCGTCGCTTGCTATTTCCGGCATTCTTTCGCGGCGTATGGTGGGAAAGAGAGCAATACATACCGGAATCATTAGCAGTGTAGCGGCAATCCAGAATTTGTCGTGTCGGTGTCTCCTTATTTTGCTTTCTTGTTGAATATTCTCAGCATGAGTTGCAGTCAGGTTTTTGTCTTTTCGTTTCTCTTTTTTCCTTTCCAAAAGGAAATAGGTCACAGGTAATAGTCCTATCGCAGTGGCATAGCTTGCGGCAAGCCCGGCGGTGATAGCAAATGCTTGGTCAGTGAAGATTGCACCTGCTATTCCACTCATGAAAATCAGCGGCACGAATACCGCCACAGTAGTTAGAGAGGAGGAAAGCATAGGGGTTATTACCTCTTCAGTTCCCTTCGCACATGCCTCTTTTAGCGGTTCTCCACGCTTCCTGAACTGTTCGATATTTTCAATCACAATAAGGGAATTGTCTATCATCATGCCTACCGCGAGTATCATTCCCGACATGGATATAATATTAACTGAGACTTTGAATAGGTAGAATAACAGCAATGTGATAGCCACGCTTGCAGTGATGCTTATGCCTATTGCTGCAGAAGCCCTTGCGCTACCCATAAATGCGAGGCAGGTTAGAAAAACGAGTATCAGTCCGAGTAAGAGGTTCTGTTCAAGGTTAGAGATAGTGAAGTCGAGAAGTGCAGTTTGGTCGCGTGTTTCGGAAAACTTAAAATCCGGATAATCTTCTTGTAAATCGGCAGTTACGTTTCTGACGGCATCTTTCAGGTTCGACATGCTTTCGTCGCTGTGCTTAATAATGGCAAGCGTCACTGCACGTTGTCCGTTGTGTAGGGAGTAGCCAATTGGTTGGCGTGTAGTGAGGTGTATGTCAGCGAGATCTCCTAATTCAAACAGTCGTTCTCCTTTTTGTATCTTTATTTTCTTTATGTCGTCTGCTGTTTGCAATAGGTTGGAGACATGGATATTATATTCATAATAGCCGTCCCTAATGGTCATGCTTCCGGGTTCTACATTATTGGCTTTAAGAACTTTTTCAATGTCGGATGTAGTCACTCCGACCTGTCTTGTTTTCTCGGAGATGGGTTTTATCTGTATAATCTTATTGGGAATGCCTGTTATGTCTGCCATGGCTACTTCAGGAAGTTGCTCTAATCGACGACGCACTATATTGTTAGCGACATCAGACATTGCAACAAATGCCTCCTCTGAATCTTCATGTGGAGTCATTTGTATATACATCACTGGAATGTCTGTGGCACTTGCCTTAACAGCCTTTGGCCTTTCTGCAGTCTTTGGCAGGAAGTTCATAGCACCGTCGATCTTTTCGTTTACTTCGATAAACGCTAGATCAGTATCAACACCATAGTCCATCGTCAGCGAGATGATGGCAGACCCATCGCGTGTTTCGCTTTTGATTTCGGCGAGCCCTTCAGTCTGCATCAACTGTCGGCGAAGTGGTGCCGTTACGGTGTTTTCCAACTCGCGTGCCGATGCGTTGTCAAGTGTCGCCTCCACAGTGATATGCGGAATGGGAATGTCAGGCAATAAAGATACAGGCAGTGTTGCATATGTGACAATGCCTAATATAACCAAAGCCAAAAACGTCATTACCACCGCAATTCGGTGCTCAAGAAAATACTTAATCATTTTTCAATATTCATCTTAATCTGAATAACCGGAGTTTCGTGTGCCAGATTGAGATTGCCACTCACAATCACCTTGTCTTCAGACTTAAGACCTTCGGTAATGGTATATTCTTCGAGATTTTCAAGTCCTGTGGTCACGTAGTTCCAGATGGCTTTGCCATCTTCGAGCGTAAACACTACCTGACGACCGGAGCGGAGAACTACCGCACTCTTTGGCACAACCAGAGCCTCTGCTATCTTGCGGCGCACCTTTACCCTCACGTTCATGCCGTCAATAAGACCGGAACTTCTGTCAATTTTAGCCCATACTTTCACCATTCCGTTCTCGTCTACCAATGGGTTGATCTCGGTGATATGCCCTGCCACAGTTGCTGTTGGGTCTGAAAAGGGAGCCACACTTACCGTGTCTCCCGGTTTCAACATTGCCAGTTCACCCTCTATAACCAAAAACTCAACTTCCAAACCATGGTCGTTAATAATGCGACAAAAAGGCTCAGAACTTGTCATGTTGAAAGGTTTTGTGGTCAGGTTAGCTACAACTCCTGAAATTGGTGCGGTCAGTGTGGCATCGCTCAATTCGCGCTTGGTAGCGGCAAGTGTCAGTTCTGCCTGCTCAAGACCGCTACGGAGGCGCGCTAACTGCATCACCTCCTCGGGCACCTGATTCGGGTGCTCCGGATCATACCCCTGACCTATCAGTACATCTTGCATCTCCAAAGTTGCAGATGCCACCGCGTTCAGGTCTTTTTCAAGCTGATTCTCCATCTTATAAGTGTCGAGAGTCCCCAATTTTTGACCTTTTTCAACGTGTTGACCATTTTTTACGTAAATAGCAGCTATAACTCCTTGTGTCTGGAAGTTCATATCGGCTTTTTCACTTGCCGTTACGTGTCCGTTGCTCACTATCTCGTGGTTAAAAACAGAGGTTTTCAAATCAATCACTCTCACCTCTGCGGTCTTTCCGGATGTGGCTCCGATAGAGTCTGTAGTTCTTCCTTTGTCTTTGTTTTTCTCCGTGTCTCCACTTTTGGAACAGGATGCTGAGAGCATCAATACAGGGATTATGAAAAGTAAACGTTTCATGGTCAGTGTTTGTTAATTGGTTTAAACAGACGGTTGCGAGTGTCTGGATTCCAAATTATGCCAGCAGTGCCTACTATGAATTTCTCAGGAACAAGCCCGAAATATCGAGAATCTTTGGAATCTATTGCATGGTCGCCTGCCGCAAAACAGTAATCTTCTGCAAATTTATAACTTTTAATTTGATTATTACCGATAAAAGCGGCAGAATCTTTCCATTCTATTCTTTTTCCTGTTTCCCATTCCACATATCTCCCATAGAGAAGCCAGTTCCGGCGATCGAGTTTTATCTCCGTACCCTTGCCAGGTATTAGTAATGGTCCCATCTCCTTGATGGTCCATCCGAATATAGAGTCTTTTGGGAAGCATCGCATCCATCCTTTCCACTTCGAGATATCCGGTTCTTTCTCAGTTTGCCGTCTCATCACCAATTGCAGTTTTTTTTGTTCTTTTGCCACTCCGAGAGTGTCCTGGCATCCTCTCACGTGGTAGAACGAATCTCGAATCTCGAGCGTGTCTCCAGCCACAGCCACAGCTCTTTTGCAGTAGTAGACAGAGAGATTCATTGCGATACTGTCGCGTCGCCCTTTTTGATCAGCGTATGGATAGTTGAATATTATCACATCGCCCCTTTCAAGTTTGCCGTATCCCGGCAGACGCCTAATGCTATAAGGCTTCCCATCCAGCGCATCGCTTATGTTGAATATCCTTGCTCCAAGTTTCCATTTGTTGACAAGTCCGCTTTCGTCAGGACGTATGGTAGGTGTCATCGAACCGCTTGGAGTGTGAAACGAGCAAGTGGTGGTGACTTGTAGCACCACATATATTGCCATTGCTCCAAATGCAGTGATAATCATTTTGTAGGCAATGTCTATTATTCTATCGGAAGCCTTCATTGTCTTATATATTGTTGTTCAAGCACCTTACGCGCCTCCTTACGCATATCGTCTATAGCCGGAGATAGCACTTTTACTTTCATTGTCAGAATGGTTTTGGCTTCGCGCATACAAGCCTTTCTGTCTGCCGACAGCGAGTCGGTATATAGTTTCATAAGCAGGTAGTGTGGATACATACGATTGGGACACCGCATAGCCGACTTTCGAAAGAAGTATTCCGCGCTGTCAGGCATCGAAAGTGCTTGATAGTTCTTTCCAATGATGTTTGGCACCATAGGGTCAGAGCTCTTCTGCAGCAGAGGAATTAGCAGTTGGTTTGACCCCCTGCAATCACCGGTTCGGTGTAGGTTGAGGGCGGCTGAGAATGTAGCCTCGATGTTAGTTTTCTGAGAGCGTGTAAGGAAAAGAGTCAAGATGATTCCAATGGCGACAATGCCGGTAATTCTTACAGCGATATTCTTTTCGTAGAGATATGAAGCTATAAGTATTACAGCAATTGTTACTGTGAAGAGTGGAAATTGAAGAGGATAAGACCCTGCCATCACTATAGCAACTGCTATTATACTACCTGCAAACCCATAATGTCTATGTCTCCATGCCACATTTATGGCTCCTGCCATAAGTATGGTCATTATCAGTGCTGCTAAGGGGCCGAATGCAATGGCAATCTGGAGATATTCGTTAAACACATACTCAGGGGCGTCTGCCACCATTTGCTCTTGCTCTGATCTGTTGCCGGATGCGAAATACTTTTCTTGATAATCACCGTATGTGCCGGCTACGTTGTCCCAGCCAACACCGGTTGAAGGTACTTCGAAGACTGCTCCGGCAGCGACTTTCCACATCAGCATTCTCCCATCGGCGGAATCTTTTTTTATAATGTATAATGTCGTCACTCCGGTTGCTATGGCTACGATGGTCACGATCAAAATAAGTTTCTCGGTTTTACGGAAATAGTTGCGTAGCGGTGCGTAGAGCGCAACCACACACCCCGCAGTTCCGGCGAGCAATGCGGTTCTGCTAAGAGTAGTGGGAATGAGGATGGCACACAAGAGCACCATCCCTTCACCAGCGATTTTTGTAAGTTTGCAGTTGGCGTTTTTGATAGTAAATGCTGCAATAGGAGCTATGACAGCAAGAAAACATGCGTATGGACCGGGATTATAGAAAGTTCCGGTAAAGGCATAACTATTATGGTGGCTATGTATTATCCCCAACCATTGGAGAATGCCGGTGATTGCTTCGTAATAGCCGATGCCAAGTATTGCAGCCGCAACAGCCTTTTTACAAAATCTGTTTGCCATTGTTCCTTAGAGCTTACGCATCCTATTGTCTGTTAAGAAGTTTAATGTTTGAAAGCAAAAAAATTAGTACGGAAATTACGTGTGATGTTATTCCCGTACTAAATTTGTGCGATTTGAGTACGGAGAAATAGATGTAATGTATTTATAATCTTAAAATTATATTGTCGAGTTGTGAATTGTTAGAGAATACTTCAATATTATAAATTAATGTAAGAATGTATAGGAATAGCCGATATGTTACAACTGCAGCGAGAACTTATAGATTATGAAATGCGAGTCATCATCCTGTTCAAGCGGTAGAAATCGTACTCCATAGTATACCATTCCGATTTTGCCAAGCAGCTTGAAGTATGGAGGCATAGACTCCTCTGCAATCAGGTTGGAATCTTTGTATATTTGCATCCTCGTTGCGCCTGATTCAAAATCCGTCATAGATGTTCGGAATGTCAAGCCGCTTTGCGAATCGAAATATATACCGGTATTTACCCCTACATGAGAAATATCTTTTTTGAAATCATCAATTGTTGTATCATATCCGGAAGTGTAATCCCTGTCGATTCCATCTGGTTCATAGCCGAAAGAATAAAGAATTGTTCCGTTAAAATCGTTGCAATATATAAGTGAATCAGAAGCAAAAGAAGTATATATTCTTGAATTGTCGAAGTCTACAGAATAATCGAAGAAATCGAAATGTGGAGTAGGATTCAATTTAAGATTTTCTGGATATCTGCCGGTCAAACCACGCACTTTCAGAGTCTTGGTGTCTACTAGTCCGAATATATGTGCTTTGTCGTACCGCTGATTGTTGACTTTCTCAATATGTCTGCCAATGAGCGACAATGGTATCATAATAGTGGAATCGTTAATTTGTGTTATTTTGATGCCTAAATCACTCATCTCCATAATGTTATAGCATGAGGTAGATTCGTAGTCATTCAGTGTGGGTGATTTCCATCCAAAGTCGATGATTCCTTTGTAAGCGACATGTCCGGAGTTTGGTAAAAATCCATACACACCATTGGAAGAGTTTAATACCCATGCTGAGGAGTCTTGTGGATTGATTGCAGATCCATACATAATTCCTGTCATTTCATTAGGTCCTTGTCCATATCCGGAATAAGTGTTAAGTAGTTTCCCTGTTGACAAAGAATATGAGAAGATTTTACAATAAAGCCTGTCTACAAACATCAGGGTTGAATCCAGCAATATAAAGTTCCCTTGCAGACTTGAAGAATCGGCATCAGCTGTTATGCTGTCAAGGGTCATAACAACATTTTCAAGAGATTTGTATCCTTGATGATTAGGTGTTTTAGAACGACCGCATGTTGCCATCAGCAAAGTGATGGCAACTAAGATTGGAAATATCTGTTTCATACTCATCTGCAGTTTCCGTCATGACTATCACAAGGATCTCCTCCACAATATGCACCGCTTCCCATTGCTGTGCAAACATTTGAACTAAACCAGTTTATTTTGCAGTAACATGCTACAGAGTGTCCTCCAGATGACTCATCTCTCGTCAAAGCATCGATATTAGCAAGTTGTGTTGCGCTGAGATTTGTGTTGTCATTTACGTTATTTTGTGTAAAGACGGCAGTTGCAAATGCTACGATAGCAATTGAAATAAAAAACAATTTTTTCATGCTTATGGCAATTGTTTGTTAATAATATGATTAAATCATCGAATAGATCCGATGATTTCGAATTCAATTTCATGAGAATTATTGAATAAGGCTGTTACAGTCCTTGAAAAATCTCCACTGATAGTGTCTTTAAACGAGACTCCTACCTGATATGATTCGTTCGGACCAATAGACTTTTTAGTAATTTTGCCTTTAGTGCAGTAGCAAGACGAAACCAATTCTTTTAGTTGCAGAGTGTCTTTGCTTGTGTTTATTAAACGAAAAATATGTGTTACTTCTTGGTTCGGTTCAATATTTCCAAAATCATAAGTATATGATTTACTCTTGTTGGTATCTACCTCCGTGCCTGTGATTTCTGTAGTGTATAGCTTCCATATAGCAGGATTATCTATAGGATTACCAATAAGCAGAACTTCATGTTTACTATTTAGTAAAAAACATTGAAGTTTTGGATCTTTGGGAATATTATTAACATCAGCAAATGTATCATCCTTCTCAATCGCTATTGAGTGGTGAAAGTTGTTTTGTTGAGCAATAATATCCAACTGTTTGGTTTGTTCTGTCTCAGCGACGAGTATTAATTGTATTGTAATATCATTTCTAATGGAGTCAATTTCCCTCATAAATTTGTTCCATTTTGTCATTTTCATGCGGCAACTTGTACAACCATTTGAATCGTAATATGATAAAATTGTAAAATCCGTTACGGGTAATTCTGATATTACACCATTAATCGTTATGATTGAATCAGAAAACGATATTTCCTTACCAACTATTTCTTCTACAAATTTAGCATAATCTTTCTCATGAGGTGAGCAGCCCATGAGAAAGATTATCGCTATTATATTAACCCATTTCATTTTGATGTGTGCGATGTTTTGTTGTTAATAGTCAACTACCGCAATCTGTAGGCTTTTCAGATTATTCATTCTTCCTTGCCAATATTCGTCAATTTCGGCATTCCGTTGAGTGTCTGTTCGACCGCAACAGACACTCAGAATTAACATCAGGAGAAAAGTCGTCAGAAATCTCATAGTTCTATTTCTCCAATATATATGTATTCATCCGCTTCGAGCCGAAGCTGATATACACCTTGCAATCCCGTCATTAATTGTACTAATTGTGAGTCTGAAGTATAGGCAGCAATCATAGATTCTCCTTCTTCATCCCAAAGCTGGTAACTAATGATTGGAATAGTAGTTGAAACTTCAATTTGATTTGAAGAAAAATATACAAAGCATGTTATTGGAACCGATGGCATGCGATTGCCTTTATCAGGTCTGCGATTGTTATTGTTGTTGATTTGAGAATACAGAGTTGCTTGTATGTTGTCTTCAGTGTAGGGATAAGCGTTTCCAATTGTCATAAAAGCAACTAATGTTATAACTATAAAACTTCTCATTTTTATGTTTTTTACGAATCATGATGGCAAAATTAAGAAGTTTTATGTTTGAATCCAAAAAAAATAGTACGGAAATTACGTGTGGTGTTATTTCCGTACTAAATTTGTACGATTTGAGTACGGAAAAATAGGTGTAATATTTTTATAGTCTTAGAATTACATTGTTGAGTTGTAAAATTTTTTTGATGTGTCGAAAATATTCATTGCAAGTGACGATCTTCTGTCAGAAATAGTTGATTTTTTCCTGTTCAGAAGAATTGTTATGTTTTCGGGTTGCAGTATGGCGTGTATAAGTAAATCCACTTCATGATCATTCTTGTTCATTTTGTAGTCAGAGAAAATCATGAGATTTTTTTTTATCCGGAAAAGATGTATTTATTGCCAGCACCAGATTTTTTATATATACGCCAAAATAATTATCGATTTATCATAAAAACTAGAAAGGAAAAATGAGTCTTCGAGCAGGCTGAATCTTCAGAAGTGAGGATATTGCCAGAGAGGCTACATCGAAAACCTTAATTACGACACAGCTCCTTTTCTATTCTCGCTGCTGCTGATAGACTATACCGCAAATGATGCCATAGTTGCAACAGCCATTGTTTTCTTTGGGATGATTATTTTTGTTTTGTGTTTTTTGTCTTGTTGCCTATATAGTTTGTGCGGTCCTTATCAAGACGACTCAAACACTCTTTCTTTAACTCAAAAAATACGGTGTCGTTAGATATGCTGATGTTTATGATGTCAGCGCTTTTTATTGAGTTGAGACCTTTGTCAGAAAGAATTTTTCCATTGTTTTTAATTTTTGACACATATACAGACTTATTACTGCTTTTTGGGTTAGCAGCGTCTATTGTCAGTACATTTTCTATAGTAGTAGAGAATGTGAAAGTTGCTACGATTATGAAGATGATTTTAGCAGTTTTTTTTATTCGATTATTCATATTCGTGTACTATTAGTGGAAAATTTGTGTTTTTTTCTGAGAATCATACTCGAAGACACGTTCATTAACCCCTCTTGTATGATTTTTTAGAAATAGAAGAGCACCTTGGGGTACAGTATATACTAATTCATCGCTATTAGCGATTTTCTTACCAAGAGTATTCCATTGGCAACTACGATTGTTCCAAAAGAATAACTCATAAGTGTCTCCTTTTCTGATGTAATTGTCTCGGTTTCTTGGAGAATATGCAATTTCAACAATGTGTCGTGGTCTTTTTAGGTCAACAGCACTCCAGCCTCCGGAAGGTTCCTTATAATCGAAAGACGTGTATAAATCACCATCAAAGACATTGTAATATTCATGAGTGCCTTTTCCTGTCTTGTCTCCGGGAGTTCCGTATACTTTATTACCTATCGCAATGTTTTTGTCATTGCCGGTTTCAAATATTTCAAGTTCTGCGATATTGCAGTATGAATTATCTGCACCGATGTATCTTATGTATCTGTATGGCTTTAAAGACGATAGAGAAACTCTGTTTATTTTTCTAACAGGCGATGAGGATATTTTGTAAATTAAGTCAGAATTAGAGAAATCAATAGAATTGCTCCCCTCGATTCGGCCTCCGATCATTCGGTCAACGACATCTCCATTTTTAGAAGACAATGGGTATTTGCAGTAGATATGGGCTTCCTCTTCATATTCGGCAATGGAAAAATACCTAATGTTTCCCAACGAATCTAATACAAAAGGTTGAGTAATAGGTTTTATGCCGTTACTGTCCCACTTTGCAATAATACAGGCGTTAGTAGACGATGCTATGTTCTTAAAATAAGCTATCCCGTCTTTATAATTCCCAATACCGACAGGTGTCCATAGGTTTCTCATAGCATTGCATATATAAACGACAGAATTGTTATTTAATGAAGAATTAGAAACCGGAATTTCTAATTGAAATACATCTCTGTATTCATTGGTGACATCAATCATATGTCTGTTAAGGAATCTCGGATGAATATTCTGCAAATTTGATGCGTCATTGTCATTTAGAGGAGTGTTTTCAGAGAATGCCATTCGATATATTTTTGTAGCAGGAAGATCTAATTGTCTGCTGGGAGTCCAATATGGAATGTCTTGATTGGCATAAAAGGTGTGGTTATGTTCATCTATGATGAATGGCCAGAAATGAGACGAGTTTTCTCCTTCTCGTGAAAAAATAAAGTCCATTCCAGAAGGAATACCAAGATATCTCATCATAAAAATTGCTCCTATTCCGAAATCTCGGCAGTTCCCGGCTTTAACAGTAAGCGCTTTTACTCCCAAAGTACATTCTTTAGGAAGTTCATCTGTCCATTTAAATGGCTGAGCATTCCAGACTTTCATTGCTAAGTTTGCTGTCTCAAGTATATTCAGTTCATTTCTGTTGGCAATAGAATCCATTATTGCGTTTAATGTACTATCTGCTTCTAATCTCCATTTTAAATTAAGAGGCTCGTTGCCAACTCTATAAGGAACGATAAATTCCAAAAAGACATCCGTGTTAAATTTACTGCAGATTTGGGAGCTATTTCTAAATTTATACAAGTCAAGCACGTATTGCCATAGTAGTTCTTTATCAATAGCATCGGTGTCTGCTATCTGTATAAAGGATTGTCTGTCTTTGCGTTCTATAGAATCCATGAACTCAGATGCTGACTTCGATGTGACGATCCATGCTTTGTATAATTTCAGATATAACTCAAGTGACGATTCCGGCATTCCTTTATGAGAAGAGATGTTATCAAGAAGAAAGTCTGCGATTTTCATCAATTCGTTAGAAACATTGGCCTTCCCGAGAGATTCTTCGTATTGCAAGGCTTTTCTGTATATATATTCTCTTGGTTTTTTAGAGTTAAGTCGGGAATGGCATACGCATATGGTAATTAGAATGGAAAAGACTAAAATAATCAGTGGTATTACAAATCTTCCTTTCATAGAGTGTTATTACAGAAAATGGAGGCAAATTAACTAATCTGATAAATCAAATCGGAAAAATTTGGTTTTAGGATCATCATAAAAAGATGAAGCGTATAGCACTTTCCCATCAGGCGTAGCTCCCATGAAGTAAATCTTTTCATCCGGTTCGTATATATTCAGAAGCTCACCATTCCAGTTGTATTTAAGAATATGAGAGGAGAAGTCTTGGTTATCCTTCTTTGTTTTATCTCTTGAGGCTCCGATGTAGCAGAGGTATACACCGTCTTTAAACGGAGCAATTGAGGCAAAATGTTTTACAGTCTCGGGCGATAATCTCAAATGAAACTGTTCGTCCTTGCCATCAGCGTCAACAATTGGACTAGTGGAATAATACTCTTGGATAAGTCTTGGCGCGTTTCCAGAGACATCAAAAAATGCCAGCCAGTCGTGAAATGAACCTGCAGCGCACATATTTTTTTGTCGGGAGAAATTGAGAATTTTGCCTGATAACACATGTAGAAATCCGGCTTCATATCATCTTTTTTTCTTGTGCCAGGCACAAGACCAAAAGAGCTGACTACATCTCCGTTATTGTCAAAGAGAGTAAAAATATTACCGTCACCATAAAGGTTGTCTCCAACATAACCATTATTTGCCTTATAAAGCCATCCTCCGCTCATGTCTTTAAAGAGAAGCGAAGGCACAGAATCTGGACTACTAATGAATTCATCAATACTGTTATATGTCAGCATGGAGCATTTGCCATCATCGTAGATATAAATTTTCCCTTCTGAGTCAATTTGTGTTCTGGAGATTCCAATCAGCTGTCCGGGGCCTTCGCCTTTAACTCCGGTTCTGCAGATAATGCTGTCACCACTCAGTGAAACCAAAGAATAATTGAATTCGTGGTCATTATCAAGAATCAGCAGAGAGTCTCCAATAACTATCATCGATCCAGGATTGTAAAGAAACTCACTTGCGTTGTCTAATATAGAATCACCCTTGATGTGTTTAATCTCAACTCCACTTGCATATGAAGGTATATTCTCGGCTCTCTTTTGAGAGCAAGACAAGACAGATAGAGAAATCAGTAATACTACTGCAGTAATAAATGAATTATTGAATTTAATCATAAGTTCATTGTTGATATGAGATTCTGATTATCCAATATAATGGAATTTAGAAATAACCAGTATGATGGTGCATCAAATTCATCTCTGATACATCTCATTTCAGTTAGTTCTCTCTGGGGAGAAATAATCTCTTTTCAAATAAAGTACAGCAGTATTCTCCATTGTTGTTTGTGCTACAACCATCTTTACAATTAGCAAAATCGGATTATCCTGATGTTAGAGCCTTAATATTAGCGATAGTTAGGGCAGAGTTTGATTCGGATTTCGATGACTGGAAACTGTAGATTCCTGCGATGAAGCCAATAGCAGCGATGGCCGCAACAGCCATTCTTTTCTTTATTTTGTTCATGATTAAAAATTTAGGTCAGATATTATTTATGTTGTATAAACAAATAAACATTTGATAATGAGATTATATAATTATAACTTCAATTGTCTTAAAAGCAACTAATGTTATAACTATAAAACTTCTCATTTTCATGTCTTTTACTAATCATGATGGCAAAATTAAGAAGTTTTATGTTTGAAACCAAAAATATTAGTACGGAAATTACGTGTGGTGTTATTTCCGTACTAAATCTGTACGATTTGAGTACGAAAAAATAGGTGTAATGTTTTTATAATCTTAAAATTATATTGTCGAGTTGCGAATTTTTTCCTGATGTGCCGAAAATCTTCATTGCAAGTGACGATCTTCTGTCGGAAATAGTTGATTTTGTCCTACTCAGAAGAATTGCTATGTCTTTTGGTTGCAGTCCGGCGCGTATAAGTAAAGCCACATCATATTCATAATCGTTCATTTTGTTGTCAGAGAGAATCTTGAGATTGTTTTTAAAATCAGGACAAGAAGTATTTATTGCTCGTTCTAGATTTTTAAGGATGACACGATTCGAATTGAGACTCTTGTTTTTAGTAATATGTGTATTGATTTTCTTCAGAACGTCTGATTTTAGCACTACTTCATCAACAGATTGCTTATTTGAGCTATTGCCGCTTATCGATTCCAGTTTTGTCAATAGCTCCTTTTTAAGAGTTTTTTTGTCTGACGCATTATAATCAGGTAAGGCCTTTAAACTTTTGTATTCATCAAGATTCTCAGATATTCTGCCATTCTCTTCTATTTTCATTATTATGTCTGAAATTATCATATTCCATTGAATTCGTTCTACAATTTGTAAAGCCATTTTCATGCGTGTATAACGTTTTTGACTTATAATTTTGTAGTAAAGAATTGCGATTATGGCACATAAGATTGTAATAAAAGACAAAGCACAAATCCATATTTTTTCAATCTCCGCTTTGTTACGTTCTCTAACATGCTTGTCGTAGTTGTATTTTGAATGCCTAATTGTTACTTCATCAGCTTCGTATTTTTTCAAATATTCATCAATAAATTGTTTATAATTTGATATATATGACATAAGAGTATCATGTGGCACTACATTTCGCAGTTCATTCGAAAAAAGAATGTCATAACCGGTAAGCCGATTGTCGCATACTTTGTTTGTCACAAGTTCTTTTGCATACATATATGTAGTGTCGAGAATGCCGTTGGCTTTATAAATACTTGTGGCGTTGGCAAGGGCGTAATTATAACATAAAGAATCTACGAGAGGAAGATTCTCTCTTATCAAGATCAAGGCAGAATCGGCTTTGTTCTCAGCAAGTAAAATTTCTGTAAGCTGAACTTTAATCCAAGCCTTGTCTTCACTCGGAATATTATTCGAATGTTGCAAAGCATTTTCTATGTGAAATCGAGCTTCCGATATTGTGTCTTTATATAAATAGCATTTGGATATTAAAAGTTCATCATATACTAATCTTAAAGTATCCTTGAGGATACTTTCTATTTTAATAGCCTCTTTTATATATGGTATTGCCTGAGAGTGGAGCATTAATTCATCAAGGAGTCTTCCGGTTTGACTTAAGGTTCTACATTTTAGTTGCAGAAACTCCTTGTCGTTAGGAATAATATCAAGAGCATCCTGAAAATAAGTTATGGCAGTAGGGAAGTCACCCATATCAGAGTAGACGCGTCCTCCGTAATAAAGTGCTTCGGGATATAGTCCATCTTCCCGGTGACTTGAGTAGTAGTCTATGACATTAAGAATAAGGCTGTCTGAAGTATGCTCAACGTAAGCTTTGTCGCGTGTTTTAATTTGGAGGAAGTCATAGCGGTGCCGATTGCTTTCAGATAGCGAACTATAATCAATGCTATCGAGCATCGACATTGCTTTTTGCGCGTCAGTGTCGCAAATGTGGTCAATCTTCGTGAATTTTTTATGGAGTTCATCTCCATTGACACATCCGCAAAACATTATGCATACACATATTATTAGTCGATACAGTAGTTTCATGATATGTTTTTAGTATTCCTGTAAAAGATAATCAAGAGTGTTTGCTTTTGAAGTATTTTGACTATTAAGCATTTCTTTTACAAAAATAATAAAAATTATCGATTTATCATAAAAGCCGGAAATATTGTATTAACTATGTAACACTATTCTGTTAAGCGGCGGTCTCTTACAATACATGATTAGAGGGAACTTCAAAATTTATGATTTGATCCCTCCTCTCTCCACAAAGACTACATTAAACATTCGTCATAATGTTATTAAGAATCAATGTTATTATTGTTTATTTAGAGCAAATGTTTCAGATTTTGAGACGGTTTCCATTTCAAAATCTGAAAATTAGTATTTTCGGAAGCGTCTTTAGCTGGTTTTATTTTCAAATATTGCTGTCTGATAAAAGTCAGATAGCGCAATAAAATATGGCTCGAACGCTGATTTTACGGTGTTCGAGCCATATTTTTTACATTACCCCCCCCCTTAGTCAAAAAGCGATGGATGTGGTGGCGCTCCGGATGCCTCGGAAAGAATATGATAGTAAGTGGCGTATAAATCGCGATATATGGCCTCAAATATGGCTTCAGGGCGCCTATTGTTGGCATCCGCGAGTGTGCTGCGCCCGATTTTGAACGTGATACCTATGTGCGACTGTTTGCGTGTCTCGGCAAGCAACGAGGCTGTTATCTCACGCAATGAGTCGAAACGCATAATGACCGCATAAAGCATTACAACCAAATATATCCAACAATTAAAGCGTTTGGTATAAAGTTCTCCGCCAAAATCGCGGCTAAAAGAGAGAATTTTCGACTTGTCAAGCAATTTTATCACCTGACTATAGAATGGCTGTCCGCTAAAATGACTGTTTTTGCGCATGGTTATTTGGTTTTGTTTGGCAACAGCAAAATAATCCAAAAGGACTGACTCCTGCAAATGGAATCCGTCCTAATTTTTTTTCAGCCTCAAAAAGTTTTATCGGACAGCAATAATTTTCTTCATGATTAAAATTTTTTATGTCAGATAGTTCATCTATCTGAAGGTTATAGTAAAATATTTCCGGTAATATTAATAATTGACGGATAATCGAAATCAGTGTAATATATATGTATAGTTTGCTCGAATTTGCCAATGATGGAATCACCGGAAAATACAAGAGTGGCTTCAACTTGTGCTCCAGGCGGGTGAATTTTTTTTAATATGAGTTCAGATTTAAATTAAAAGCGTAGATTGATGATTTATCGTTATCTTCGTTTGATGCGTACAGAATATTGTCATCCTCAGAGACTGCAAATGCTGTTAACGGCTTGCCAATTAGTAACTTGTAAAGGATTCTGCCGGAATGATCAAACACATGGATTTCATTTGTACAAGCATCCGGGTTGTCGTTGATTGTTGCTTCTGAGAAAGAAGCATAAAAATATTTAGGAGTGGCATACACTCTTGAGTATCCGGTTTTTGAACTCTCTCCGGGATATGGCACGTCAACCTGCAAGTTCAGTACGTCATAATCCATGTCAAAAATCGAATGACGTTTTTCATGACTTAGCTTTCCGGTATTTATTTTGAAGAAATCAAGACCTCCGTCGTAAGCAAGTGCTCTGACAAACGATGAATCATTTGGAGAGAATGCGATTGCTCCGGTGCAGGCAAGGTGGTGAGTTGCATCGCTCACACCGTAAGGCTTAGGTGGAAAGTATGAAAGACTATCGAGTGTTGTGCTGTTTCTGTCTTCAATCTTATATGAAATGTTGGAATTTACAGGCAGTTTAAGAATGTTATTACCATTTAGAAAAAGTGCATCGTCAAGCATTCCCATATCTGCAATCAGTGTCTCAGTGTTGATTGTAGAGTCATTGACTATAAGAGAATATAGCCTTCCAGCCTTGCCGTCAAAGAGGATAGTTTTGTCGCCGGATTGGTGAATGGATGTCAGTTCAAGGACTTCGTTGCTACCCTGTCCGATACCAATACCTTTGGCATGTAGATTCCCATTTTTGTCAATTACATGCAGTATGGTAGAGGGATTCTCTTCTGAGTAAACCCAAAGACAGTTGTTGTTAAGCAATATATTGTTGATAGAGATGAACCTGTCGGTCAATAATTCTCCTCCTTCAATTTTTATTTCTTGTGGCGCTTCACCCTGACACTTCTTTCCTGATTTATTACACGATGTAATGGTTCCCACAAGAGATATGCCGATAACAGCAATCATAAGGGGATATTTAAAGATATTACTTTTATAAGTCATAATGAGGATTTTTAGTTGCAAATGATTAAAGGTGATTTTAATAACAGAACACCTGCATAATGTATGACTGAGTATTCCTATAAAGCAGGTGTCCAGTTTTGAGAACCGATATTAATTGTAAGGAGCTTGATTCTTTTCTTTTCCTACAAGCGTTCCGCTACCATCAAAAATGTAACAACTACAACCGGATGCTTTTTTACACCCCACAACAGTTACTTCTCCT
The DNA here is from genome assembly GCA_964480495.1 of uncultured Sangeribacter sp. GTDB lineage: Bacteria > Bacteroidota > Bacteroidia > Bacteroidales > Muribaculaceae > Lepagella. Next base: position 57,983 of record CAYZPH010000001.1, read on the forward strand.
CGACTAAGCGCCTCAATATTCGCGATAGTGAGAGCAGATTTCGATTCCTTTTCGGAACTTTGGAACCCATAGATCCCTGCGATGCAGCCAAGAGTAGCAATGGCTGCAACAGCCATTCTTTTCTTTATTTTGTTCATGATTAAAATTTAGGTCAGATATTATTTATGTTATATAAACAAATAAACATTTGATAATGAGATTATATAATTATGGCTTCATTTGTCATAAAAGCAACTAATGTTATAACTATAAAACTTCTCATTTTCATGTTTTTTACGAATCATGATGGCAAAATTAAGAAGTTTTATGTTTGAAACCCCAAAAAATAGTACGGAAATTACGTGTGGTGTTATTTCCGTACTAAATCTGTACGATTTGAGTACGAAAAAATAGGTGTAATATTTTTATAGTCTTAGAATTATATTGTTGAGTTGTAAATGATTTTAGGAGGGAATGCAATACTACGAATCCTCGCATTATTGCACAGGTAATACTATGTGAGAATGTACTGGAAATTAATTAGATTTTAAATTTTGAAAATTGAATAATTTTATAGCGTAAACAATGCAATGGCAAACGGACACGTATCTCGATCATCTTTCGATGTTTATTAATATCCGCACAGACTTCGGATTCAAGAAGATATTCGGAAGTCCGGAAAACAAACATATACTCATTCGTTTTCTTAATGCTCTCTTCGGCGATGACATAAGGATTGAAGACGTGACATATCTCGACAAGGAGATGCTGCCCAAAGATTCCGACGGTAAACGGATTATCTATGACGTCTACTGCACATCTCAGAATGGAGACCATCACTTTATTCTCGAAATGCAGAACGAATACAAAACACCTTTTGAGGAAAGAGTGTCATACTATACAAGCAGGATAATTCCGAACAGGGAAGGCAGAGATGAAACTATGCACTAAAACCGGTGATATCCGTTGTGCTGACCGGATTTGACTTCAGCCACATGAAGCCAGCGCTGATTCACGATGTCAAGTTGATGGATGTTAAGACCGGTGACATACTGACAGATAAGATGCGGATGCTTTTCCTGTCACTTAAGTACCTTGGCGATAAGAGTTGGCAAGACTTCAATACCGAGATAGAGAAAATAATGTATTTAATAAAAAATATGGACAAGATGGATAAAGAATCGGAAGCATACAAAAGTAAAGAATATCAGGATCTTTTTGATGCCTCTGAAAACTTCCAATATGGCAGGTGAACAAATGGTGTCATATTCTAACTCTCTTCAAAGGTTACTTGATGATGAGAGATGGAGAGAAGAGGTCAGACAAGAGGTAAAGCAAGAGGTTAGACTGGAATTAGAGCAAAAAGTAAAGCAAGAAGGAATTACAGAAGGCCGAACTGAAGGTATTGAAGAAACTGCTCTAAAAATGATTAAATATGGAATATCAGACGATATGATAATGATTTGTACCGGTCTTACAGAGTCTGATATAGCAAAGTTGAGAGCCAAATTAAACTGACTATTCTTAATTTTTTAGAAGCTAATTCCGACCACTCCCGAGCAGACAGCTCGTCGAGTGCTAATGTGATTGCACTCAAGTCCTTGGTAGCGGTAGTCGAATCCGAGTGTCAATGCATACTTCCCTACGTGCCAATCCACTCTCAGACTACTTTTAACTTGAGGTCTGTTGCCCCACCAGCCGAAGTGGGCAAGTCCGTTGTAATTGCCAAGATATATCTCATAATACGTCTCTCCATATGCCGGAGCGAAATAGCATCCGACAGACGGAATAACAACACGTTCACTGATTATGAGTTGCTTGCCACAAAGTGTAAGTCCGCAGTATGTGGCTCTAAAAGTCACTGAGCCTCCTGCCCATAGCTGAGCTTGCGCAGGGTTATTGCCGTTGCGTGGCAGATACATTACGCCTCCATCAACTCCCACGGTGCCACCAACTGATATTTGCCAGTTTTGCCACGGTATAAACAATCGTTCAATCCCCCAGTCAATAGCAAGCGCGAGGTCATACATCCGCGAATTCTTAGCGGTGCTCAGTAGATAACCATAGTTCAGATCAGCATGTGTCTGCATCCCCACATTCCCGTTGTTCCATGTCGGTTTTTTCCATTCGTAGGCGAGTCCGTAGCTTGGCCCGGTGTAGGTTATAGGAGATAGATATGTGCATCGGGCGGTTTCGTGTCCCATAGAAAACTCGAAATGCTGCTCCGCTTTCATTTGGGTGAAAGCGGGCAGCATTGTGATAATTGAGATGAGGATTGCAGTCAGTTGTTTCATTTTTCGGTTTTGTCAGCGGATGCTCGGCGTGTTCTGCGTTTAGGCTGCGGTTGCTCTGTTTGAATGTCTTCAATCCCTGCAAGAACACCATCTACCAGGATTCTTCCGCAATACTCGCAAACAATCACTTTTTTGTGCATTTTTATTTCGAGCTGACGCTGAGGTGGAATGCGATTGAAACAGCCACCGCAAGCGTTTCGCTGCACACACACTATTCCAAGACCATTGCGGGCGTTCTTTCTGATTCTCTTGAATGCATTGAGAGTATAGTCATCAATCTTAGTTTCAAGCTCTTTTGCTTGCATCAAGAGTTTTTCTTCTTCCTGTTTTGTTTCCGAAATAATGTCTTCGAGTTCGCGTTTCTTTTCTCCGAGGTTGTGTTCGTGGTCTGCGAGTTCTTCGTGAGTTTTCTCGATTTCATCTTGCTTATCGCTGATTTTTGCCTGAGCCTCGCGGATATTTTTCTCTGCAAGCTCTATTTCAAGGCTCTCAAACTCTTTCTCTTTTTCAAGAAATGCAAACTCTCGGTTGTTGCGCACATTATTTATCTGTTCGTCATAGCGGGCTATCTTGACTTTTCGTGTTTCGATATCGCCACGTTTTGCTTTGATGAATTCATTCTGACGCTCTATTTCATCTTGGAAATTCTGAATTCTTGTTTGCAGACGAATGATATCATCTTCAAGATCTTTAACTTCCAGTGGGAGTTCACCGCGAACACTTTTTATGCGGTCTACCTCTGAGAGACATGTCTGTAGTTTGTAAAGTGCGCTGAGGCGTTCTTCCACGCTACGCTCTTTTTCTGCTTTTTTTTCAGTAGCCATTTCTATTGTGTAGTTTTTTACTTTTAATAATCATTGTTGAGGATGCGTATTGGATTTCTTTCGCATTCCGAGAAGTAGCATACGCAGTCGGGATAGATTGCTCTGATAGCTCTGCTTAGAATCTTGCGACTACACAGCTCGCTTTCGAAATGCCCGATATCGGCAAGCAAGATATCACTGCCGTAGGTGGTGAAATCATGATACTTGAGGTCTCCGCAAAGGTACACGTCTGCATCGCTCGCAATTGCTGCTTTCAGAAGGCTTCCGCCACTTCCGCCACATAGAGCAACCTTCCTTACCACTATTCCCGGAGTCTGCGATGAATAGCGCAGGTCTCTGACTGAGAATGTCTCCTTCACCTTTCGTAAGAATTCTAACGTTGGTGTAGGGGAGACTTCTCCCACTATTCCGAGACCCTGTGTGTCATCGCCCGGTGACTTAGGCTCCAGTGGACGGCAATTTTTCATGCCCAGCATGTTTGCCATCTCGTAGCTTACACCCTCAAATGCCGAGTCAAGATTGGTGTGTGCGGAATAGATGGCGATGTTGCTTCTTAGTGCGTCTGCAGCTATTCGCTCCACAGGGGTTGCGCCGATGAGCCTTTTCAGCCCTCCGAAGATAAGGGGGTGATGGCTCACTATCATGTTGCAGTCGCGTTTCTTTGCCTCAAGCAGGATATCTTCTGTCACATCGAGGCATAGAAGCACAGCGGTCACGTCCATTTCCGGGTCTCCTACTTGAAGACCGGGATTGTCCCAACTTTCTTTCAGATAAAGAGGGGCAAATTTCTCGACAGCCTGTTCTATTTCTTTGACTTTGACCATATTCTATGGTTGAATTGAAAAAATGAATCGAATATGCAGACCGTTTTTTAGTGAGTAAAAACGAATCTTACCACAAATGCTTTAGTGAATTTCAATTCTATATTTTCAATTGGAGTAGCATCGCTTTTTATTTCTCAAGTTTCAATTCCAATTGTAGTTCGTCAAGCTGCGACTGGTCGATAGGGGAGGGGGACTCGTTCATCACATCGCGCCCACTGTTGTTTTTCGGGAATGCAATGACATCTCTGATGGTGTCAAGTCCTGCGAGGATTGATACGAATCTGTCGAAGCCAAGAGCTAAGCCTCCGTGAGGGGGTGCTCCATATTGAAATGCACTCATCAGGAAGCCGAACTGTTCCAATGCTCGTTCTGGTGTGAATCCGAGAAGTTCGAACATTTCGTTTTGAAGATTGGCATCGTGAATTCTGATAGAACCACCACCGAGCTCTGTGCCGTTGACCACAATATCGTATGCTGTGGCTCTGACATTACCTGTATCGGTGCGAAGCATCGGAATGTCTTCCGGGTTTGGCGATGTGAAAGGATGGTGCATAGCATAGTAGCGTTGTGTCTCATCGTCCCATTCAAACAGCGGGAAGTCTACTACCCATAGACATGCAAACTTGTCTTTGTCGCGCAATCCAAGACGATTGCCGAGTTCCAAACGCAGTTCGCAGAGTTGTTTGCGGGTCTTCATTGCCTCACCACTCATTATCAGTAGCAAGTCTCCTGCTTCAGCACCGGCGCGTTCGCCCCAAGTCTTGAGTTCATCTTGTGTGTAGAATTTGCCTACGCTGCTCTTGATGCTGCCATCTTGTTCAAACTTCACCCACATGAGACCCTTTGCTCCAACTTGTGGGCGTTTTACGAATTCTGTGAGTTCGTCAATCTGTTTGCGTGAGTAGCCGGCACATCCTTTTGCGAGAATGCCGACAGTGAGCTGTGCATCGTCTACAACCTGGAACCCGTGACCTTGGGCGAGGTCTGTGAATTCCACAAATTGCATGCCAAAGCGAAGGTCTGGCTTGTCGCTACCATAGAGACGCATTGCATCGTTCCATGTCATTCTTTGGAATGGTTCTGTGAAGTCGATACCTTTCACATATTTGAAGATGTGCTTCACGAGTCCTTCGAACATCTGAATCACGTCTTCCTGCTCTACAAAACTCATCTCGCAGTCAATTTGAGTGAATTCCGGTTGACGGTCAGCGCGTAGATCTTCATCGCGGAAGCACTTTGCAATCTGGAAATAGCGGTCGTAGCCCGACACCATCAGCAACTGCTTGAAGAGCTGCGGACTCTGAGGAAGTGCATAGAATTCTCCCGGATTCATGCGCGAGGGAACCACGAAGTCTCGTGCTCCTTCAGGGGTTGACTTCACGAGAATAGGAGTCTCGATCTCAAGGAAACCCTTCGAGTCAAGATAGCGGCGTATTTCAAATGCCATGCGGTGGCGCAACTCGAGGTTCTTTTTAACGCATTGGCGGCGAAGGTCAAGATAGCGGTATTTCATTCTCAGGTCATCTCCACCGTCGGTGTTGTCTTCGATGGTAAATGGAGGAACCTTGCTCTTGTTGAGCACTACCAGTGCAGTGGCTGTTATCTCGATGTCGCCTGTGGAAAGGTTGGAGTTTTTCGACTCTCTTTCGCGTACCTTTCCTGTGATGCGCACCACATACTCGCGTCCAAGTTTATTTGCAGCATCAAACAACTCTTGGTTGTCGTCGCTGTCAAATACCACCTGAGTGATTCCGTAGCGGTCACGAACATCGACAAATGTCATTCCTCCCATCTTGCGGGCTTTCTGAACCCATCCGGCAATCGTTACTTCCTTGCCGGCATCGGCGAGCCTCAGCTCTCCGCATGTTGTGTTTCTATACATAATTATTGATATTCAGACAAAAATGTCAGAATTTTGTTTTGTAATTATTTGTATATCAATGCTTTAAAATTGCATTTTTTATAATAATGCACTTTGCGGCATTATAACGTTGCAAAGTTACTGATTTTTTTCGAAATGTGCAATAATTCTTTTTAAGAAAGAGATGTGTAAGCCGGTATGTTGTTTGCGCAGTAGGTGCTTTTGTGATGTGGATTTTTACCTATGGTCAAGCTAAAGCAAGTTGAAATCTTCACCTCAGGTGTACTTACACGCAAAGTCTGGCCTGTTCTTATTAGTAAACACTTGGCTAAATTAGAGAGGGTGTATCAAAACTTTCATTTTGATACACCCTCTCTTAGAAAGTATAGTTCAAGTTTTATTACACTGTTCAGTATCTAACCTTGACTGTTTCAACATTTTTTCCACTTTCGAGTCGCAGTACATAGGTGCCGGCAGGCAGTTGTAGTGACTCTTGTGCGCTTTCGGTTGCTGTGGCTTTAGTAGCTTTCACCGAACCTAAGTATATGCCGAGTGTGTCAAATACCTTGCATTCCACAGATGCTGTGTCTTCAATGATTCCTACACCTGATCCATCTGCAACTTTGAGCACACCGGAGGCATCTTTAAGTCCTGAGAAGTCCCAAAGTAATCCTTCGGGAAGAGTTGGTAGCTCGATGGCGGGCTCTCCTTCGAATTTGTCGGTGAACCATAGTTTAAACTCATCTCCGACAGCCGGAACATATTCTGGATTCATCTCGACTTTTATAGTGCCGTTAACAGTAAGTGTACCTTTCACATTGAGGTAAGAACGGTCATTATTCTTTCCAGCCATGCGCAGATAGAGGCTTAGTGTGCCACCTTCCTCAATTGTTACGTTTCCGGTCGAGAATAGCGGTCCGTAATGATAAGGGTTCTTATCCGAATAGCAACCAGGCTCCAGCACTGCGTTTTCTGTCACCATAATATTGCCGGCAGTGCCGCGTCCTCTAAGTTTTGAGTCGCCCTTGAGTGTAAGTGGCACTGAAAGGAATGTGGTGTTGTATGGATCTTTCGATGCTGTAAATGTAACAGTTCCTGACTCCGCTGTGAGGCTTGATATGCCATCCCATTCCTTTGTCATGTTTAAATCGCAGAGTCCTGTTTTTACCACTTTCGGATTTCCGGAGAATTTACCTGTATATGTTATGATTTTCTCATCGTTACCAAGAGTGAGTGTGCCGGTTCCGTGGTATGTTCCGGAGCCTTTGATGTTGGCGAGGTTCATATTGTAGCCTTGGGCATTGAATGTTACTCCACTGGAGATATTCATACAAGCAAGGGGCATGCCGTAACTGTTGTCCCATTTGAAGTCAGGGTCGTAGCTTCCGCGTTTAAGCTGGTTCACTACCAGTTCTCCGGCAAATTCTGACCAATTGCCTTTCAAGTCGTGGCGTGGTCCGGATGCATAAACAGTGAATGTGCCTTCGCCTGTTAATTTTCCGGTATATGTGCATCTGAGGTCAAGATATAGAGCTCCTCTGTTGCCTGCAGCCACGTAATAGTTGGTGGGGTTGCTACTATATGAGTAGATGTTAGCCGGATCATAGAGCGAGCCTTTCACAAACTCTACTGTCTGTGGCAGGGAGATCACGTCGTTTACTTCCGAAGCATTAACTACACCGTCTTCAATCACAAGGCGAGACATTCCGTTGTTGCCAGCAAGGTTAAGGGTTCCGGCACCGCGTTTGTAGAGTCTTTGTCCGAGACCGGCTGCCGAGATTCCTGTAGTAGTTGTCAGCTCCAGTCCATTTGGTACTTCAAGCACACCATTCCCCTCTTTTAGGGAGATTTTTTGTCCGAGTGTGGTTGATGCGTTAACGGCGAGAGTCGCATCGTTGCTTATGTAGATGCGAGTGTTGACATCGGAGAATGCTCCGAGATCAGTGCCTATGTTGTTGGCGAATGTGCCGGCTACTACCTTTCCACCATTGATATAAGTACCTCCGGTGTAACTATTGATATTGCTTACTGTAAGGGTGCCGTTGCCGTTCTTTTCAAGTTTAGCTTCACCTACAATCTGTCCGTCGCCCGACAGTGTATAGTCTTTTGTTTCGTTGTTGAAGGTTACACTCGAGGGTTGAAGCATACCCGCAATCACAACGTCTGTGCTTTCTGCAGAATCGTCGAATATAACATTATCTCCTGGTACGAATACATCCTTTTCTCCGTCAGCATTGCTGAATGTAGTGGAACTATCAAGATCCCATAGAGCGGTTTCTCCTCCTGTCCAGGTCTTGGTGCCATGTTGGTATGCAGAAAGGTTCAGGTAAAGTTTGCCGTCTTCATAAGCAAGTTCTTTCTTCATGTTTTCAAGGCCGAGAAGAATGATATCTGATAGGCTACCAGAAATTTCATTTATTTCACCTATTAAGTATTTTCCCGGAGCCGGTTGGTCGCTGGTGATGTCTTCTCCGTGACCTGCAAATTTGATTATCGGTTGCAGGTATTGCGGACCATTGTTCCAGTCTTTCTTTTCGATTGTAAGTTTTGTAGCACTCAGATGGTCAATATCTTCAGTAAAAACATCAAGTTCTACGATCGATCCGAATCCGAGAGTGACTTCTCCGGCAGAAATGCTACCTGCTTTATCATCGGTTCCGATTCTGAGTGTTGAGCCGTATTCCATGTCGAGTCCTTTGGGAATAGAGAGACTTGTGGCCTCAAGGCTTGCGAAGCGATTAAGCCACACATGGCTTTCCGGTAGGCTTCCGTTGTTGATGGCAACTGTTCCACCCCATACCTCGGTGTCTCCTTTGTAGGCATGTGTTGCTGATGGCATATGAAGAATACCGTCGCCCTGCTTTATAAGCTTCATGTCTCCGGTAAACGACCCTGAAGTTATAGTGTGAGTATAGGTAGATGTTGTGATTTTGTCATTGTTATCATGACCTTCAACCCATGTCGGGGTGTTTACAGTCAGTATGGTTGGAGATACGCCATCGCCGGCGGCTACTGTCATGTCTCCAGTCTCGCAGATTATCACGTGTTTTCCATTGAGAGAGTTGTCGATAATCCCGTTGTTGGTGACCTCGGTTCGTCCTGTCATTGTGAGTGGAGCAGGGGGAACAGTAATGTCTTCGAAACTGCTGAGTGCGAAACTTACGTGAGGAGGTTGGTTGTAGCCACACATCTGCCAGTTCATCGCGTTGCGGTATTGGTGGTCATACCATAGTGAATAGATGCGGTGCTCGGTCGGGATGTCGGTAGAGTAGATGCGGATGTTATTGTCAGCATCGCGCATTATATATTCCTCGCGCCAGTCGCCAAGTATGTCACCTTGAAAACAAGGAGTGCCTTTTGTGTCGTTGTTGGTCTTACTTCCTTCGAGTATTGCTATGCGACCACCTTTTCCTTTATAGATGACTCCTGCGGTGTTCTTGCCGCTACTGTAGTCAAATGATTCATCACAGAGGTCACCGTCCCAGAACACACGATAATTTTGCGTGATGCTGACGGTAGACTTGTCATCGCCTACGATAGCCTTGTGAGACGCTCCACCGATGAGGGCTGCATCGCGCGAGGATACGCCTTCGCTTCCGGGATACTCATCGATGAAGTTACCCATGTTTGCACGTCCGTCGTCATTGCCTCCTGTGGTGCGGTAATATATTTTTGAAGTAGTGGCATCGCGGAAGTTATTGTTAGGGTTGCTTTCGTTGCAAGCGAAGATTTCCAGACCTTTGCTGTAGGGGTCGAAGTCACCGCAGTGTTGAGCATCACCATGCCCAAGTCCCGTAGTGGAGAGACCGAAGCCGTTATCGTCAATAACCATTGAGCCGAAAACTATTTCGTCACGACCGTCCCAATCAACATCAGCTATTCCCATGTTGTGGTATCCTTGTCCGAACCAAGGAGTGCCTGAGCCCGGATCGTTCCATCTCCAACGCTTTGTGAGTTTGTGAGTAGTCGGGTCAATGTCATAGGCAATCATCTTGTGTTTTGTGTAGATGCCACGTGACAGAAAGAGGCTTGGCTTGCGACCATCGAGATAGGGTGCCGCAAAGAAATATTTCGATGAGCGGTGTCCGTAACCATCGCCCCATTCTTGGTTTACAAGGTTGTCGTAAGTGCTACCGCTCAGTAGACCGTTTGGATTATTTTCGTCTTCCACACGCTTTAGTGGATAGTCTATGCAGTCATAAGGTTTGCCTGTGAGACCATCGGCATAGATGAGATACTCTTTGCCCCAATGCATGAACCATTGTCCGGAGGGCCAGTCATTGCCGCGGTAGTTAAGTGTGGCATCACCTACGGTGTATGTCGTTCCGTCTGCCATGTGGATCACTGTGCCATCTGCTGCGCGATATACAACCTCTGCTTTCCCATCGCCATCCCAGTCTGTGGCGATGATGTTGATTTCGTTGTTTTGGAAATCCCCAATATTAGGACCAAAGTTAATCCACCATTTCACAGTTCCGTCCATTTCGAGACACTCAACAACTGTGAAGATACCGTTGTCTCCGTTATGGAAGTCTGTTGCCTGATTGTCATACTTCATCAGTATTTCAAGTTCACCGTCGCCGTCTACATCGGCTGCTGTTGCATCGTTGGGCACAAGTCCAGCTTTGATTTCTGGAGCATGCTGTGGCTTGATTATTGTGTAGTTTTTATCCCATACCTTTACAGGGTCTGATGCGGTTGACTCTACACCATTCACTACTGAACGAACAGTGTAAGTGGCATCTAATGTCCCATTGGCATCAGTGAAGTTTGATACTTTAAGAGGACTGCTGTTGAGCTTGGTTGATCCACGGTAAATATTGTATTCCGTGTCTTGCCATTCATCGGCATTTATACGCCATGAGCAGAAAACTCCACTTTCGGTTTTCATTGCCACAAGTCCGCGTCCCAATGCATCGGTTACGCGTTGGGCCGTAGCTCCCTGAACGATTGCCAATGTGGCGGCTACTGCGAATAGTTTTTGCTTATTCATATAGTTATTCTATGATTTTGTATAAGTATTCTATTACATATATTCCACAAATTTACAAAATTTTCTACGATTCTCAAATTTTGTCTACAAAAAAAGAGGCAACCGAAAGGCTGCCCCTTTATAATTAATATCTGTTAAGAAAATTACTTAACGATAACTTTCTTTCCGTTGTGGATGTAGAGACCCGGGTTTGTGGGCTCTGCAACGCGGATACCATCGATTGTGTAGTAGTAGTTGTCACCTGCAACCTCAGCTGCTTCGATGCCTTCTACAGAGTTGCCAGTCTGCTTGTAGATAGTAATCATTGTGCAGGCTGTGTCTACGCGATAGAGTGGGTATGTAACGCTATACTTGCCGGTTTCTTCGTTGAGCTCACCGGTTGCAGCTACGCTGTAAACTGCATCTTCGCCCTTAAGCTGCTTGTAGTATTCTTCGTCTGTTGCACAAACTGGGTGGTTAGAGTTACCGCCATAGTTGTTGATGTAGTTGAATACTACGAAGTCGCTCTGGTCAAGATCGTGAACAATAATGTTGTTGTAGTTGTCGTTTGTCTGGTCGTTGAAGATACCTACGTGATATATGAAACCTAAGTTTTTGTTGCCCTTGCCAGTCTTTGGGAATATTGTAAGACCGTCGATGTAGCCAGTACCATCAACATCGCTGTCTGTGATAGATGCGTTGTCTTTTACAGTGTACTCAAGTACATTTGTAGTGTTGTCTTCTGCAACGAAGCCGAATGGATATACTTTGTCACGAACTAATGTAGGATCTTCTTCAGATGTTGGGTGTTCGCTACCTTCGAGTTCATAGTAGAGACGCTTACGACCTGTCCAGTTGCTGAAACCGCTTGTATTTGCAGAGTTCTGAATTGTAAATTCTGCAGGAACGCCGGTTGCAGCGATTTCTTCTTTAGTCATGCGTGCGAAGTCATAGACTTTCTTAGTAGCAAACTCGATATTGTTTTCAACTGTAACAGTTGTTGACTGATAACCGAAGGCTGCAGATGTCAGCTTGATTGAGCCTTTGCCGGTGAGGGATACAACAGCACCAGATGCCTGGTCTTCTTTGCTTTCTACAACTGCTCCGTTTTCATCACGCACTTCGTAAGAGATGAAGATTGTAGGACGAAGTTCTACATCTGAATTGTCGACTGTAAGAGTATATGTTTTTCCATAGCCTTCTGTTACAGAAGAGATAGTTGCTGTTACAGCAGGGAGCTCGATAGGTGTGCAGTCTACCTCAACCTCAATCACGTTTGATTTAGCTCCACCTACAGTAGTCCAAGCCTGGAGCTTACCGCTGGTTGTGGTCTCGTATACGTAGTTGCCTTCGTCTGTGTCATAGTACTCTACAACTGTTTCTTTACCGTCTGTACCTAACACGTGAAGTGTCTCACCGTCAAGGAAAGTGATTGTGTATGCACGAATTGCCGGATTTTCTTCTTCATCAGCAGTCATGCCGAGACGAGTCATAGCGATTGTCGGGTCGTTTGCATAATCTTCTTCTGTTTCTACAGAGATTACGATATTGTCAATGTCGTAGATTGCATTGCGACGAGCAACCATTATGAAAAGACCTTCTGCAAACATGCTGATATCTTCACCATTGTAGTTTGTTGCGGGTACTTCAAGTGTGCCGGATTTCAGTTCGTCTCCAGTAAGAGACATTACTGAATATTCTACAGTGCGGTCAATAGTATTTACGTCAAGAGTAACTGTATACCAATCACCCTCTCCGATTGTTGAAGGATCTGAATAATCGATAGAGTAAGAAACTGTGCCGTCTTCTGCTGTTGTTTCGATTGTTCCTCCATTGATTGCAAACTGAAGACCTTCATTAGCTACCTGCGACATGTCGAAAAGGTAGTTCTGCCAGTAACCAGCGGGTGACCATGGGTTACGGTAAGGCTGGTTGTCAATACCTGCGTGGTTTGTAAAGATTGTAAAGGAGCTGTTGTACTGATTGTCTGACGGTTTTGCGATGCAGAAGTCAAATTTCAGAGTGTAGAGTCCATCTTCACCGAGGAGTGATTTTTCACCATCCATAAAGATTTCCTGACCCCATGTTACTTTACCGCTACGACCATTGGCTGAGCCCTGATTAAGTTCAAGGAATTTACCAAAAGAGTCAGAAGCGATAGACAGAGATGTTCCGCCATAGCTCCAACCAGTGGATGCTGCGTCTACTGCAGTTTCAAAATTCTGTTCATACAGAATTCGAGTTGATGCAAATGTAGAGAGTGTCATGCATGCAACTCCTAAGCTTAATAAAAATTTTTTCATGGAAAAATTTTTTTAGTTAATAAATAGAATGTTATCTGTTTTTATTTTAGTCAACCGGAATGTTGTCATTCCGGTTGACTGGATTTTACAATTACCATCCGGGGTTTTGCTCAAGAGCTCCTGATTTCAGCACTTCTGCCTGAGGTATTGGCCATAGATACTGATATTCTCCGCCCCATGAGCGTTTTGTAATATAGCTCGGATTGGTTACCGGGGTGAATGTAAGTTGGTCGTCTGTTTTTGTAATTTCCATCACCTTGATGTTTACAAAATATTCAGGTGCCTTCATCCAGCGACGCACGTCGAACATACGATGACCCTCAAATGCGAGTTCCACAAATCGTTCGTTCTCGTATCTCTTTAGGAATTCTTCTTTGTTAAGACCGGTTGGAAGTGGTGGCTGACCGGCACGATCACGTACAACGTTGATTGCTTCTGCTGCCGACATTGTGAATCCATCGGGTGTAGAATAGCCGTCGCCTGCGTAGTTGAAGAGTGCCTCTGCGTAGTCGAGATATACTTGACCAAGACGGAAAAGATGCCATGTGTGAGTAGTAGATGTTACACCGGTACCGGAGATCTTTGTTTCTCCATTAACATACTTCTTCAGATAGTAGCCGGTTGGAGTTCCGTAAGGCACGGAGCGAGAGTTTGCTCCGCCAACCCATGTTTCAAGTGCATCGGTTGGAAGGGTTGTAGGCCATTTTTCTCCATTTACAGCTACCGTAACTGCGAGTCGTGCATCGCGTCCTGCATATGGATTATTTGGATCATAGTCTGAGTTCGGATCTGTAATTGGAAGTCCATTGGTCATCTCGTATGCTGATACAAGGTTTTCTGTTGGGCAGTTGCCACCACCTGCTTCATTAATGCCAATAGGGAAGTTGTATTTCTCAAACGAGTTGCTTGCAGCAACACGGCGAGCGAAAATCAATTCCTTAGTAGACTCGGAGTTCATGTAGTTGTCTGTTGCAAAGAGTGAAGCGTAGTCTTTTGAAAGACGCATAGAGCGTTCTTTGCAAGCATCGATACATTCTTTGTTTAGAAGTGCTGCCTGATGCCATAGTTCCTTCTTTTCTGCATCTGTCTTTCCTTGTGAGAAGAGAGGTGATGCATTATAGAGAGCTGCGCGGGCGCGGAGTGCAAGCACACCCAGGTTGTTTACACGCCCCGGTTCGTTCTCAAGAGATACGTATGCACCGGAATAGTTCTGGATAATTGAATCCTTGATTTCATAGCATTCTTTGTCGATGAAAGCGAAGATTTCATCTGCCGACACACGAGGCTGGTTGTTTGACTCCTCAGCGTTCATGTATTTTGTGATCAAAGGTACTCCACCGTATTGGCGAACGAGAAGAAAGTAGAAGTATGCGCGCATGAAGCGTACCTCATACTTATAGTTCTCATACTTGATCATGTTGTCGTTGTAGTCTTTCTCGTACTTGTGATCGGGAAATGTTAGACCGGTGAACTCGTCAAGGAAGAGGTTGCAATAGGAGATTGCATCCCAGCATGTATACCATATGCTACCATTAGCGTTTGTTGGGCTCCATGAACCATTGTAGTATGATTCTATGGCGTTGCCCTGGTGGCTGTAGACTGCCTCGTCTGTTGCGGAGCAAAGAGACGCTCCACTATACATCTGACCTAAGTCGTAGTCCAGATCCCTATAGATGTGTGTGGTGATCTTGCCTACTTTGTCGAAGTCTCTCTTCACATAGTTAATGTCATTGATTTTTATTTCATCAAAGTCCATCTGATCAGAGCATGCTGTGAGACCAAGCGACAATAACGCCACACCGCTGATTATATATTTATTAAGTTTCATTAATCTTAATTTTTGATGGGTGAAAGGTTAGAATGTCAGTTTTACTCCAAGCACTACCTGGCGGTTGAGCGGTGCTACAATTCCAGTTGCTTCGGGGTCGAGTCCGGTAAGTTTGTCATCGCCTCCAGTAGCAACGCTGAAGAGGTCAACTCCGCGTACGTATACTGATGCACCGTTGATGAAACCAGTCTTCGCGAGAAGGTTCTTGTCGAAGTTGTAGTAAAGTTCTACGTTGCGAAGTTTCAGGTAAGAACGATCGCGCTGCCAGAATGTACTTGTGCGGTAGTTGTTGGCGTTGCTTGTGGAACTGAGTCTTGGATAGAGAGCATCTGCACGGTTGTTGCTTTCGCTCCAGCGGTTGTCGTAGACTTCCTGTGCGAGTGAGGAGTTGTTGATCAAACCCCAGTAATATCCCTGTGATGAGAGATTGCATCCGTAGTTGCCTGTACCCTGGAAGTGAGCTACGAGTCCGATTCCTTTCCATTCAGCACCAACATTGAATGTGTAGTATATCTCCGGGCAAATTGAATTTTTGCCAATTTTTGTAACGTCGTTGGCGTCAATCTTTCCGTCACCGTTGATATCCTTATACTTGATGTCGCCAGGGCGTACTGTAGAGAATGTCTGTGTCGGTGAGTTGTCAATCTCTTCCTGAGATGTAAATAATCCTTCAGCTACGAGTCCATATGTAGAGCTAAGTGGATTGTAGGTGTTTCTCAAGTTGTCGAATGCTTTGACTTCTTCTGCCATATCAAGAATCTTGCTTCTTGAGAATAGGAAAGAGCCTCCTGCCATAATGTTCCATTCACCAAAGTTCTTGTTGAAGTCGAGCTCGATGTCTACACCACGATTAATCACTTTACCCTGGTTTTTGAATGGGGCTGTGAAACCGATGAGGCTTGAATATGCACCTGCTCCGTCTACAAATATATCATAATGTTTGGTGAAGAAATAGTCTGCTGTCAAGTTGATGCAGTTAAGGAAACTTGCATCGATACCTACGTCATATTTGGCAACCTTTTCGTGAGAAGGATTAACCATTGGAAGCTGAAGAACTGTGGTCTCGCCACTGGTGCCACCACCGTCATATTTCTCCGACCATGGATATTGTACGCCAGAAATCTGGTAAGCCTGCTGGTAGTAGTTCCAAACATTGTCGCCTGGGAGGCGGTCAAGGTTCTGAATACCCCATGATGCGCGAGCTTTAAGGAAGTTTACAGGTTGGTCTTGGTTGTTAAGGATTACTGCACCGAGCGATACGTTGGGAGAGAAACTCCATTTTGTGCCTGGCGCGAGACGTGATGATCCCATTTCTGCAAGAGCAACACCTACAGAGTAGCGGTTGGCATAAGTATACTGACCCCAGAGTGACACATTGTGACGGAAGATTGTGGTGCTCACGCCTCTTGCGTCTTCGTAGTCATAGTGGTATTTCAGCTGACCCATCACGTGATGGTTTTCTCCGAATTTGTTGTCGTAAGTGAAACCTGCCCATGCGTTGAAACGGCGAGAGAATGTATTGGTGCTGGCTCCGGTTCCCATGTCGGTTGCTTGGTCAGCCACTTCCCAGTAAGATGTCTCCGGTTGACCGTCTACCCAGCCTGTTACGCTCGACATACCATAGTTGTATTTTCTGGAATGGTCTTCTACTATATCCGACATGATGTCGTAGCTTGCGCCTACGTTAAACTTCAAACCTTTTGCTACCATGCAGAGATCCTGAACAATTTCAGCGTTGAAGAATAGCTGACGATTGAAGAGTTTGTAGTATGCGGCATCGGTAGATTGTGCATATGGGTTGTTGTCGCCAGACCATGTCTGGTTACCGCCCCACACTCCGAATTCGTTGCGAATAGGGAATGCTGCAGAGGGTGTTGAGTAGATCATTCCCCATAAATCAGCATTTGATCCTGGACTCTGCATTTCGCTGAGCGATGTGAAGACGTTGGTCTTTAATTGTGTATATTTCCAAAGATCTACGTCAAGGTTGATGCGGACGTTGCCACGCATGTATTTGTCTTGAGTGGAATAACCTTTGTTTTCGTTGGGGTTCTTGATGAATCCGTCGCTATATACAAAGTTCACCATTGAGAAATAGCGGAATTTCTCGCCACCTCCGGAGAACTCTACAGAAGCGCGCTCTCCGTGAGCATGGTTGCGGAATGTTTCATTCACCCAATTTACGTTTGGGTAAAGGTGTGGATAGTTTCCACTTGCGAATGCTTCAAGATCTTGCTGGCTGTATCTTGCATACTGACCCTGACCTTCATTGTAAAGAGCCTCGTTCATCGCATTTGCGTATGTTAGGCCGTCAACAAATCTCGGTCTGCTTGTAGGATTTGAGAAGATATGCTCGTAGTTCACACGGATTGTTTGTGAGTTATACTCACCGTGCTTAGTGATTACGTTGATAACTCCATCAGCTCCTTTGTAGCCATAGAGTGCCGTCGCAGCTGCATCTTTAAGAATCTGCACTTCCTCAACTTCTTCCGGATCTATCATTGTGATGTCACGCTCGATACCATCTACAAGAATTAGTGGGTTGCTTCCAGAAAGGCTCTGGAGTCCGCGAATGTAGAATGTCGGGTTCTGTTGATAGTATGTGCCGTTGCCGGCGATGGTTATTAAACCTTTGCCTTGACCGACGAGTGAGTTGCCGATGTTCTTGGCACTCCTCTCATTTACGGCGTCATTCTTAATCACGCTCACGGAGGCAGTGGAGTTTTCGCGAGTGATTCCCAGGTCTACTCCGATATGGTATTCCTGGTCGAGCCACTGCTTCACCACGGTGTCGCATTTCTCCTGAGCTGTGACCGGCAGGGAAAGACCTGCCATCAGTGACATTAGAAATATATTCTTAGATTTCATATTTGTCTCTTTATGTCTCTTGTGAGATATTAGTAAAACCTTGAATGGGATTGTTATTACCAACCAGGATTCTGGATAAGTCCGTAGCCCTTGTTGATTTCATCCTGCGGGAATGGCATCATTAGCCATTTTTTCACAGAGGTCGAGTTTGGATCCTGACCCCATAGCACGCGCTTGCCCTGGAAGAGCTCGAAGAATTCATATTCAAAACGTGCAGGTTCTGTCATGCCAGAATTCTTGTCGTCTCCGAAGTAAGGAGAGTTGCGACGCACCCACTTGTTTTGAGCGTTCTTGATCATGCGATATGTTGCCATGCCATGAAGTTGTTTCACCATCCAATCTGTACGTTTGCGACGAATCATGTCGATATAGCGTGCATTGGTCATACCAAGCTCGCAAGCACGTTCACGAAGGATCTCATTGATAAGGTTCTCTTTGTTTTTCTTAAGGTCAAGACTGTTGTTGCAAGAAACAATACCCTTGAGGCCTACGCGCTTGCGAATAAGGTCTATCTGGTCAATAGCATCTTGATTGCGTCCGCATTCAGCGAGACATTCGGCATACATTAGAATCATATCTGGAATGGTCAGTACGTTCCAGTGCATGTTTGGATCTCGCCACCATTCCACTCTGTTCAGCACATACTTGTATGCTCCGAAACCGGTTGGACAGTAGCTGGTAAGCATTTCGTTAAGAGTGCCGTCGTTAGGGTCTTTCACACATTGTGCGCCATGCTGTCCGCCTACCCAAAGCTCCATGATGTTACCTGTAGCCTTACCGTCTGCTGATTTAAGTGCAAGGTTTTCAAGAGTACCAGACACTGTGGCATTTTCGTAAAGACGTGGATCACGTGAATAAGTCTTTTTAAAACCACCACGAATTTCTGAGTATTCATAGAATAGCTTGTCATATTGACCTTTGAGACATGTATAAACATCCCATTCTGAATCTTCAGTTGAATAGGTTCTGTCATACTTCATGTCATTTTTGCGGTCGAATGGCTTGCCATCGCTCCACGGGAACATTTCTACATATTCTACTGTGGGCGCGTGTATGAGACGTTTTACGCCATTTTCAATCCAGTTCCATTGAAGCCAGCTATAGGATGCCTGAGTACCGAATATACCTGCAACTTTTGTCCAGTGGATGTTTTCAGGGCTGTCATCGTAGATATATCCACGACGGTATGCTAATCGGTATGCATCGAGAGTCTTACCTTCAGCTTCGTAGAGATGGTAGTAGCTTCCGTTGTTTTCGTTTTCACGCCAGAAATCTTCGAATGCTTGCAATGCACGTTCCCATCTTGACTGGTCATAATTGCCATACCAAACGAGGTTTTTCTGTTCTGCTTCAGAAGCACCTCCCATGTATGCCTCGTTGCTGTTGTAGAGAGGTGATGCTGCCAACCAAAGCACCTGAGCCTTTAGGGCCATTACACCAGCCTTTGTCCAACGACCTGTCTGTATAGAGCTCGATTCTGCGTCGTTTCCGTTGTATGCCCAATAGAGGTCATCTTTTGCTTCGTCACACCATTTCACGATAGCATTTACAGTCTGCTCGAATGTGCAACGCTGACCGATGCGGCGTTCGCCATATTCATCGTTGACTGTTTCGTTTGCGTCAGAGATGGTGTGTTCGACGATTGGAAGTCCACCATAGTGGGGAAGTAAAATCGAATATGCGAATGCCTGAAGTGCTTTTGCTTGCGCAAGGATATACTTCTTCTGCTTGTCGCTCATGTTAGGCACTCGATCAATGTTCTCTTTAATTAGAGATACTTGATGCACAGTCTTCCACACATTGTCGTTCGCATACGAAATTAGTGGATCTTCCTTTGCTGAGAATGTGCCTGTATAGTATGATGTCCATACTTTCGGTGCAGACCAGTGCATCTGGTATAGGTCGGTCAGTGCATCAAGTTTGCCGTTGTAAGTACTGGCTGCCTGATTTTTACCTGAGTTGTAAGGCAGTCCGTAGTATTGTTGGTTGTAGATATTAGTTAGGAACTGGTTGACGTAGTCCGGATTGTTGAAGATACTATCAAGATTCAACGAACCACCAGGAGCCTTGTCAAGGAAAGTGTTGCCAAACTGAACTTCATCCGTACAGCTTGTTGCCGCCATTCCTGCCAGTACCAATGCGAATATGCTATGAAATACTTTTTTCATGATTTCCTGTTCTTTTTATTCGGTAATGCAATTAGAATCCTATCTTCAGACCTGCTGTATAGGTGCGAGTAAGAGGATAGTCCGGTGAACTGCTTGCACGGTTTTCGGGGTCACCCCACTGATATTTTGTAAAGGTGAAAAGGTTGTAAGCACTTACCGACAGCTGAAGAGTTTTGATTCCAATTTTCTTCATCCATGGCATGTCGAAGTTGTATGCAACCTGCATAGATTTGCAACGGAGGTAGCTTGCGTCTTTCTCCCAAAGTGTGGAGTTAGCATAGGTATGCTTATTGTATGACAGTGTAGGACGCGGGTACTCTGCATTGACGTTGGTTTCAGACCAGCTATCCATGAGGTGTGTCTTAAGAAGTCCACCTTGACCGTCGCCTGCTGCATTGTAGAATGGCTGGCGGAATGCTCCACTGATACTACGGGTTACTTCCCAAGCGCCTGTAAACTGGCAGTTGAAGCTGAGACCCTTCCATTCGAGACCCATGTTGAGACCTGCGATAAAGCGTGGGTCATCGGTCTTGCCATAGTCATAGCTGTAGTCATTGCCGTCGATCTTGCCGTCGCCGTTGATGTCTACATAGATTGGATCACCGGGATTCAACTCCTTGTTAGACTTTAGCTGAGCTGGAATTGGCACTCCGTATTCTGCTTCATATCTTTCAGGAGCTGTTTCATCGTAGAATCCCCAGAAGAGCAATTGGCTACGAGAACCAATGCGGTGGCCTGCAGTTTTCTGGTAGTCATATGCCTGAGGAGCCTGACCGTCGCGTATAATCTTGTTGTCATTATATGAAAGATTAAAGCGTGCCCAATAGCTGAAGTCTTTGCCAATCATGTCGTTCCAACCTACACTGAGCTCCCAACCCCAGCTGTCTACGATACCATAGTTTGTCATTGGAGGATTGTAGCCAAGAATAGTGGATGCTGAATAGTTCTGGAGAAGAATGTCTGTACGATGTTCACGATAGTAGTCGAAACTTGTCTTCAAACGATCGTTGAAGAATTGAACGTCGATAGCGTAATTCTGTTTTACTGCATTTTCCCAAGTTACGTTAGGGTTGTTTTTCTGCATTTCCCAAGCACCTGGCTGTGTGGCATAGCCACCATTGCCTGTACCAAAGTTATAACCGTAAGGTTTTTCACCGCTCGGTCGTTCAAGAAGTGCTCCACCATTCACGCCAAATGGGTCTGGCAGATACATGAATCGTGATACGCTTGAGCTTACTTTGTCGTTACCGACCTTACCAATTGTAGCACGAAGTTTCAAGAATGATAGATATGGATTAAGGTCTTCCATGAATTTTTCATTCGAAATGACCCAACCCACAGAGCCTGCCGGGAATGCACCAAAGCGTTTGCCAGGAGCAAAGTTCTCAGAACCATTGTAACCGAAGTTGACCTCAGCAAGGTAACGGTTGTCATAGTCGTATGTCACACGACCTACAAGACCTACATATCCGCGAGCGATGTCGCTATAGGTGTTAGGATAATATTCTTTGCTCTGGTTGTAGAGTACGAGAGCTGTAATGCCGTGATCGCCGAAGTCGCGGTTCCAATTAAGAGCTGCTTCAAGATACCAGTTACGCCATTTTCCCGTGCCGCTTACTGAATATGAAGGCTCATCATAGAATGATGTAGTGATGAGATCGACGCTACCATCAGGAAGCATGATTGGAGTGGCTGTCGCTGCTGAAGCAGTAAGCTGTTTCTGCTGGTTGAAGCCACTGTTGTATGATCCCTTCACGCGGAGTGAAAGATTCTTGGTGATTACATCAAGTTTCTGATCTATGATAAGGTCAGCTGTGATTGTGTTGGCTGAGTTGTGGAATGCACCTGGCTGATATGTTACGTATGTCATAGGTGCAGATCCAATGAAGGGGAGAGTAAGCACATAAGGATTGCCTTCTGCGTCATACTCTGTGTTGTAAGCTGGATCTGTATTTGGTGCAATGTAGACACCATTTTGATCGAAACCGTATGCTGAGAATGGTGTAGAACCATAGATAGCCTTCACCATACCGCTTGCGCCCTGACCTGTGCGTGGCTTTTTGGTATTGTCAAGTTTGCCTGCAACGTTAACACTGACAGTAGTTGTCGGAGTTACGTTAATATCAAGGTTTGAACGATAGTTGAAACGATTGTAACGATAGTCGAATGCATAGTCATCATTGCCGAACTGGTTGAAGATACCTCCCTGGCTGAAGAAACCTGCTGACACGAAGTAGCGAACCTTCTTGTTGCCACCGGAAATGTTGACGTTGTGCTGTTGCTGTAGAGTTGTGTTCTTGAAAATATAGTCGGTCCAACGCTGGTTAGGGAAACGCAACTGGTCGCTATATTTGTCGGAAGTGAAACGATCGATGACGGCTTGTGAGAATGTAGGGCTGCCACCATCGCTAAGGTTCATGTAATTGTAGAACTCAGCATATTCCACAGAGTTCGCCATCTCAATCAGTTTGGTTGGCTGCTGAGCCGAGAAGTTGAGTGAGATGTCGATTTTTGCTTTGCCTTCTTTGCCTCGCTTGGTTGTAACGAGTACCACACCATTGGCACCACGTACACCGAACACTGCAGTTGCGGAAGCATCTTTAAGCACTGATATGGACTCGATTTCATTGGGGTCAATATCCCACATGTCGCGTTCCACACCGTCTACCTGTATAAGAGGTTTGGAGTCTCCCCAAGTAGCTTTGCCTCGCACGAAAATTTCTGCTGCGTCAGAACCAGGCTCGCCAGAGTATTGCACTGTTGACACACCGGAAAGCTGACCGGCAAGCACGTTGTTGACAGAGCTGACCGGGGTGCGTGTTAGGTCTTCATTCTTGATAGAGGAAACCGCACCGGTCATTGTCACTTTCTTTTGGACACCATATGCAACGACTTCCACTGCATCAAGCATCTCTGATGATTCTTTAAGAACTACGCGCATACCATCTTTAGCAGGCAGTTCCACTGTTTGATATCCTACATAGGATACAACCAGTTTTACGCCCGGCTTACACTTAATGGAGAAGTTGCCGTCGAAATCGGCGGTGGTTCCGTTGGTGGTCTTCGCTACCATAATGGTTGCTCCGATAAGGGGCTCATCGTTGGTGTCGACGACTGTACCATTCACCACTGTCTCCTGCGCGTAAAGCGCTAACGACACAAAGGCGCACAGCGTGGCAATTGCCAGCCGGCTTCCTCTTTGCACTCGTTCAAGTACTAACGAAAAGAGCTTGTTTTCGTATTTCATGATGAGTTGATTGGAGTTAGTTGTTAATTATTATTTATTTGAGTTATTACAATCTAAGTGCAACAATCTGAGTTAATAAATGCTTTCTCTATGGCTATAACGCCTCAAGTACACAAAAACGTGCCTGACCGAAAATTACTCATGCCAGACAGATGCTCACATTCATTTAACGCGAGTGTTGTTTTACTTTTGGGTCGGACGTCTCCTCAAGAAAACAAGTCCTAATACTTCGCAAAGTTAAGAAAAACTTTTGATATTTTGAGCTAAACACAATAATTTTTTTTTATAATTTAATTAAAAGAATAGTGTATTTATTTAAAAGACAGTGTTTTAGTTTTTGTATAATAAAATTTGACTATCATCCATCCAGCTTGTATGGTTAGTTATCAAGTCTGTGCAATAATTATTATATGAGTTAACAATTAAGGTTCAGACGTCATTCCCCATTTTCAACTTCCATAAGAATTTTATTTATTGCAAAATCAAGGATTGCATCTTTTCCTCGGATTAGTTCTTCGTCGGGTGCATGTACTAAGCATCCTTCTGTCGGTTCTATACCGAATTCTGTAATGCTGCCATCTGGTGCTGTCATAGGGCATGCTGAGAATCGAATGCTCCAACCTATTGGCATCTCAGAATTAAATGGTAGTCCTCCACCACCTCCGGTTTTAGAACCGATTATGCTGACATTTGGGAGTGACTTCATTACTGCTACGAAATCGTTTGCTGCACTGTAGCAACTTCGGTTGGTTAGTACTGCTATAGGGCGGTCGAGATAGCTGATGCGAATCGTGTCGCACGGGTCATAGTATATTTCATATGGGTCGGAAAAGGCATTGTGTCCCGGACCTGTTTTGTGGCGTATTGAACCTCCCGATACTCTGTTTTTTATGAGTCGGCTCACAAGGGTCTTGATATTGGTCAGTTGACCTCCACCGTTGTCGCGTATGTCAATGATAAGACCTTTGCTCTTATGAAGCAGTGCAAGTATATAGTCGAGATTCAGATTGCCAATATCGTAGGAGAAAGAAGGGTAATACATATACCCGATTGTGTCCGGAAGCATTGCGTAACTGATTCCGGATGTCTGGAGATAGTTGAATTTAAGATAATTTTCTTGAATGGTGCGCAGTCTGAAATCTTGTGGATAGTCGCTCCACCATTTGCGGTAGTAGGAGGTGTTGAATGTTGATGACAGGTTTACGTGTCCATCTTTTAGCTCATTGAGCATATCGGAGCATATGTTGAAAAGTTCGAGGAAGTTTGTCTCTTGATTGACAAGAGGACGGTATTCCCGATACACAGAGTCCCAATCAATACCCTTCTCTTCAAAGAAGCAATAATGGTCGTTTATCGTGTGCCATAGCGATTCGAAGTTTCCCTCTGGGTCGTTTACTTGTTTCCCATCGTCAACACACCCAGTCACACATAGCGACAGTGCAATTCCTAATAATATATGGAAAAATAATCTCATGATTTAATAAATTGCCATTTTTCACTATGCTCCTACAAGGAGAAGCCCCCAAACGTTACAAATAGTATTAGAAATCAAAAAGAGTTCCTTCTATCACGGTAGGCGATGATGATTCTTGAGTGTCATCTCCTATCGTTTCTTCAGGTTCGTCTTCCGGACTCTCTGTTGTTTCCGACTGTGCCGGTTCCTCTGGCTCAGGTTTGCGGAGCGGTTCAAGTTCGGAAATATTTTCCACTTGCCAAGTAGTGATGCGTTTCCCTTTTGCTTTGAATCCCTTTACAGCGATGAATTCTTCTGTGTCTATTTCCAATTCAGGACGTACCGAGTCATTGCCTCCAAACTTTACGAGTAGTCTGGCAAATGGAGTGTCGGTGAGAAGAATAATGCTTGATGAAGCACTACTTCCCACAAATCGTTGTGGATTCTTAGATTGTTCGAACTGGAAGCGTTTTAGATAAGGATAACCTAAGTCTGAGTCGTTGAGCGCAAGGGTCCAAACTTTCCGCTTGTCGAATTTTTCTATGCGTAGGATATTGTCGTCATAGTGGTTTTCTTCAGAGAAGCTCGTAGTGTAGAATTCTCCTTCTTTGGTGATGACAAGTACAAGGTCTTCTCCGAGGAATGATCCCAGCTTTTCGCCTCGTCCATCGTAGTTGAGACGAAGCACGTCTCTGTCAAACCATACATCCCGGCCACCGAGGGTTGAAGTGCCTTTCTTTTCGAGTGTCACGGATTGTACGGTATATTTTGTGACAAGGTTGCCGAGCGAATCTTTACCCTTAATATCGAGAGCGGCAAAGTCTACTGTGACTTCGCGATTGCGAGGCCTTCTTCCGTCCGGCCCCGGCTCGTCTTTGAGGAGCACTTTTGCGCTTTCAGCCTCTCCGTTGGGATTAACTGTCATCCACTCGATGCGACTTCCTGGCTCTCCCTTGGTCATGTTGTATTCCTTATCGCGTGTGAGTCCGGTGATGAAGAAGCGTTTCTTATAGTAGACTCCGGCTTTGCCGTTGCGATAGATTACATTGTATATGGTGCGCTTGTCATTTTTCTTGAAAAGCCCGACATGAATTACTTTCTTACCTACATATAGTTTCTCTTGCACTTTAGATATCTTGTAGGTGCCATCGCGATAGACAACTAATACGTCATCAATATCGGAACATATAAATTTGAATTCGGCATCCTTGAGACTTGTGCCGATAAATCCTCCCTCCTTATCAAAGTACAGGCGTTTATTGGCTTCGGCTACTTTTGTGGCGACTATGGAGTCGAATCCTCTTATCACAGTGCGTCGAGGGAATGCAGCTCCGTATTTTTCCTTTAGGTGAGTATACCAATTGATAGTGTAATCGGTTATGTGGTCAAGATCATGGAGTATTTGAGCAATCTGAGTGTCGAGTTGCGCTATCTTTTCATCTGCTTTTTCGGTGTTGAATTTAAGAATGCGCCCCATTTTAATTTCCCAAAGCCTCATGTAGTCGTCTGTAGTTATCTCTCGGAAGAAATTGGGTTTGAACGGCTCGAAGAGTTCATCAAGGCGTTTTACGACTATCTCCATGTCTGAGGCTCGTTCGATTCCTTGATCCTTATACATTCTTTCTTCTATAAAGATTTTTTCGAGGCTTGCGAAGAGACGAGTTTCTTGAAGTTCGCCGAGCTTTATCTCAAGTTCGCGATGAAGTAATTCTCTTGTGCGGTCTGCAGAGAACCGGAGCACTTCACTCACAGTGAGGAAGCGAGGTTTCTTGTCCCATATTACGCAGCAGTTTGGAGAAATTGATACTTCGCAGTCTGTAAAGGAGTAGAGCGCATCAATAGTCTTATCGCTTGATGCTCCTGGGGCGAGATGAACGAGAATCTCGGCTGTAGCAGACGTGTTGTCATCTACTTTTCTCACCTTAATTTTTCCCTTCTCCATTGCCTTGAGTATAGTCTCAATCAATGACGCAGTGGTTTTGCCGAAAGGAAGTTCCCGTATGGCAAGGGTTTTGTTGTCGATCTTTTCTATTTTAGCTCTTACGCGAATAGATCCACCTCGTGCCCCATCGTTGTAGCGAGATGCATCCATTAAACCTCCGGTCTGAAAGTCGGGAAGAAGACTGAAACTTTCCCCCTTAAGAAAGTGGATGGCAGCATCCGCTATCTCATTGAAGTTGTGGGGTAGAATCTTGCTGTTGAGACCCACGGCTATACCCTCTACGCCTTGAGCAAGTAGTAAGGGGAATTTTACGGGGAGTGTAACCGGTTCCTTTTTGCGTCCGTCGTAACTCGGCTGCCATTCGGTGATTTTTGGCGAGAACAATGTTTCAAGTGCGAACTCGCTGAGCCGCGCTTCTATATAACGCGGTGCGGCTGCTGAGTCACCGGTCAGTATGTTACCCCAGTTTCCCTGCGTGTCTACAAGCAGTTCCTTTTGTCCGAGCTGTACCAGTGCGTCGCCAATCGAGGCATCTCCATGTGGGTGGTAGCTCATGGTGCTTCCCACGATATTCGCAACTTTGTTATAGCGACCATCGTCGAGAGTTTCCATGGTGTGAAGAATACGCCGTTGCACTGGTTTCAGACCATCTTCGATGTGTGGTACTGCACGTTCAAGAATTACGTAACTGGCATATTCAAGATACCAATTGCGGAACATTCCAGAAAGCTGATGTTTCTTATCTCCTGCCCCGGGCACCTTGTATGTAGCCGTTATCTGGTTGCCAGGCTTTGGACTCTCAGTGTTCTCAAGGCTGTTTTCGAGTGTCTCGTAATTCTGTGTTGTTGACTCGTCGTTGGGTGTAGATGATATGTCTGAGTTCAGTTCGATATTGTCATTTTCGGCCATATTCATTGCAATTTCCACAAAAATACAAAAAAATCTTATTCATTGCAAATTTTTTTTTTTAATCATCTCTTTAATCTTCTCTTCACGATGAGTTGACTATTAAAAGCAAACTAAGATTCAGAATCCGTATTGCATTTTTATTAAATTTTGTCCTGTTTTTCTTTTTACCTCGTCTACTAATTTTTTTTCGAACAATACAATTGTTTAAAATGGGGTAAGAGTAAAGAATTATACGTCGACATAGAATTATCCTTTATTGGATATTGATGTTAAATATCAATTAACTTTTGATTATGAACAAAAGACTTCATGTTTTAATGCGTTTCGCACTGCTGATGTCAGCAATGCTTCTTTTTTGCATTGTTGCTTTCGGTGCTACAAATATGGAGTCTGCAAAGAATAGTACCATCTCAGATGTAGGAGGTAAGGTGATTCTCGATGAGACTACAGCCTCCGGAGATAAATCAAAATCAACAAAGAAGAATTTCTTTAATTCTATACTTGAATATCTTGATGATTCTAATAAAGAAAAAAGTGACAAGAAAGTTGACTTTAGTTTTCTCGGAGGTCCGTATTATAGCAGCGAATCTAAGCTTGGCATCGGGCTCGTAGCTGCTGCTGTATATCGCAATAATCCATACGACTCTCTTTCTGTGCCATCAAATATCTCCATATATGGTGATATTTCGACAACACTCCTCTTCTCTATTGGGCTTTCTGGCAACCATATCTCTAATTCAGGCGGAATGCGACTAATTTATGATTTGGATTTTGTGCATTTCCCCACAAAATTTTGGGGAATCGGTTATGATAATGGTTCAAATGATGCTAATGAGACAAGTTATTCCGAATTTTCTATTCGTGCTAAAATTAAGTCTCTCTTCCGTCTTGCAAATAATCTTTATTTCGGACCAGCTGTTGATGTGGATCATGTGCGAGCCTCTAAGATAGAAGGTGATTCTGCTTTGTGGCAAGGACAGCCTTTTACCAATACGAGTGTTGGTGCCGGCATTGTGCTTAGCTATGACACACGCGATAATCTTACAGCTCCCAAAAAGGGAATTCTTCTTAGCCTTGAGCAAAAGTTCTTCCCCCGTTTGTTTGGCAACGGAAATCAGTCATTCTCTTTAACCGAATTCTCTGGCAATTTTTATTTTCCTATGTGGAAAAATTCTACTTTTGCCGGGCGAGTTCATGGGCGTTTTACATACGGAAATCCTAATTGGAGTATGCTTTCGTCGGTAGGTGGAAGCTACACGATGCGTGGATACTATGAAAACCGTTACCGCGACAGAAATGCCGTAGATTTAACCATAGAACTTAGGCAGAATATTTGGAATCGATGGGGCATCGTGGCGTGGGGTGGTGTCGGATCTGTGTTTCATGGTAAAGATATACACATGAACGAACTATTACCAAATGCGGGGATTGGTTTACGTTGGGAGTTCAAGAAAAACGTCAATGTCCGACTCGACTATGGCTTCGGCAAAGGGGAGTCCGGCATAATCTTCAATATTAATGAAGCATTCTAATCCGATAAGCCTTAATTCTTATGAAAAAGTTTGATCTTGGAATATTTATAAATATGGTAAGACGGCCTGAGGGTGTACTTGTGTGTATGACTCTCTTTGGGTTGCTATTGCCAAACTTGCTTCTTTGCTACACAGAGGGGTTGTCTTTATTCGGTTGTATTGCAAACGTATTGCTTCCCGCCGGACTATACATTTTATTGTTAGCCGGATCTCGAAATGTCGGCAGAAATGTGTTGTTGTCGTTTCCCTTTATGTTTTTTGGGGCTTTTCAGACTGTTTTGCTCGCTCTCTATGGTCATGATATAATTGCAGTCGACATGTTTCTTAATCTTGTTACAACCAATTCATCTGAGGTAGGAGAATTACTCGGCAACCTCATTGGAAGTATTGCTGTTGTCAGTATACTTTATCTTCTTCCATTAGGATATGCTATATACATTCTTTGCACTAAAGGTCGACTCTTATTTAAGGAAACACACTGTGCGCGACATCTCGGAATAGTGACTGCCGGTGCTGGATTTATTTGTATGTTGATAGCTACAGGTGTTGGTAACTATATTCCTCTCAAAGATATATTTCCTGCCAATGCCATGTGTAATCTTGTAGCTGCAGTTGACAGGAACATAAAGGTGAAACACCACAATGAGTCTTCAGCCGGTTATACCTATAATGCAAGCGGACGTCACAGTGCAGAGGGTAAAGAAATATATGTGCTCGTAGTAGGGGAGACCTCTCGGGCTGGCTCATGGCAACTTGCCGGATACAAGCGACCTACAAACCCCAAGTTGTGGAAGCGCTTGGACAATATTGTGATGTTTGACAGAGCAATGTCTGAGAGCAATACCACACACAAGTGCGTTCCGCTGTTGCTGTCTCCGCTGACATCAGATGTCTATGACTCTATTTATAGTGTTAAGGGTATCATAACCGCGTTTAAAGAGGCCGGATTTGCAACAACTTTCATATCAAACCAGCAACGCAATGGTGGAATGATCGACTATTTCGGAGAAGAGGCTGACACATGTCTCTTTATTAAAGATTATCCGGAACGATTCTCCGTTAGTGCAAATGACTTGATTATGAATGATCCGATTAATAATGTCATTGATAATGCGGCAGACAGACAGCTGATTGTGGTGCATTGCTATGGTAGTCATTTCGACTATACTGACCGATATGATGAGCGTCATCGTCGGTTCATTCCAGACCATGCAGAGGGTATTGGTGCCAGTTATCGTCAGTCACTCGTGAATGCTTACGATAATACTATTCTTATGACTGATGATTTTCTTGACCGAGTGATAGTATCGTTAGAAAAATCAGGAGCGCGTTCAGCACTTCTGTATGCAGCAGACCATGGAGAGGATATCTTCGATGATGACCGGAATCTATTTCTTCATGCATCGCCACGTCCATCGTTCTATCAGTTGCATGTGCCATTCTTAGCTTGGATTTCAGATGAATACGAAGATAGATATCCGAATGTCGTTGGCATATTGCGGCGCAATCGCCATAAAGACGTGTCGACCAGTGCTTCTTTTTTTCATACGGCACTGGATTTAGCAGGAATCTCGACTTGTCAATATAACTGTACGTTGTCAGTGGCATCAGAACAGTTTAAGGAACGTCCTCGTACGTATCTCAATGACCGAAACCTTCAAGTAAATCTTACAGAGGCTGGATTCGATGTTCTCGATTTCCACCATATGAAACAGCAACTTGCAATAGGAGTAAAATGATTTTTTTTGATGCTATGTTACACACGTAATGCTATGAAAACACGCATTCATTTATTATTGTTGTTATTGTCGATTTCCCTTCTCCAGGCTTATGCCGGAGAGGGGGATCCCGACAAAACATCCTTTGTTAAAACTCAAGATTTAAATATAGATAATATCTCTTGTGTTTCATCTGATTCTATAGAGATAGCAAGTTGTGCTGACATAGAGATAATTTCCAATGAATTATCAGGCGACTATATCCCAGGCGACCGTTTTTCAAAAGATGGTAAGTTACAAATTGAGACTATATATGCATATACCGAGGGTAATACTCTAAGCTTTCAGCATCCTGATTGGAAGAGAATTTGGATAAATTCTGCTGTACTAACTGGAGCATTTGTGAGTTCGCTGGTAGTGCTGGAGTGCCTTCCCGAAGATGCAACATCATGGAATAGAGCTGAACTTCGCAACACTCCCTTTTATAAAAGATGGTATAATCATGTGTTCAAAGATGGTTTTGAATGGGATAGTGATAACCCGATATTCAATCTTGTGTTGCATCCATATGCAGGAGCTGCCTACTTCATGGCTGCTCGAAGTTGCGGCCTTTCGTTTTGGGGCTCTCTTTTGTATTCTGCTTGTATTTCTACAATAGGATGGGAGTTTGGTATCGAGGCGGTCAATGAGCGTCCGTCGATACAAGACATTTTTATAACTCCTCTTGTGGGAAGTGCGATTGGTGAGGGGTTCTACCGTTTGAAAAGATATATTGTAAGTCATGACTATCACCTTTTCGGAAGTTCGGTGATTGGCAATATAATAGCATTCCTGATTGATCCTGTCAATGAAGTGGTTGGGTTATTTGCAGGGAATCCGGCTCGCCGCTATGCGAAAGAGCAGCGTTTGCTCTTGACGTCGGCCCCGACGTTCACTTCACGCTCTTGTGGATTTACTATCAGTATGGAATTTTGAATATAAGAAAGAGGGTGCATCAAACATTAATTTTGATACACCCTCCAAAGAATTCTCAATTGTGTTTTATTCCCATTCGATAGTTGCTGGTGGCTTTGAGGAAATGTCGTAGACTACGCGGTTTATTCCGCGTACCTTATTGATGATCTCATTGCTTACTTTGGCAAGGAATTCGTAGGGAAGATGAACCCAGTCTGCTGTCATACCGTCGGTAGAAATAACGGCACGTAGAGCGCAACAACGTTCATAAGTTCGTTCATCGCCCATAACACCTACACTCTGTACAGGGAGTAGCATGACACCAGCCTGCCATACGCTGTCGTAGAGACCAGCTTCACGGAGATTACTGATAAATATGTCGTCGGCCTGTTGCAACACACGCACTTTCTCCTCTGTGACTTCTCCGAGGATGCGGATACCGAGACCGGGACCCGGGAAAGGATGTCGACCGAGAAGTATCGGATCTATTCCGAGAGCTTTACCCACACGGCGCACTTCGTCTTTGAAGAGAAGACGAAGCGGTTCAACCACCTTCAAGTTCATCTTCTCAGGAAGTCCGCCTACGTTGTGATGAGATTTGATTGTGCATGAGGGACCATTAACACTAACGCTCTCTATAACGTCAGGATAGATAGTGCCCTGAGCAAGCCAGCGAGCTCCATTGAATTTCTGAGCTTCTTCGTTGAAGACCTCGATGAAGTCGCGACCTATTATCTTGCGTTTTTGTTCCGGGTCGGTAACTCCGGCAAGATCTGCATAGAATCTTGCACTTGCATCAACACCCTTCACGTTAAGCCCCATGCCCTTATATTGTTCGAGTACTCCCTCAAACTCATTTAGACGCAGCAGTCCATTGTTGACGAAGATACATTGCAGGTTATGTCCTATTGCCTTGTTGAGAAGAACTGCTGCAACTGTTGAGTCTACACCTCCGGAAAGTCCAAGAATTACTTGGTCATCGCCTATTTTATTTCGCAGTTCAGCTACTGTGCTCTCAATAAATGAGTCTGGACTCCAAGAACCGCTACATCCACAAATACCAATTACAAAGTTGCGAAGAAGCTGAGTCCCATCAGTAGAGTGGTACACTTCAGGGTGGAACTGTATTCCCCAAGTTTGCTCTCCTTCCACATGATAGGCTGCAACGCGAACGTTGTCAGTGCTACCGATAATGTGGAAGTGTTCTGCAGTGTCTGTTATTGTGTCGCCATGGCTCATCCAAACCTGAGTAGGTGATGGAAGACCTTCCATCAATGGATCCGTGCCATCGTTTACTGTCAGCATTGCGCGTCCGTATTCACGACTCGGAGCACCCTTTACTGTACCTCCTGCCATGTGTGCCAGAAGTTGCGCACCATAGCATACGCCGAGTAGAGGTAATTTCCCCTTAAAAGCATCTAACGATGGCTTTGGAGCTTCCGGATCGTTGACGGAATAAGGGCTTCCTGACAGAATCACGCCCTTTACATCATCATCGATAGCGGGAACCTTGTGGAAGGGGTGGATCTCGCAATACACGTTGAGCTCTCGCACGCGGCGAGCTATAAGCTGCGTGTATTGAGATCCGAAGTCTACTATCAATATCTTTTCCATTAAATATAATTTATGACTTCCTAAACTTGATTATCAATTTCCTCTTGTGTAGTTAGGAGCTTCCTTAGTGATTGTGACATCGTGGGGATGATTCTCTACAACTGCAGCAGATGTGATTTTTACGAACTTGGCATCGTGCAGATGTTCGATGTCTGGGGCTCCGACATATCCCATACCGCTTCTCAGACCACCCACAAGTTGGTATACGGTTTCACTAAGCGTTCCCTTGTAAGGCACACGAGCTTCGATACCTTCCGGCACGAATTTGCTGCTGTCTGTTTTTTCGCTCTGGAAGTAGCGATCTTTGGAGCCAGCTTTCATTGCTGATATTGAACCCATGCCACGATAAGACTTGAATTTCCTACCATTGTAGATGATGGTTTCACCAGGAGACTCTTCAGTTCCGGCAAACATCGATCCCATCATCACGCAGTCGCCTCCAGCTGCGAGAGCCTTTACCACATCGCCAGAATAACGAAGACCTCCATCGGCTATTACGGGCACACCGTAGGCATGAGCAGCTTTTGCTGCTTCGAAAATTGCGCTGAGCTGGGGTACTCCAACGCCTGCCACGATTCTTGTGGTGCAGATAGATCCCGGACCAATACCGACCTTGATGCCATCGGCACCTGCCTCAATCAAGAACTTGGCAGCCTCGGCTGTTGCAATGTTGCCGACCACAACGTCAAGGTGTGGATATACCTCCTTAACCTTCTTTAGAGTGTTGACCACGTTCTGGCTGTGTCCATGAGCAGTATCTATTACAATAGCGTCAGCACCCGCTTCTACAAGCGCTTTTACACGATCGAGAGTGTCTGATGTCACACCAACTCCGGCAGCTACACGTAGGCGACCTTTGTCGTCTTTTGCTGCATTGGGATAGTCTTTAATCTTCTCAATATCTCGGTAAGTGATGAGCCCTATAAGTTTTCCGCTATGGTCCACAACCGGAAGTTTCTCTATCTTGTGGCGAAGAAGCATTTCAGATGCTTCGGAAAGACTTGGATTGTCGGTTGTAATGAGGTTCTCTGTAGTCATGATATCCTTGATGAGGATGTTCATGTCTTTTTGGAATCGAAGGTCGCGATTTGTTACTATACCATTCAGTTTTCCATCACCGTCTACAACAGGAATGCCTCCGATGTGGTTGTCGTGCATAAGTTGCAGAGCATCTCCCACTGTTCGTTCTCCGGTTATGGTGATTGGGTCGTAGATCATGCCGCTTTCGGCGCGTTTCACTCTGCGCACCTGATTGGCCTGAGCTTGTATGCTCATGTTTTTGTGGATTACTCCGATGCCACCCTGACGAGCAATTGCTATTGCCATTTCAGCCTCGGTCACAGTGTCCATGGCTGCGGATACAAATGGTATGTTGAGTGGTATGTTGCGTGAAAATCTGGTGGAAAGTTTTACTTCGCTTGGTATTACCTGCGAATATGCTGGGATGAGCAATACATCGTCGAATGTCATGCCTTCCATCGTGATTTTTTCATCTATAAAACCCATAATACAAATCTTTATAATTATTATTTTAGAATTAAGCGGAAATTCGGAATGATATCTGATTCTAACACATAATCAAACCGAAAGCTTATTTCTAATTGAAAGTTAGAACTCTTTGAGTTTGTCGGATACCATAATGGTCTGAGTGCGATCGGGACCTACCGATATGATGCCCACTTTGGTGTTTGTGAGTTCCTCTACTTTTTTCACATATGCTTTGGCAGCTTCAGGGAGTTCTTCGTAGCTCTTGCAACCTGAAATGTCTTCCTTCCAGCCTTCCATTTCGATATAGATTGGCTTGCAACGTGATAGTGCACTGATTGTGGATGGTGGAGCCGGTATTTCTTTGCCGTCAAGCTCGTATCCCACACAAATCTTTACTTTGTCAAGCCCTGACAATACGTCAAAGAGCATGAGTGCCCAATAGTCGATGCCGGCAAGGCGTGAGGTGTAGCGTGCCACTACAGCGTCAAACCATCCGATGCGGCGTGGACGACCCGTTACCGTGCCGTATTCATGTCCACGTTCACGAATCTCATGTGCAGTCTCATCGAAAAGCTCAGTAGGGAATGGTCCTTCTCCTACTCGTGTACAGTAAGCCTTTGCTACTCCCACAATGTTTTCAACCCATTTTGGCGCTACTCCTGCTCCCTGAGCGATGCTTGCAGCAGATGGGCATGAAGAGGTGACATAAGGATATGTGCCATGATCAATGCAAAGCATCATGCCTTGTGCTCCCTCGAAGAGAA
Organism: uncultured Sangeribacter sp.; assembly: GCA_964480495.1. GTDB lineage: Bacteria > Bacteroidota > Bacteroidia > Bacteroidales > Muribaculaceae > Lepagella. Next base: position 93,525 of record CAYZPH010000001.1, read on the forward strand.
TCTTGGAATTGCTATGTATGGCTTCATCAATAAGAAGACTTGTGTCGCATATACGCGGACCAAGCACTTTTGCTATATCCATGTATTGGTCATATACCTGCTGATAGTTGAGAGGTTCTAACCCATACATTTTGAGCTCCATATTTTTTACCTCAAGGGCAGCCTTTAGGCGCTCTGCGAAGTATTCCGGTTCCAAAAGGTCTCCCATGCGGAGTCCAAGACGTGAATACTTGTCGGTATATGCCGGACCAATTCCTTTTTTTGTGGTTCCAATCTTGGCATCTCCCTTCAAGTTTTCGCTTGCTCCATCGAGCATGCTGTGCCAAGGCATTACCATGGCTGCACGGTCGGAAATATAGAGCTGATAGTCTGTGATTCCCTGATTGTGAAGTTTTTCAAGTTCTGCAATTATTGATACCGGATTCACTACCATGCCGTTGCCCATGACATTGACGGTCTTAGGATTGAAAATTCCGGAAGGTATACTCTGAAGAGAATATTTATGTCCGTCAAACATCACCGAGTGTCCGGCGTTGTTGCCACCTTGATAGCGTACTACCATGTCGGCGCGACATGCGAAATAGTCAGTGATTTTTCCTTTCCCTTCGTCTCCCCACTGGGAGCCGGTTACCACTAATCTTTGTGACATATTTTTCTGTGTTAGAATTTAGAATAATTCGTATTCTAAATTATTATTCGATTCCGTTTCTCTTGTAGATGAAATCTACATTTTTCAAATAGTAGTCAAGTGTGAAACATCCATCCAGTTCTTCAGGTGTAAGCATTGCCATAACATCTGGGGTCTGGAGAAGAAGTTCTTTGTAGTTTGTGCCAGTAGCCATAGCTTTCATTGCCACGGGTTGCACGGTGTCGTAAGCCTTTTCACGTACCCAACCCTTGCCAATGAGTGCATTCATTACTCTTTGAGCGAAAATCACACCATTAGTCATATAGATGTCTGCCATCATTTTGTCTTCAAATATGGTGAGATTTTCGAGGATTCCCATCATGCGGTTGAGCATGTAGTCAAGAAGTATAGTTGCATCGGGCATGATGATGCGTTCTGTAGCTGAGTGGGAGATGTCGCGTTCATGCCATAGTGCAACGTTCTCATATGCTGTGGCCATGTATCCTCGCATCACACGCGCACATCCGCAGATGTTTTCACTGCTGACAGGATTTCTCTTATGTGGCATTGCGCTTGAACCTTTCTGTCCTTTGCCGAATGCTTCCTCAACTTCGTGCACCTCTGTGCGCTGGAGATTTCTGACTTCAAGAGCCATCTGCTCAAGGCTTGAAGCTATAACGGCGAGTGTTGCCATATAGTAAGCATGACGGTCGCGCTGAATCACTTGTGTTGACACATCTGCTGAGTTGATGCCGAGATGCTCGCATACGTAGTCTTGGATAAACGGTGGAATGTTGGCAAAGTTGCCGACAGCTCCACTTAGTTTACCTACTTCTACGCCTGCTGCTGCAAGTTTGAAACGTTCGATATTGCGTTTCATTTCAGCAAACCAAAGAACCCATTTTAATCCAAAGCTGGTAATGTCGGCATGGATTCCGTGAGTTCTACCAATGCAAGGAAGATTCTTGAATCTGAGTGCTTGACGCTTTAGCATGTCAATAAACTTGTCAAGATCCTCAGCAATGATTGCATTGGCTTGTTTGAACAAGTATCCGTTGGCTGTGTCTACTACATCGGTTGATGTAAGTCCGTAGTGAACCCATTTTCTTTCCTCGCCAAGGCTTTCGCTTACGGCACGAGTGAAAGCAACCACGTCATGACGGGTCTGAAGTTCAATTTCCTTAATTCTGTCGATATTGAATGTAGCTTTATCCCAGAGTTTTTTCACATCCTCTTTCGGAATTACTCCAAGTTCGCTCCATGCCTCTGCTGCGAGAATCTCCACTCGCAGGTAGGCGTCAAATTTATTTTCCTCAGTCCAGACGCGACGCATCACGTCTCTTCCGTATCTTTCTACCATGAATCTTTATGTTAATATTCAATTATTAAGTGCTTGTTTCCCTATATCAGAGCGATAGAATAGACCTTCCTTGGCTGCTTTCTTAACGTCTGCGTATGCGTTGACAGCAGCTTCTTTCAAAGTCTTACCCATACCGGTCACCATTGCAACGCGACCACCAGCTGTAAGGAGTTTTCCGTCGGTTGTTGAAGTTCCCATATGGTATACCTTTGAGCAACCATCAAAGTCAAGTTCAACTCCTTTTTTGTAGCTTCCAGGATAGCCGTCGGATGCAAGCACAATACCTAAGCAAGCGTCTTCGCTCCATTTGGGTTCGTAATCTGCAGAATCTATGGCTGCTTCAAAAAGGTCGTAGATGTCGCTCGCCAATCGAGGAAGTACTACTTCAGTCTCCGGATCACCGAAGCGGGCATTAAATTCGATTACTTTCGGACCTTCTTTCGTCAGTATTAGTCCTCCGTAAAGAATTCCGGTGTATTGAATTCCCTCGTCTGCAAGACCATCTGCTGTCCGCTGAAGAATTTCTTTGAGAGCTTTCTCGCGAACTTCTTCACTGATGAAGGGTAGTGGTGAGTATGCACCCATGCCTCCAGTGTTTGGGCCTTTGTCTCCGTCGAATGCTCGCTTGTGGTCTTGGGCAAGAGCCAAAGGATAGACCTTCCGACCGCCGACTGCACACATGAAGGAGAACTCAGGGCCATCAAGAAACTCTTCAATGAGCACTTTCCCTTTTCCGAATGCAGAGTCAAGAAGCATGTCGCGCAATGCTGCATCTGCCTCTTCACGCGTTGGAGCGACCACCACACCTTTTCCTGCTGCGAGTCCGTCGTATTTAATCACAGTAGGAAGAGGTAAACTCTCGGCATAAGCTTTTGCATCTTCGTAGCGGTCGAAACTCTTATATGCACCGGTAGGAACTGCATATTTCTCCATTATCTGTTTGGCAAACTCCTTGCTCGATTCAATGTGAGCTCCAGCTTTAGTGGGGCCGAATATGCGGAGACCTGCTTCTTGGAATGCATCGGCAACTCCTGCTGCAAGTGATGCTTCCGGACCGACTACAGTCAAGTCTACGCATTTTTCTTTTGCAAAGTTGAGAAGCGCCTCGACATCTGTCACTGAAATTGGCACACAAGTGGCGTGTCGCGACATGCCAGGATTGCCCGGACATGCATATATTTTCTGCACTCGAGCACTGCGCGAGAGTGCATCAACAATAGCATGCTCTCTGCCACCGCTTCCAATCACCATCACAGTCTTACCCGGACGGATATCTTCTTCGTGACCTGTTTCCATGCGAGGAAGTTTTATTGGAGCTTCCTCCCCAAATGGATTCTGGATATTGAAATCAATCATATTTTTAATGCTTGAAGTGACGCATGCCAGTGAAAAGCATTGTGATTCCCTTTTCGTTGGCCTTGTCGATTGATTCTTGGTCGCGGATAGAGCCTCCAGGCTGCACGATTGCAGTAACACCCTTTCCTGCTACAAGTTCTACAGTGTCACCAAATGGCAAGAATCCGTCACTGCCAAGCACAAGCCCATCTGTATTGCCTGAAGCAAGAGCCTCTTCAAGTGCGATGTTGGCAGAACCAACACGGTTCATCTGACCTGCACCTACACCAAGTGTCATTCCGTTTTTCACAATCACGATAGCGTTGCTCTTCACGTGTTTCACTATGCGCCATGCGAAGTTCATGTCTTCGAGTTCTTGTGCTGTAGGACGTTTTTCTGTTACAGTCATTTCTGCAGTAACATCCTTAGTTTTAGTGTCGGCGTCTTGTACGAGAAGACCTCCGTTTATCCCCACGTATTGGCATTGTGCATCGCGAGAATTGTCCATTTTAACCTCAAGTACGCGTAAATTTTTCTTGGTCTTGAGAAGTTCGAGTGCATCCGGTTCGAACGATGGTGCCATTACGATCTCCAAAAATATTGGTTTCATGGCATTGGCAACCTCAAGTGTCAGAGGTCTATTCATAGCGACTATTCCACCATAGATGCTCACTTTGTCTGCTTCATATGCTTTCTGCCATGCTTCAGCGATATCTTTGCCGATAGCAGCTCCACATGGATTCATGTGTTTTAGGCCAACGCAGAAAGGTTCACTGAACTCCCTTACGATGTTAAGAGCTGCATTTGCGTCTTGAATATTGTTGTAGCTGAGCTCTTTGCCGTTGAGTTGGCGTGCGCTGAGCAGTGAGTAAGATTCTTCATTAGGAGCCTTGTAGAGAGCAGCGTTCTGATGAGGGTTCTCACCATAGCGCAGTGTCTGAACACGATCGAATGATAAGAAGAGTTTCTCTTCAAGGCCTGCTTTCTCTCGCATATATGTTGCGATATGGCTATCGTAGAGTGCTGTGTGGGTATAAGCTTTTGCTGATAGGCGGAAACGTGTCTCTTCGGTAGTGTTGCCAGTGTTGCGAATTTCTTCGATAATACCATCATAGTCAGCAGGGTCGCATACCACAGTGACAGATGCAAAGTTCTTTGCCGCACTGCGAAGCATTGATGGTCCACCTATATCGATGTTCTCAACTGCGTCAGCGAGTGTTACACCTTCTTTGGCGATAGTTGCTTCGAATGGATAAAGGTTTACGCAGACCATGTCGATGGTTTCAATGCCATTTGCGGCAATCTCTTCCATGTGTGCCGGCACGTCACGACGCGCGAGAAGTCCGCCGTGTACTTTAGGATGAAGTGTCTTGACACGACCCTCGCATATTTCCGGGAAACCGGTTACATCGCTAATGTTGATAATTCTTAAACCTGCTTCGAGGAGTGCCTTCATAGTGCCTCCAGTTGCGATAATATCCCAACCCATTTCTTGGAGCTGACGTGCGAAGTCTATTATGCCACGCTTGTCGCTCACGCTTATTAATGCTCTCATTATACTGTTCTGAAATTATTTAAGCCAAAATTTATTTTAACACTACTCCCGGGGTGTCGGTGATTCGTCCGATCACACTCGCTTTTTCACCATTAGATTCAAGAATGCTGATGGCTTCAGCTGCATCTTTCTCGTCTAAGGCAAGCACCATACCGATGCCCATGTTGAAGATGTTGAACATCTCGCGGTGTGGAACCTTACCATACTTCTCAAGCATACGGAATACAGGAAGTATTTCCCAGGATCCTTCTTCAACTTCGATGCCTTGTCCCTCATGTAGTATGCGAGGTATATTCTCATCGAAACCTCCGCCAGTGATGTGTGCTACACCATGCACATTTATTTTTCTGATAACCTCAAGTACCGGTTTTACATATATTCTTGTGGGAGTGAGGAGCATTTCACCGAGCGTATTGTCTCCGGTCTCTTCATACTTTTTGTTCAGGTCAAGACCAGCGTCTGCAACAATCTTGCGCACAAGCGAGAATCCGTTGGAATGCACTCCTGAAGAGGCGATTCCTACGAGAACATCACCAGCCTTCACTTTGCTTCCGTCAATGAGGTTGCAACGATCTACTGCGCCTACAGTAAATCCTGCGATGTCATAGTCGCCTGGCTGATACATTCCAGGCATTTCTGCAGTCTCTCCACCAATCAGTGCGCATCCCGCCTGGCGGCAACCTTCGGCTACTCCAGACACGATTGCTTCAACCACTGCAGGCTCGTTTTTGCCCACTGCTACATAGTCGAGGAAGAATAGAGGTTCAGCACCCTGTGCAAGTACATCATTGACACACATTGCCACTGCATCGATGCCGATAGTGTCGTGTTTGTCTATTGCAAATGCGATTTTCAGTTTTGTGCCGACTCCGTCTGTACCGCTCACGAGAATCGGCTCTTTATAGCCGAGACTCGCAAGGTCAAACATTCCTCCGAATGCACCGATGTTGCCCATAACACCGGGTCGGGCTGTACTTGCCACATGCTTTTTGATGCGGCTCACTACTTCATAGCCTGCTTCGAGGTTTACGCCTGAGGCTTCATAAGATTTAGCCATTATATTTTGTTTGTTTTTCTTGTTGTTATCGTTTTGAAAAATATCTCACTGCGTTGGCAAAGAGGTTTTGACGCTTGTCGCCAGCAATGTTCTTCATCAGACCATCATCGTATCTTTCAGAGTGTCCCATCTTGCCAAGTATCTGTCCGCAAGGACTAATGATGCCCTCAATTGCATTTGTCGACCCATTGGGGTTGGCTGGGCTCTCCATGGTGGCGTTCCCTTCCGCATCTGCATATTGGAAGGCTATCTGACCTGCTTTTGCAAGTTGCTTCACCAGATCTTCGCTGGCTGTAAATTTACCTTCGCCATGCGATACTGCAATTGAGTGAAGCTGACCTACAGTGAAACCTTCAAGCCATGGAGATGCTACGCTTGCAATACGAGTTACTGCTATCTGTGAGATGTGGCGGTTGATGTCGTTGCGGAAGAGAGTAGGACTATCGGAAGAGAGTTCTCCAATCTTTCCAAATGGAAGTAATCCAGACTTAACGAGAGCTTGGAATCCATTACAAATACCAATCACGAGACCTCCACGTTTAAGCAGACGTTCGATGGCAGATTTTACTTCATCTGTCATGATGACGCTGGCGATAAATTTGCCACTACCGTCTGGCTCATCACCAAGCGAGAAACCTCCGCTGAAAGCAAGAATGTGGCAATCATCGATCATTGCTGCCATATTTGCAACTGATGCGCGTGTCTGTTCCGGTGTGAGGTTGCAGAATACGCTTGTGGTGCAATTAGCTCCTTCTCTCTTGAAGGCTCTAATCATGTCGTAGTCGCAGTTGGTGCCGGGGAATACAGGCAGATATACGATAGGATGATCTGTCGGTTCTCCCTTCCATACCGTCTTGTTAGAACCGGAAGTGGCATTGACAGCCTTTCCTGTGGTTTCTACGTGATCCGGATATATTTCGCAGAACTTCTTGCTGTTGATAGCTTTTAGATCTGCAATCTTCATTTCGCGTTCATCTGCCGTAATAACGGGAGTATCAATAGTTGCTCCAACTTTGTGGTAGATATCTTCAGAGAGTGGTTCATTTGCTTCAACGAGGATTGCGCCATAGTTCCAATTGTAGAGCGCAGGACTCTCTATGCAGATTTCTGCACCTATTTCATTGCCGAAACTCATCTTTGCTACAGCTTCAGCGAGTCCACCGAACCCGAGTGCATAAGCCGCCGCAATGCGTCCCATACGGATGTCTTCACGTATACGAGCATAGTTTTTCTTTAGTTGATCTGTGTCTGGCATTCCGTTTGAAAGCGGAGCTGCTTCAAGAAGATAGAGTGTATGTCCAGCTTCTTTGAATTCTGGACTAATAACTTCGCGTGCATCTACCGGCACGATACCGAATGCTATAAGAGTAGGTGGAACGGAGATGTCAGCGAATGTGCCACTCATTGAGTCTTTGCCACCGATGGATGGAAGTCCAAACTCCTTTTGCATCTTAAGCGCGCCAAGAAGTGCGGCTGCCGGTTTTCCCCATGATGTTTCGGAATGCATGCGTTCAAAATATTCCTGATATGAGAAACGCATGCGTGTTGTATCTCCACCTGCAGCAGCGGTCTTTGCAACTGCTTCTACCACTGCATATGCTGCTCCGTGGTATGGACTCCATTCGCTGATATACGGGTTGAAGCCATAAGCCATCATGCTGGCAGTGTTAGTATATCCGCCTGTGGGAAGTTTTTGTACGCTTACCTGAGTCTCTGTGCCCTGAGTGCGACCTCCGAAAGGCATCAGTACTGTTGAGGCTCCAATCGTGGAGTCGAACATCTCGATTAGTCCTTTCTGTGATGTAACGTTCCAATCGGATAGTGCTTCTTCAAAAGTCTTAGCTGCCGGTTGTGGCATTTGTGCTTCGATCTTGCTGATGCGAACTTTTGTCTTGCGTGTTGCTCCGGCAGAGTCAATGAACTCTCGGCTGAGGTCTGCTACAATCTCTCCGTGCATCATCATGCGCATGCGACCGCTGTCGGTGACGTTTGCAACATGGGTAACCTCAAGGTTTTCTTCGTGGCAGTAACCGATGAATTCAGCCATATCTTTCTGCTCGACTACTACGCTCATTCGTTCTTGACTTTCGCTTATTGCGAGTTCAGTGGCGTTAAGACCGCTGTATTTCACAGGCACGCGATCGAGATAGATGTCAAGACCATCTGCAAGTTCACCGATAGCTACGCTTACACCTCCGGCACCGAAGTCGTTTGATTTTTTGATAAGACGAGTCACTTCCGGGCGGTGGAAGAGTCTCTCTATCTTGCGCTCTTCAGGAGCGTTTCCTTTCTGAACTTCACTTCCGCATTGGTCGAGTGATTTTACGTTGTGTTCTTTGCTTGAGCCGGTAGCTCCACCGATACCATCGCGACCGGTGCGTCCACCAAACATCAGAATGACATCACCAGGAGTCGGACGTTCTCGGCGTACATCAGCCTGCTTTACGGCTCCCACAACGGCTCCCACTTCAAGTCGCTTGGCGATGTATCCAGGATGGTAGATTTCGCGTACATGTGTAGTGGCGAGACCAATCTGGTTGCCGTAGCTGCTATAGCCGGCAGCTGCACGTCGGGTGATGACGCGCTGTGGAAGTTTACCCTTCATGGTGTCGCTTACAGGACGGTATATGTCTCCGGCTCCGGTGACGCGCATGGCCTGATATACATAGCTACGACCGCTCAACGGATCTCGAATTGCGCCTCCGAGGCAGGTAGATGCTCCTCCAAACGGCTCAATCTCGGTTGGGTGGTTGTGTGTTTCGTTCTTGAACATCAGTAGCCACTTCTCTGTTTCTCCGTTTTCTGTGTCTACATCGATCACGATGGAGCAGGCATTGTTTTCCTCACTTTCCTCCTGATCATCGAGTATCCCTTTCAATTTTAGCCAACGCGCGCCGATGCATGCGAGATCCATCAAGCAGAGTCGTTTCTGTTCGCGACCGAGATCGCTACGCATGCTGTGGTAGAGTTTGAGAGTTTCTCTTATGTCGTCTGCTACCGATGAATCTTCAACTTCTATGTCTGTAAGTTCAGTCATGAAGGTTGTGTGTCGGCAATGATCGCTCCAGTATGTGTCGAGAATGCGGAGCTCCGTCTCTTTGGGGTCTCTTCCTTCTTTGCGGAAATATTCCACTACGGTCATCAAGTCTGCATCGTTCATCGCTAGACCCATGTTGCTGATTGTTTCCTGTGCTGTTTCTGGAGTGATTTCTCTAAATCCTTCGAGTGTATTTACAGGATTTGCCTGGGCACGTTCCGGAGGACAAAGTATTGTCATGTCCTTGCGGCGCGACTCTACGGCATTGATGGAGTAGTGTGCTATCTTCTCGATGTCAGCATCGCTTACTGAGTCATCGAAAATCATGAGTTTTGCGCTCCTAATCTCAACCTCAGATGCTGGATCTATCAGTTTTATGCAGTCTTCAGCCGAAGACGCTCTTTGGTCAAATTGTCCGGGGAGACATTCAACGGCAAGATATTTTTTGTCAGAAAGGTCGAAGTCTTCGCAAACGGTGTCAGTGGCTGGCTCGCCGAATACTCGGTATCGTGCCTCTTCAATAAGTGCAGCATCCGCATTGAAAACGTCATAAACACAGATTAGTCTCAGGTCTTTGATTGCAAGACTGAGGTTCTCGTTCAGTTCACGACGGAGACTGTCGGCTTCCACTCTGTAGGAGCCGGTTTTCTCCACGAAGATCCTTTTGTTTTGGTTCATTATCGTCTGTTAGTTTAGTTCGCTTGATAATACTTTTTCAGCTTGTTTGCAACGGAATTGCGCCATTTTTTCTTCCAGATCTTTGTCTGTCACTGCCATTATTTCTACAGCTAAAAGAGCAGCGTTTTTTGCGCCGTCGACGCTCACTGTAGCTACCGGTATGCCACTCGGCATTTGCACCATTGATAGAAGTGAGTCAAGTCCGTCGAGGGTTTTAGCTTTGATTGGCACTCCGATCACAGGAAGTGTGGTAAATGCTGCGCATACACCTGCAAGATGAGCGGCACCTCCGGCAGCTGCTATAATGGCAGCGTATCCGGCTTCGCGTGCACCAGATACCCATGCCTCAAGTTCATGAGGGGTGCGGTGAGCACTAAGCACTTTTTTGTCATATTCTACGCCGAATTCGTCAAGAACTTCAGCACTTCCTTTCATTACGGGCCAGTCTGACGCAGACCCCATTACGATTCCGATTTTCATTGATATTGCTGGTATAAGTTTATTAAATGTTATTACCCAACCTGTTGTATTCTTGGTTGTTAAATCCTATTGTACAAGCCTTGTTGGTTGGGCTGTTTGTAAATTCAAGACCGCATTCCGAATAGTCGGAATGCGGTCTTTTCCCGTATCTTATTTACCCGAAACCGCACGAAGCATCTTCACATCAAATCGGCACACCTCGCGGGATGCGTTGCTGCTGATACGCAATCGTCTGTATGTAGACTTCTTGCGATATCGCTTTGCGGAGTTATACTGGAGCATGTTTCGGTGTATCTTCGGTTATCATTTACTCGTTGCAAAATTAATCAAAATCTTTGAAATAACCAAAAGATGTCTTCCATATTTTTTGTCAAAAGTCTTATTAGCGAACTTATGTCTATAAGATATTCTCCTAAATTGCGTTGTCTGTGGTTTAGGTTATTCCTTACGGATTGCCGAACGACGGATTTTTCCGGATATAGTTTTGGGAAGTTCTTGCACAAATTCTACAATTCTTGGATATTTATAAGGGGCTGTCACTCGTTTTACATGGTTCTGAATCTCCTTTACCAAATCAGGGCCTTCTTTTCCCTTATAGTTGGCTGCTAACACGATTGTCGCTTTTACTACTTGGCCGCGTACTTCATCAGGAACACCCGTAATAGCGCATTCTACTACAGCAGGATGGGTCATAAGGGCACTTTCAACTTCAAATGGTCCGATTCGGTAGCCTGATGACTTGATTACATCATCTTTTCGACCAACGAACCAATAGTAACCATCTTCATCGCGCCATGCTACGTCGCCGGTGTGATAGATATTGTCTGACATTGCCTTAGATGTAAGTTCTGGGTCGTTAAGGTATTCTTTGAAGAGCCCCAGTGGTTTCTTACCATCGTGTAGACGAACTACTATTTCTCCGTGGACACCATCCTCAACAGGTACTCCGTTGTCGTCTACAAGATCAATGTCGTACATGGGACCTTTCTTGCCCATTGATCCCGGTTTGGGCTCACACCAAGGATATGTGGCTACCGTCAGTGTTGTCTCCGTTTGTCCGAATCCCTCCATAAGGCTTATGCCGGTGAGACGTTTCCATTCCTCAAACACGCTTGGATTTAATGCCTCTCCCGCTATTGTGCAATACTTAAGAGTAGATAGATTAAATTTAGATAAGTCCTCGCGGATTAGGAAGCGGAATACAGTGGGTGGTGCACAGAATGACGTTATACCATATTTTTGAATCATATGTAACACGTCTACAGGTTCGAACTTGTCAAAGTCATATACAAATACATCGGCACCGGCTATCCACTGTCCATATAGTTTGCCCCACACAGCTTTTCCCCATCCGGTGTCGGCGAGAGTAAGGTGAATACTATTTTCGTGTAGGTTGTGCCAGAAACTTCCAGTGATGATATGTCCCAGTGGATATGTAAAGTCGTGTGCAACCATTTTAGGTTCGCCAGTAGTGCCAGATGTGAAGTAAAGTAGACTTACATCATCATTGCTATTGGCAATTGCCGGTCGTTCAAATGGTTTTGCTTTTTCTATAGAAGAATTGAAGTCAAACCATTTCTCCGGTACTATAGGCCCTGTGCTCACTACTGCCTCTACCGAACCACATTCGGGTAGAGCATCCAGAATGTGGCGTGTTACTATTTCATCGCCTGAGCAAACTATTGCTTTGATGTTTGCCATGTGGCAACGGTAGATGATGTCTTTCTTAGTGAGAAGGTGTGTGGCAGGTATAACAGTAGCTCCAAGCTTATGAAGAGCAATAATTGAAAACCAGAACTGATAATGCCGCTTTAGTATAAGCATTACTTTATCGCCTCTGCCGATACCGATTGATTGGAAGAATGATGCAGTTTTGTCAGACTCGCGTTTGATGTCTTCAAAAGTAAATCTTTTACAATCACCCTTATCGTTGGTCCAAAGTAGAGCTTCCTTATTTGGATTTGTTTCTGCCCAGGAATCTACTACATCGTAGCCAAAATTGAAATTCTCTGGGACGTTGACCTTATAGTTCTCCATGAAGTCATCGTAAGACGAGAACTGTGTCTTGTCAAGAAATTTTTCTAACATATCACCTTAATCTTTTACCTGTATTCTATATCTGGAATCTAAATTAGTTAATATGACTAATTAGACTAATCTGTACGTTAAAAATGTATCAGATTATTATTTGCTTGTAGTCAGTAGCAGCTTAGTTTATTATGACTATAACCTTTGCGTCAATATCGCTGATTGCTCTGAGAGCATGTGGTATTGTTGAGTCGAAAATTACACTATCTCCTGGTTTGAGAATTGTTGTTTTATTGCCTATCGTAATTTCAAGTTCCCCTTCCAATACGTAGTTGAATTCCTGCCCCTCGTGGGTGTTAGGAGACTGCTTTGTGCCTGCAGTATGGTCTGGTGAGATTTTTACAAGAAATGGCACCATCTTACGTTGGCGGAAGCCTGCTGCTAAATCTTGATAGAAGTACGCTTTTCTACGCTCTACTTTCACTCCTTTGCCACTTCTGGTAATGTAGTAATTGCTCATTCTCGGTTCTTCTCCGAAAAGAATGGAGGTTAATTCCAGTCCTTTGAGTGATGCGAGACGATGTAAGAAACTTACAGGAATGTCGTGGTTCCCGCTTTCATATTTGGCCAGAGTTTCCGGCTCAATGCCACATTCTTCTGCAAGTTGTTCAAGTGTAAGATCGAGTGAGTCTCGAAGACCCTTTAGTCGATGTGAGAGTTGAATCAGTTCGTCCATATTTGTTGTTTGTATTTATTTCAGCATTCTGATTTGTTATGATTCTTTCTTTTTGCACATAAAGTGTAAAAGTGTGTAAATTATTGCTATTAATATCCTTAAATTAAAAGATATGTGTAAATATATAACAATAAATCGGCAGGTTTCGTATATGAAACATGCCGATTTATTAGAAAAATATCAGAATATTACTGATCAGGTATGATTATTCTGTTGCAAGCACGTATAGTGAAGGAAGTACTCCTTGTTCGCTGTCATAGCTACCCCAAGAAGTATATAATGTGGAATATTGGATCCACTTGCCATTGCCGACATTGGAAATAGTCCATTTGCCTTCGCCGTTTACTTCACCCTTGAAAGTGTAACCAGCAGCAATTGCTCCATCTGTGATTTCGGGTGTTGCAGCTACATTGAAGGAGTTGAATGTGCCAGCCAAATATAGATAGCGACCATTAGAATCTTTGATAAGGAATGTTCCTTCAGCAGTCTTGTAGGTCTTTCCGTCTTCAGATGTGTAGCTACTTGCAAATGTGAAAGCATTAGCTTCATTTTTCTGCTCGATTACTCCGTTTGCATTGGCTTTAATAGCTTCAGTGTTCAGATAACCATAGTTCTTTGAAGCGGCTAAAGGAATTGCGCATATACCTTCTGCCACCATCATGTACTGACGGTCGAGTGTCAGTTCTGTGGTGTAGTTGAAGATAGATTTGCCTACATATTTCACGAAACTCCAGTTGCCTTTCTTAAGTAAGAACTGTGCGGTCTTTGTCTGGAGGTCATTATTATTAACTGTCCAGTTCTGACCATCGAATATGCACATAGTGCAAGAATTGCTGTTGTATACTACTGCAATTTCATCGCCTTCCACAGCATACGGCTGTTTGGATTTTAGATAGAGTGGCAGATATACTTCAGGATTCTCAAGCTTGTCTTTGCTGAAGCCCATAGCAGTATAATCAGTTGCGTCAAGAGCTTCTACTCCAGTAGCCTCAACCCACTTAGTGCCGTTGAAAGTATAGATCGCTGTCATGCTCGATGATACTGGGGTTCCAGCAACGACCTTTGCAAGACTATTGACTGTCGCTACAGTTGCAGCTGCATTATATAGTTTGGGAAGTGTACCTTTTTCAGTATTGTATGCCCCCCAGCTATTATAAGTGCTGTCGTATTGTATCCATTTATCCATTTCAACGTTGGTGATTGTGACATTGCCTTCAGCATTTTCAGTCACAGTCCATACAGCACCAGATGCCGGTATATCTACAGTGAAATTAAAGCTGTTGTATGTCCCAGCTTGTGACAGATATCGGCCAAGAGAATCTTTGATGTAGTAACCACCATCTGTGAGCTCAAATGTAAATGCATTTGTGAGATCAGGGTTGGTTACCATTCCATTTTCTATAGTCATATCTACGCTTGCGAGGTAACCGTATGTCTTTTCTGAAGCAACCGGACCAGCACCATGTCCATCTGCAGTCACAATATAGTATTCAAGTTTCTGTGCCTTGTAGATTACAGGAAGAGAACCCTTTGCTGAATCGTATGCGCCCCAGCTTGAGTAGTTGCTATCATATTGTATCCACTTTGCGATTTCTGTGTTGGTGATTGTAGCCTGTCCGTTTGATGCAACATCAACAGTCCATTCAGCACCAGACTCCGGAAGAGTGGTAGACAAATTGAAACTGCTAAATGTACCCTTCAGATACAAGAATCTGCCATAGGCATCCTTGATATAGTATCCATTGGGAGACTTGACAAAAGAGAAAGCATTGATTCCGCTGGCATTTACTTTACCATCTGTTATGCTCATTTCAACTTTGGGAAGATAGCCATAACCTTTGGTTGCATCCAATGGACTTGCGCCGTTGGCACCATCTGCTACGAGAAAGCAGAAACCTCCATTAAATTCCTCAACATCTGAGTCAGAGATGAATATTGGGTTGGTGTCGCTTTCGTTGTAGTTAACTATAGCGTACGCACCGGCTGGTGCTTCCGGATAAGCATTATTCAGAATAGTTGGAATCTTATTATCTGCCGGTGTCATTGGAGCAAAAGCTGCGATGTAGTCTTTGTCGCTACCCCATGCTGAGATGTAGTCGTCTTTGCTGACAGTATATTGATATGCACCTGCTATTTTAGAGATGATTGGTGCGGTCTCGCCTGTTTCTTGAAAGGTGACGTTAACTGTCGAACCTTCCGGGGCAAGGAAGTAGGGCGCGCTACTTGATGCCAAATATGCGGGTAGATATTCTTTTGCGGGAATTTCTGCAGAGAAAACTCCATTTGTACCAACAGCCTTTAGCTCGTTAGAAGTTCCGGCTTTCTCAGCAAGATTTTTGTTTGTGCTGTTTGATGCTACTGCATTGTAGTCAGCTGCCGACATTGTGAACTCACCCTCGATGGCTGTGTTGTAGTTCACTCCCGGTTCGAAACCGTCGAGATGGTCGTTCCAGGAATTTTCGCTACACGACGCTATGATGGCAGTCGAACCTATGGCGAAAAATATGTTTTTTACTGAAATTTTCATATCGTTTAGAAAGTGAGTTTGAGACGTAGTGAATATGTACGGCCGAAGCTGTAGAATACATTATAGGCGTTTTGCCAAGTACCATTGCTTGTGGCTGAAGTTGTGGCATCCATCACATAATTGTAGTTGAGAAGGTTGTTGATGTTGCCGAAGAGTGTCGCTTTCATACCACCGAGGTTAAATGAATAGCTGGCATTAAGGTCAAGTTGGTTGCCCCATGGAATTTTCCATGGTTCTCCAAGTTCGAGTTCCTGACCTACGCTTAGGTTGCTACCTGTGATGGTATAATCAGAGTAATTGCGATCTGAAGCTACCCAGTCAACTCCGATGCGCCATCCCTTAATGGGCTTCACTGTCATAGATAGTGAGCCAGTGGTCTGTGCAGATCCACCAACCTTGCGTCCCTTAGTGTTAAGTTTTGCCCAAAGGTGGTCTTCAGCCATGATGCCTGATGCAACTTCGCCGGTGCTGAGGTTGGCAAGAGGCTGCGATTGCGAGTTGTAGAAGTAGCCTATTGTGTTTGAGTCGTTGACCCAGTCGCCATAGGAGAACATACCGGAGAACTCAAGCCAATTGAATGGCTTATAAGTAGCAGCGACTTCAACACCCATATGTCTTGATGCAACGCCACTCATGTTCATCACGTAGCGTGAGCCATCTTGCATGGTGCTGGTCTTCACCAAAGTCTGGTCCATCCAGCGAGTGAAGTATCCGTTGACCTGAGCTGTAAATTTGGGTGAATGGAATTCATAACCCACTTCTGCTGATAAGCATTTTTCATTAAGAGCGTCAGGGTTGGCTGCGTTTGATACTTCTCTTGAAAGGAAAGCAGCGGACATGAACGGTGCACGGCTGATGTAGCCAGCGTTCAAGAATACGTTGTTGTGGCGGTCTATGTTAAAGTTTGCACCAACTTTTGCGTTGCCTGCAAGGAAGTTTTGTGTCTCTGAACGTTGATGCTCTTTGTCATAGTAGAAGCGGTTAACGAGCCAATCTGAGTTGAGGTTTACAGAACCGCCTACAAAGTATGTGAGTCGATTGTCTTCAAGTAAGCTGTGTTCAAGCTGAGCATAGATACCTTCTTGAGCTACGTGTCCGGTATAGTCACGATAAACGATATCGCCTACACCTAACTTTTGGTATTTCCAATTCGGATCAGCAGCAGCGCTGTTGTTAGCAGCGAGCACGCTGTTGCGCGAAGAGTCATCGATATAGTATTGACCGCTGAAGAGGTCACTGATTTTGGTTTGATGGAGACCGGCATAGTAGCGCACGTCAAGACCAACAAGAATGTTCATGTTGGGGAGGATCTCATTTTTGTATGTTGAAACAAGACCAACCCATGTGTGGTTGTTGATGGACTGAGCCATTACCATATTTGCTCCGGTAGTGGAAGCTGCATTCATCTCTTCGATACCAGCATAGTCAAAAGTGCCGTCTGCACAGCGCCATGTGTCTGAGAGAACACCATTGTTTGCGCCATACCACTGGCTACGGTAGTCTGAAGTGCGTCCTTGACCGCTATTGCCATAACCATTGGCAATCGAAAGATATACTGCTGTAGATAAACTTGACTTGTAGTCGATCTGCCAAATGTGGTTGAGAGAGATCTGTGGTTTATGGAAGTGGTTCTGGTTAGATACATATGCCTGACCGTTTGAACGATATCCGAATGCTGGATTGTAGCGATACTGGCTATCTCCGTTCATGTAGTTCTTAACATTCTGCCATCCTTCAATAGTCAGACCATTCTTGTTGTTTCGCTGCCAGTGGTCTTGCGGAGAACCGAATGCAGTAAAACTAAGTTGGTGCTGATCATTGATACGTTTTGAAACGTTGACAAACCATGTAAAAGCGTCGAATTTTGTGCCTTGGATATATCCGTCACCCCACTTACGGCTTCCCATCACTGTGATGGCCCAGCCGTTTTTCATAAGGCCGGTAGAGGCTGAAAAACCGAAGTTGTTCAAGCCATCGTTGCCCATTCCGTAGAAGAGAGTACCACCTTTTTTTGCATCTGTGCTCTTAGTGGTAATGTTGAGAGTTCCTCCCACAGATGGTGTGGAAATGATGGCAGCTCCGAGTCCACGTTGTGTCTGCATTGAAGATGTAACATCGCTTAGACCTGCCCAGTTTGACCAGTATACACCACCCCATTCCATGTCATTTACGGGGATACCATTGACAAGCTGTGCCACGTTTGCACTTTTGAAGCCGCGCATGTTGATTTTGGCATCGCCATAACCACCACCATCTTTTGTGGCCCATACGCCCGGGGTTGTTTTCAAAACTTCAGGAAATTCCTGTCCGCCGAGTTTAGCCTCGATGAAAGGTGCGTCAACAGTTGACACAGCCACAGGTGTCTTACGTGTTTTGGCTACAGACTGGCTTACAACGATGTCTTGAAGCATAGTAGTTGCTGCGTCAAGTACGATGCGGCCAACAGCAGGCTCAGCTTTAACAGTTTTGTTCTGGTAGCCGACATAGGATATTAGTATATCCTTTGTCCCGTCTGGTACTGAAAACTTGAAATTGCCGTCCACGTCCGCTGCTGTAGCAATGGATGTGCCCGGTACGCTTACAGTTGCACCGATTAGCGGTTCGCCCTGTGAGTCAAAAACAGATCCGCGGCAAATGTAGTCGGCCCATATGCTGGTGCATACCATCATGAGCGCGGATAAGAGAAATAGTCTCTTCATAGTTTTTAGTTGTTGGTTTATAGTTGGTTGAATTGAAAAAAGTCTAAATGAAATCTTTGCTGTCCTGTTTATTGTCGGTCAATGCAATAGTAGGATTCCGATTCTCTGCTATTAATCCTTTTTGGGGATAGCCTGCTTTTTTGATTTTATTTTTACTTTATACATATCGAAGCCTTTACCGAAGACCCCATTCACTGCACCTTGAGTGATGAAAGCATCTTCATCTATGCCCTTGACAAGTCTCATTATACCTGGAGCTTCGATTTTGCGACACCATACAAGCAGAATTCTAACAGGTTTTTTGCTATACCATCCCTCACCATCGAGAACTGTTACTCCGCGTTTTGCGTCATTGTTGATTGCATCGGCAATCGTTTGCCACTGGCGGCTGAAGATAATGAACTGAACAGCTTGCCTATTACCTACAACTATCATGTCAGCGCAATATGATGCAACAAACGTAACAACGTAACCGTATACCATTATAGGTATTCTGGCTTCAAGACGATCACCAATACTTCCGTCGAATGGAAGCAAGAGGCTACTTGACACTATGACCAGGTCTGTCATAACCATTGCGCGTCCGATGCCGACGTTGCTGACCTTATTGACCATGGATGCAACAATATCGGTGCCTCCGGTCGACCCGTTGTGGATTAGCACTGTCCCGACACCAAAACCACATACGATAGCTCCAAGTATTGCGCTTAGCGACATATCTTCGATGATTGGATGGGCGAGCGACATGAAGAAAGACTCTCCTAAACCGATCACAAGAGATACAGCAGTGGCTCCAAAAATTGTACGAATCACGAATGTCCTACCGACAATTTTGTATGCCATGGCAAGCAGTATAAGGTTGAGTGCATATTGAGTGATTGCCACTGGAATAGTCTCGCCTGATGCAAAGTATACAAGTGTGCCGACACCTGTCAGTCCACCCATAACTATCTTGTGAGGTAGAATGAATGCACAGAATCCCAGACCATATACGATGATGCCAGTTATGATCATTATATAGTCTAAAACTAACGATTTCTGTGATTTTGAAAATCCAAAATTTTCTTTCATGTTGCAAATTTACAAAAAAAACTTTAATTAAACTTAAAGTAGGATTCTATATTTGCAATAATTTAATAAAACTGCAATAAACTTATTTAAATTGACTCTTCATGCTGACAATATGAAAGAAAACTGTTTTCTCCATTTGTACAGCTTTTTTTCAGATTATAGATACATCTGAGACATTGATGTCTTTATTTGAATTTGTGGTCGCAGTATCTGCAGCGTAGCGAGCCATCGGCTGCACGATAAGCACGGCGAGGGGAATTCTCGTTGCGAGTGATGCATTTCTTGTTTTCGCATCGCAAATTGTCTGGCACTTCAACTTCCTTCATTTCCGGCATAAAATGTTTCGCGTTACCTTTCCAGTCGAGTAAACTTGCTATGAGAGCCATGCGCACGAACTTACCATTTTCAACCTGTCGGAAATATGCTGCTCTTGGGTCTGCGTCTACTTCTTCGAGTATTTCGTTGACACGGGGTAGCGGATGAAGCACAGCCATCTTTTCTTTTGCTAGAGCCATTTTTTCGCAATCAAGGACGAATGAATCCTTTACAGCTTCATATTCATCCTCATCGAGGAACCGTTCTTTCTGAACTCTTGTCATATAGAGCACGTCAAGTTCCGGCATGGCCTCTTCGAGTGTATCGACTTCCTTATATTCGAGTCCTAAGCGATCGCATACATCCTGTTTGATGTAGTCTGGCAGACGAAGTTGCTGCGGAGCTATTAGCACTATCTTTATTCCTTTTTGGCGCGACATAGCTTTGATGAGGCTATGTACTGTTCGTCCGAATCTCAGATCACCACAGAATCCTATTGTCAGATTGTCAAGGCGTCCCAGTTCTCTTGTTATTGTAAGAAGGTCGGTAAGAGTCTGTGTTGGGTGGGCATGACTACCGTCTCCAGCATTGATGATTGGAACGCGGCTTACTTCAGTAGCTGCAAGTTGAGCCCCCTCTATATGGTGGCGCATTGCAATGATGTCAGCGAAGTTTTCAACAACTCTTACGGTGTCGCGTACAGTCTCTCCCTTGCTAACAGAACTACTTGCAGCATCAGCAAAGCCAAGTACATTGCCTCCAAGTTCCATCATGGCTGCTGTGAAGCTGAGCCTTGTTCTTGTGGATGGTTCATAGAAAAGGGTTGCGAGTTTCTTTCCCTTGCATTTATCTGAGTATTTGTCGCGGTTGGCAATGATGTCAAGAGCCAGATTAATGATTGAATGGGTCTCTTCCACCGTCAGATCGGTGGGATCTATTAGATGTTTCATAAAGAACAGTTTTATGCGTTCATCCAAGATGAGTCGTTAGGATTGTCGCGGAATTTAAGAATCCTGTTTTTCCAGATAGGTTCAATGTAACCCTCTTCGGCAGCGACTTCTACGAGTGTGTCGAGATTAGACAGAGAGTGGTTGGTGACGTTGGCTGCTTCAAGTCTGTCAGTGGCTTTCTTCATGCCATATGTGAATATAGACACGATGCCGAGCACTTCTGCTCCTTCTTCGCGCAGAGCTTCTACTACTTCAATGCAGCTGCCACCTGTAGAAATGAGGTCTTCTACCACCACAACTTTTGTGCCTGGTTCGCATTTACCTTCAATGCGGTTGCCTCTACCATGGTCTTTGGCACCTCCTCTCACGTAGCCCATCGGCTTGCCGAGAAGCCATGCTGTGATAGCAGCATGTGCAATGCCGGCAGTGGAAGTGCCCATGAGGCATTCAGCTTCTGGATAATACTTGGTGATGAGTTCGGCAAGTCCCTCTTCAATATGTTTGCGAACTTCGGGGTAGGAGAGGGTAAGTCTGTTGTCACAATACATTGGGCTCTTGATGCCTGATGCCCATGTGAATAGTTCTTCTGGTCTCAGAAACACAGCGTTAACGCTGAGTAAGTCTTTTGCTATTTTTCTTTCCATAATATGAGGATGATATGGTGGCTTTTAAATTTATTTATAAATTGATTATTCTCCAAGGAATTCGCGTCTACATCTTTCGTATGCTGCGAGTGGATCATCGGCTTTTGTCACGGGGCGTCCGACAACAATGTAGTCTGAGCCGATTTCTCGTGCTTTCGCTGGTGTCATGACTCTTACTTGGTCGTCAGCGGCAGAATCGGCAAAACGTATACCCGGAGTCACTGTGATGAATCCGTTTCCGCAAGCGTCCTTCACGATGCTTGCTTCGCGTGGAGAGCACACCACACCATCAAGTCCGGAACTTTTAGCTGTTTTTGCATAGCTTGCTACAACCGCATCTACCTCTCCCGGTATAAGAATGTCTTCGTTCATTAATTCCTTGCTGGTTGAAGTAAGCATTGTGACAGCAATCAGTATTGGGCGTGTGCCATCAGGACGAGTGAGTCCTTCAATGGCCGCCTCCATCATCTTGTGACCACCGAAGGCATGGAGGTTGGTCATGTCAACGTCAAGTTGTGAGAGTACCGACATTGCGCTCTTCACTGTGTTGGGTATATCACATAGTTTGAGGTCAAGGAAGATCTTGTGACCACGTTTTTTTATTTCTTTCACTATCTGCGGACCTGCAGAGTAGAAAAGTTCCATGCCAATCTTCACGTAAGGACGAGTTTCGCCAAAACGGTCGAGAAATTCCAATGTTGCTTCCATTGACGGGAAGTCGCAAGCTATTATCACATCTTTTGCCATGATATTCCGATTATATCTTTAATATTATTTATTCTAAGTTTTTTGAGTAAGGAGGGGAGTTCTGTTGCTATTTTGTGGCTAGCCATGGGGTCTACGAGATTTGCTGAACCTACTTGCACTGCAGATGCTCCTGCCATCATCATCTCGAGAGCTTCTTCTGCGGTTGAGACACCTCCACATCCTATTATAGGAATGTTGACAGCTTGAGAAACCTGCCAAACCATTCTTACAGCCACAGGGAAGACTGCCGGCCCTGAAAAACCTCCCATTCTGTTGGCAATTACCGGACTTCCGGTGTTAATGTTGATTCTCATTCCCAAGAGAGTGTTGATGAGAGTGAGGCCATCTGCTCCAGCTTCTTCGCAAGCTTTAGCTATCGACACAATGTCGGTCACGTTGGGCGAGAGCTTAATGAATACCGGTTTCTTTACGGCTTTTTTTACAGAACTTGTTACAATTGCGGCATGCTCAGGCGATGTTCCGAAGGCCATTCCTCCATTATGCACATTGGGGCAACTGACGTTTACCTCGATTATATCAACACCTTCGCAGTCATCTGCCTTTCGGCATGCATCCACGTATTCATCAATAGAGAAGCCGCTGACATTGGCGATGACACAACCGTTATATATTTTCCTAAGCTGTGGCACTTCCTCAGAATATACTGCATCGGCACCGGGATTTTGAAGTCCCACGCTGTTGATCATACCATTTGGGGTCTCAGCGATTCTTGGAGTGGGGTTGCCGGTGCGCGGATTCAGAGTTGTTCCTTTTATGGAGATTCCGCCAAGCGAATTGAGATCATAAATGTCGGAAAACTCTTTGCCGAAGCCGAACGTGCCACTTGCCGGAATGATGGGGTTTCTAAGTTGTATTCCACATAAGTTAGTACTTATGATTGGCGAGTCGTCTGCTTTCCTTTCGCGAGGAAGGGCTGGTGGAATAGCTCCGTTTCCTTTGTAGTCTTTCATTAGAATGGCGTCAAACACCGGACCATCTTTGCAGACGCGTTTGGGTCCCCATGGCGTTTCAATAGTGCAACCCATGCATGCACCAAAGCCGCATCCCATACGTTCTTCCATGCTTACTTCTCCTTCATTGCAGTCGAGATTCTTGCCAAGTGCCATGAGCATAGGCAGAGGTCCGCATGCATACCAGAAGTCTGTTTTCTGCATTTCCTGGAGTGCAATTGCATCGGTTACGAACCCTTTTACTCCGTAGCTGCCATCAACTGTGGCAACTGCAACTTCAGCACCAAGCTCACGGAATTTATCAGCATAAAACACTTCACTGGCTGTGTTGAATCCGAGAGCCACTTTCACCTGTTTGCCCGCTTGCAATAGACGCTTAGCGAGAAGATATAGTGGAGGTACGCCAACACCGCCACCAGCGAGCAACGCGGATTTCCGGCAGCGTGATGTGTCAAAACCTTTGCCAAGTCCGGTTAACAAATCAAGACGAGTGCCGGGCTTCATTCCGGCCATTGCCTCTGTTCCTTTGCCAACTGTCTTAAAAACAAGTGTCAGACGGTTGCCTTCTATATCGCACACGGAAATAGGACGGCGAAGATATAGGCCCGGTATGGATATTTCTACAAACTGTCCAGGCATGCTAAACGCAGAGCAGTCTCCGCGCAGAGTCATCTCAAACACATTGTCTGTAAGCCTTTCTATTCCTGTTATTTCAAATTCCATATCTATTTTGAATTCAATTCTAAAGTTTCAATTATCGTGAAATTATCCCATTTTCTTAACGTCTGAATCCCATGTTGTTCGTTAAGATGTGCATAGGTGATGTGAGATTTACGTCAGCTTATTTCATCGCTTGTTTAAAACAGAAACATCTTCCCGTTGTATATCACCCCGCAAGGTTTACCTTTCAAGTGCATGCCTTCGAAAGGTGTTGCTTTTCCCATGGATACGAATTCTTTTGGATTAACTGTCCAATCTTTTTCCAAATCGAATATTGAGAAATCGGCTTTTCCATTTGTGTCTATCCTGAAAATTTTTCGTGGATTGTCACACATCAGCTTAAGCAGTTTTGGCAATGTAAGTATTCCGGTTTTCACGAGATGTGTATAGCAAACGCCAAATGAAGTTTCAAGCCCAACAACGCCCATTGCACTTCCCGCAAGACCGCGGCTTTTCTCCTCAGCTGTGTGTGGTGCGTGGTCAGTAGCAATGCAGTCGATAGTGCCGTCTTTTATTCCCTCAATTAGCGCATCTCTGTCTTCTGTACTTCTTAAGGGTGGGTTCATCTTAAATCGGCCTTCCTCTTGAAGGTCGGAGTCGCACATTACGAGATAATGAGGCCCTGTTTCGCATGTCACCTTCACTCCGCGACGTTTGGCGTCTCGAATCAGGCTTACGCTTTCTTTGGTTGATATATGGCACACGTGGTAGCGACATCCAGTTTCTTCTGCGAGTTTAAGATCTCGTGCTATTTGTCCCCATTCGCTTTCGCTGCATATACCCTTGTGGTTATGTGTTTTTGCATATTCTCCGTCGTGAATATAACCGCCATAGAGAAGCGAATTGTCTTCGCAGTGAGCAGCGATAATGACATCAAGACAGGCTGCTTTCTCCATAGCTTTTTTCATTATGCTTGAATCTTGAACACCACTTCCGTCGTCGGAAAATGCAACCGCATGTTGTTTAAGACCATTCATGTCTACAATCTCTCGCCCTTTGCGATCAATGGTTATAGAAGCGTATGGTAGAACTTGGATACATGCATCACGGTGAATAAACTTCAGTTCTTCCTCTATGTGCTCTATGCTGTCTGGTGTCGGATTGAGGTTAGGCATGGCGCATACTGCAGTAAAGCCTCCATGAAGTGCAGCCGCTGCTCCAGTGGCTATTGTTTCTTTAGCCTCGAACCCAGGTTGACGTAGATGTACGTGTACATCGCATAGACCGGTGTGTACTAATTTCCCGGCTATGTTGATGTCGGTGTATTCTGATTTAGAAGGGATAGTGCCAGGGGCAGTTATCCTTTCGATTTTGCCGTCAATTACTTCGATGTCGGCAGATGTTAATTCTTCTCCGTATGTCAAAAGGCAGTTTCGGAGAATATAGTGTGATGGAAGTTCTGAAATATTCATATTGATTTTTGAGAATATCTTATATAAATATCTGATATGCAAAAAACACGCAACCCCTTTCGGGGTGCGTGTCCCTTACGGCAAGTATGCCATATTTTGAATTCTTATATGTGTCATATTCGCGTTCATTCCTCACGCAAAATTACAACATTTTTCCGATATCGCCAAGTATTTCTTTATAAAATTCTGTTATAGCCATTTTCAGCGAACATGGCTATAACCTAAGTTCATATATTAGCCCCAGAAAAGATACGCGATGAAGATTGCGGCAACGGCTCCGGTGATGTCTGCAAGTAGGGCATAACCTGCGGCATAGCGAGTTTTAACTACTCCAACAGACCCAAAATAGACAGCAAGAATGTAAAAAGTGGTGTCGGTGCTCCCTCTTACAACTCCAGCCAGTCGGCTTACGAATGCATCTGCACCTTCGGCTTTCATTACATCGAGCATCATCGCACAACTACCACTGCCGCTCAGAGGTTTCATAAGCATAGTAGGAAGAGCTCCTACCCATTGAGTATCCATTCCTAAGGCTCCAACTCCCGATGTCACCCATCCTGTGAGTGTGTCGAGAGCACCCGAAGCGCGAAACATACCGATAGCTACAAGTATTGCTACAAGGTAAGGAATGATTCCAATAGCTGTCTTAAACCCTTCTTTGGCACCTTCAATGAAGCAGTCGTAAACGTTGATTTTTTTGCGCATTCCTGCTAGTAAAAATATTATGATAACACTAAAGAGCAGAAAGTTAGCTCCGAATGTTGAGTAAGACTCTACTTTGTCGGCGGGAAGAGTGGAAAACCACCAGGCAAGTGCTCCAACTGCAATTGCTAATCCTCCGAGCCAAGACCACAATACATAGTCCATCCGTATTCTTTGCTTCACGCAGAGGGCTATTAGACCTACAAGAGTTGCTATTGCCGTGGCAAGAAGTATAGGTATGAAAATGTCGGTAGGATTCGATGCGCCTCCCTGTGCTCTATACATCATGATGCTGACAGGTATCAGACAAAGACCGCTGCTGTTGAGAACGAGAAACATTATCATTGCATCCGTAGCGGTGTCTTTCTTCTGATTTAGTGTCTGCATCTCTTGCATGGCTCGAAGTCCCATGGGAGTGGCAGCGTTGTCGAGTCCTAACATGTTGGCCGCAACGTTCATGAAAATGGCTCCCATTGCCGGATGCTCTTTAGGTATTCCCGGGAAAAGTCTTGAAAAAAACGGACTTACCATACGAGCCATGGCGGTGGTGACGCCTCCTCGTTCCCCAATCTTCATGATTCCCATCCAAAGGGAAAGAATGCCGGTAAGACCTATAGAGATTTCGAAAGCAAATGCCGCCTGCCTGAATGAGGCGTTCATTATCTCGCTCCATATCCCAGTGTTGCCGGTAAAGAGAGTGGTGCCGGCTGCCATCAGAAATGCTATGATAAGAAATCCTATCCAGATGTAATTGAGAAGCATAGTCTTAAGGGCGTTGAATAGGTTTAGATTTAGATTGTTTCCTGGATTCCCCGGTCTATGACAATGTGTCGGTTGGCCATACCCGAAATCACAGACATTTCGTGGCTTACGAGAATTATAGTTTTGTCGTTGGCAAGATTATCCATGATTGAATAAATCTGATGCTCGAAGTTCTTGTCTACATAACTGAGAGGTTCATCAAGAATGATAATTTCCGGATCAGACACTATTGCGCGTGCCAACAGTGTTCGTTGAAGCATGCCGCCTGAAAGAGATCCCACATTCTTGTCAAGATAATCTGAAACGCCACATAGTTCAACCACCTGCTTGAATATCGTCTCATTCTCCTTATTCCAGCGGTGGAAAAGTCCTGTAATCTGTCCTGACCGTATAACCTCAGCTACAGTAATGGGGAATTTTGTGTCTATATTGCTTTTTTGAGGAAGATATCCGATTTTGGGTCGCTTATCAGGCTTGCCATCGGCAGAGTAGTAGCATACATTCCCAGTGTCAGGTTTCAAGAGCCTTAACATGATTCTCAATAAAGTGGTTTTTCCACCTCCATTAGGTCCGGTGATGGCAACAAAGTCTCCCCGATCTATAGTAAGCGAAACATGGTCAAGAACTGGTTTTGACTCAAAATGAATCGAGATATCTTTAATTTCGATCAATTTCATCGGCTATCCTCTTTAGCTCTTTTATCCAATCTTTGGTGGAAAGGTTTACTTCTATTATTGGAATGTTGAGTTGCTCTGATAACTGTCTTTCAATGGAGTTGTTTCCGATAGGTTCGGTAACCACGATCGATGGAGATACTTCCCGAATCTTGTCAATTTGAACAGACATCTGCATCGGTGATGGTTCTTTCCCCTCTTTTTCCAATGAGATTTGGCTAATTTTGTAGTCTCGTGCAAAGTAGGAAAGGATAGGATGTTTTACCACTATCGACTTTCCTTTCAGATTTTTTTTGGATAATTCCCTGTCAAGTTCAGAAAGCTTTGCAGTTAGCTGGTTGCATGCGTTGGCATATTCTTCACTGTTCTCGGGAAACATATCAGAAAGAGTCTCGGTCATGGCCATTGCGATTATGCTGCAGTTTTTCAGAGAGTTCAGCATATGAGGGTCGAAACCATCTTCTGATTCAGTAGTCTCTGCATGTGTGCCATAGATTTTTTCAATATTCGTTGATACGTCTGAAATTAGCAAATTTGGGAAATTTGAGGCTAATGTATTGCCTAAATTTTTCTCAAATCCGGGGGTGCCGAGAGTAAAGAATGCTGAGGATTTGGCAAGATTTTTCATCGTGCCAGCAGTGGAACTATAAGTTTCCGGATTGTTTCCTCTAGGAATCAACGTTACAATCTCTATGTCATCACCGGCTATCTGAGTCAGAAGCCATGCCAACGGCTCGGTGCTTACCGCTACACATGATTTATCGGATTCTTTCCCCCTGCTGCAACTGGAAAAAAGAGTCAGTATTACGCATATAATGACATAGAATATTTTCATATTTTGCGAATTCCCATTATCTCGCGCACGTCTTTAAGTGTTTGAGATGCGTATTCTCGAGCTCTTTCTGCTCCGTTCTTTACAATCTTCGATAGGTATTCGTCATTGTCACGTATGTCAAGTATCTTTTGGCGAATGGGTAGTGTTACCTTAAGGATATCTTCAGCAAGCTGTTTTTTGAGGTCTCCATAGCGGATGCTGCAATCCGCATAAGCTTTGCGGAATGAGTCTGTTACTTCCTTCCCACTTACAAGATCCATCAGGGTGAAGAGGTTCTGAACTGGCTGCGATACCGGTGAATTCGGCTCTGTTGGTCCGGCATCGGTCACAGCGCGCATTACCTTCTTTCTCAGAGTTTTTTCGTCATCAATGAGGTAGATGCAGTTTCCTTCGCTTTTGCCCATCTTTCCACTTCCATCAAGTCCGGGCACTTTAATAGCCTCGCCTCCGAAGTTGAAGTTAACAGGTTCTTTAAAGTAGTCTACTCCATAGAATGAATTGAATCTACGACCAAATCTTCTCGTCAGTTCAAGATGTTGTTCTTGATCTTTGCCCACGGGCACGTAGTCAGCATGGTGGATGAGGATGTCTACCGCCATTAGTGTGGGGTAGGTGAGGAGTCCGGCGTTTACGCGAGCATTGCTGTTCTGATTGCCGATTATTTCTTTTTCAATTTCGTCGCTATCGCTTGTTATGCCAAGGGCTTTTCTTGCCTTGTCTTTAAACGAGGTGGTGCGCATTAGTTCTCCAATTCCAACGTGCATGTTGAGTAGAAGGTACATTTCTGAAATTTCAGGTATGTCGCTCTGCACGTATAGAATGTTCTTATCCGGGTCAAGACCTGCAGCAAGATACTCTGCGATTATCTGTTTTACACTTTCGTGAAGTGCCTTTGGATCTGGATTGGTGGTCAGTGCATGCAGGTCGGCAATGAAGTATCTGCTGTCATAGTCATCCTGCATCTTCACGAATTTTTGAAGAGCACCATAGTAGTTGCCGAGGTGAAGATTGCCTGTGGAGCGGATGCCACTTAGCACAATCTTTTTGCTGCCGTCCGGCCGCAGATTCTCGCTTCTCAATGTAGTCTCCTGTATGCTGTCTGTATTCATTTTTCGATTGTATAATTATGGTATGAATTTTCTTAATGCAAAATTAATCAAAATTCCTAAATATTCAAAGGATATGGTTATTCGTAATCATGTTTCCGATTGGGATTCATCGGGAACCAACCTTTTTTTACGCGTTGACGTTGTTCAAAAATTTCAAGTATTGTCCAAAAACTCGAGAATGCAACAACTCCTGATAGTGTAGACCAGAAAGGATCTGACACAAGATATGCCACAATACACATCAATGATCCGATTAGTGCGAACCACCACCAACATTTTACTCCAAAATAATATTCACATTTGATGCATATGGGGTGAAACAGTCCAATTATCAGAAATGTGCATAGCCCAAGTGTTAGTCCAAGTAAATGGTATTGTTGAAGAAATTCTGTCATATTTAGTCTAAATGTTTTTATTTGACGTTGTTGTCTTGATGTCGTGCTCTGCTTACTGTTACCAACCAGACTCCTGTGAAAATCAAGAATATGGCGATGCCTTTGGTGAATGTCATCCGGTCAAGTCCAAGCCATATGCCTACAGATGTAGCTACTATGGGTTGGACATAGTTGTAAATGCCTACAAGTGTTGGCCGGAGCACTTTTTGACCAGTCATGATGCAAATATAGGCAAGAAAAGTGGCGAAAAATACCACATAAGCAGTTCCCCACATATCTGTGGCAGTCAAGGCTTGCCACTCAATTTCGGCAATGGTGCTTATTGAGAAAGGGGCAAGTCCAATGGCTGCGAAAAGGAACATCCATTTCATTAGTGTTACAAGTGAGTATTTCTTGATGAAGTTCTTATACAGCGTCAGATAGAGCGCGTAGCTGAACTGTGCGCAAAGCACAAGTATATCTCCCATCACGGGATTGTCTCCGCTGTTGTTCTTTGCACCACCTGCTCCATACACAAGAAGTAATGCTCCGGTAGCTCCTATAGCGATACCTCCCGCTTTTTTTAGCGTAATAGGTTCTTTTAGGATTAACCATGCTAATATCATAACCCACATGGGCATCGTGGTGGTGATTATTGAGGCTTCTCCCGGAGAGGTCATCCCTACGCCAAACACGTAGCAACCTTGGTTGAATAGTATGCCGAGCAGAGCCGCTCCTGCAAGTCTTAGAAGATCTTGCATCGGAACTTTTTCATATGGCATGAATAGCGATAGCAACCAAAAAAGTGCAGCAGCACCGAAAATTCGAAAATCTGCTAATACCAATGGAGTTATAACAGTCCCTGACATAACCAACTTTGCTATCGGAGCCATAAGCCCCCACATAATGTTGGCGCTAATCACTGCGAGATGACCTCTTGCCTGATATTTGTTTGTTGTAAAAAATCTTTTATTACTCATGTTTTAAACAATCTAAACTTATAGTTTTAAATCATCAGGCATCTTCATGTTCTTGATGTTGACGAGCTAATGTTTGATAAAGGCTTGGTTTAAGTCCTGTTTCTTTGGAAAAAGCAGCGATAAATGTGGCTTGAGACTTATAACCAACGCTTTCAGATATTGCTTTTATGGTAAGGTGTCCATAATTCTCGGAATCTTTGAGTCTCCGTATGGCTTCTCTGACACGATATTTGTTTATAAACCCGCGGAAATTGATTCCATATTCTTTATTAATTACTTCGGATACGTAGCGTGCGTTGGAATCAACGGCTGCTGCAAGTCGATCTATACTGCAGTTGGGATCACAGTAAAAGTCTGGACATTCTGCAACTTTGCATATTTTTTCAAGTAAAGCTTCACGCTGTTCTTTGGGGATAATATTTTTTCTTGAACTCTCGATTCCAGAATCCGTTTCTTGACTTTCAGACTGCTCATATGTGGCCATTTGTAGTTGAAGTGTCTCAATTTGCTTTGCATATCTTAGTTCGGACTCCATTAATTGCACGTTATGCAGATACAATGCTCTATATGTGCTTTTAAGTTTTCGCTTTTGGTGTAGCAATCCCATTGAAAGCAGGGCAATCACAGCAATGACAATTACAAGAGATAAAATCCAATATCTTTGTAGTGTGTTTCTTGCATTAAGATTTTTAATAGCATAAGCATTACTGTTCTGTTCATACAAAGTCTGGGAATTCTTTACTAGATTAAGAGTCTCTCTGCTAAATAGAGAATCAGATATTGATAGATATTCCGACTTGCACTGCAATGCTTCCATATCTCGTCCGATTGAATCGTATATTCGTGCCATGTCGCGCAATGACTCCACCAGCAGAGAGTAAAAACTTTGTTCTCTTGCCATTCTCTCGTTTATGCGAAGATAGTGTAAAGCAGAATCAGGAAGATGTCGCCGTTCATAACAACGGGCTATGTATGAGTTAGCAGCAGCTTCACAATCATCTGAAAGTCCAGATTCTTGAGCACAAGATGCGGCCATTCGAAACATTTTAATTGCCTCAGAACTTCGCCCTTCCATATCATCAAGCAATCCCTTGTTGAGCAGCAGGTCGTAGCGCGCTCGTTCGTCAGACGGGTTCACTTCCTTGAAAAGTCGAAAATACTTTCTCATTGAGTCGGGATTCTCTTTGAGGTAATAGGCATAAAGCATGTTGTTGTAAAGCAATGGAAATATGTCGGAGAAAGACGATTCGTCAGCTTTGCAAAGGGCTTTACGATAGAACATTATTCCTGTATCCAAATCACCGGTAGATGAGAAAATGTTGCCGATGTTTGCATAAATAGATGAAAGACGATCGTTAAAACCATGTCTTTCGGCTATGCCACGAGCTTTGAGATAATCTTGCATGGCTTCGGCATAACTCTCTTTACTATATAAAATGTTGCCACGCCGCTGATATGCCATGGAAAAAAGGTGTTGTTGCTCTAATCCGTTATCAAGCGCACAAATATTAGAGAAGAAATTAAAAGCTTTATCAAGATTGCCTCGTTCAAATGCGTCATTCGCTTGCTCAAACAATGAGTCTAATACATTCGCCTGTTGTGAGCATACATCTGTGGCATAAGCAGATTGCACGAAAAATACACTCGCAAAACATCCTACGCACAGCATTTTGATGATATATTGAAAGACCATATTCTTCATATGTTTTGCAAATTTACTCAAAACGGCACAAATACCAAAATCCTAATTGCAATAAATAACAGAGCGATGATTAGTTCTGACTAAATACTATAAGTTTTATTTTAAATTGAATATGTGTGCCATATGGCTTGAGAAATTCGGCAAACGGTGTTAAAATTACTCCGAATTCGCGAATTTGAAATATAAATCACACAAATTCTGCTGTGGTTTGAGAAAAATTCTTTATTTTTGCGTTCAAACTTAAAATTTACGTGTATGAAACATTTCGACTTCTCAAAGTTGCGTGCCTATGCCATGACTGTAATGGCTTGTGCATTCATTCCGATGTTTTCTGCTTCTCAGGCTCCTACCGAAGTCAAAGCAGCTGTCAACGGCACTCGTGTAGATTTGAACTGGACTAATGGCGATGCCGGCAATCCTCTGCTCGAATGCGGATTTGAAGAGGAATCATTCCCTGCAAAAAACTGGGAAACTATAGTTACAAACGACATTAAGTATATTTGTTCGTGGTTTCACTTCCCCGGGAAGGAATTTCTTCAGACAAACAACTGGGAGGAATACATACACAGCGGAGAGAAAAGCGCCATGATGTATTTTGACGATACTTTCACAACTCAAGATGAGTGGCTGATAACCCCGGCTTTGAATGGAGCTTCTTATCTCGAACTCTATTACTATATAGATCCTGCAGTTCTTGAATATGGGATGATTGAAGAATTTCCGGATCATTATTATGTGAAAGCAAGCTACGATGATGGCAATAGTTGGGAAACTCTTTGGGATGCAAGAACTGATGCACTACCTTCTGTTGGCTGGCACAATCTTGCTCTTCCTCTAAAAAAAGAATCTCCAGTAAAAGTGGCATTCCATGGCATGGGCGACAATGATCAAAATGTGCATTTCCTATGGGCTGTTGATGACATAAAAGTTTCAACGTCAAATAGTGGTACAGACGTTGTAGAGGGATATACGATTATGCTCGATGGTGAAATTTTGGCAGAACATGTGAAGAGTCTTGAGTATTCAGATGTTTCATCCAAAGAAGCTGGTCTGCACAAGTATAGTGTATTGGCTGAGACTGCGACAGGGTTGTCGCCGGCAGCAGAAGTTGAAGTGTCTATATCCGAAATTGAGCTCCTGCCTCCTACTTCTTTGAAAGTTAATAGTATACTTGATGAGTTTGATGGATCATACATTATCTCATTGGAGTGGGAAGCTCCAACTGGTGGCGTTATAGAGCCTTCTTGGTATGATATTTATTGCAACGGTTTTGAAGTTGGCACTATGATAGAAGATTGTTCGATGGAATTCTCTGGATATACTAAAGGTGTATACAACTTTGAAGTAACTGCTGTATATCAGAATCCTGATGGAGAATCAGAATCAATCGGTCAGCGTATAGCTATTGATACTAGATTTAATGTTAGAAATCTAAAAGCAACCATCGAAGGTGAGAAGATAACTATTGACTGGCAAGCTCCAGAGGAGTCTGAAATTCCTGTAGCATATTATGAGGTGTGGCGAGCAGATAGACTTGTTGCGGAGAAACTGGAAGCATTGTCGTTTGAAGATTATAATGTTCCTGCCGGAAAATATCGCTATTATGTAAACACAGTATATGCTGATGGGGAAACAGCTCTCCCTGCATATATTGATGTAGACAATGGTGACTGCGAACCTCGTTCACTTCCAATGGTGGAGACTTTTGACTCCTGCCACCTTCCTGCAGACTGGACAATACAGAATTTTTATGATGAGACTCCGGATGATTATTTATGGCAGTTCGATGATCCAAATGGAATTGGTGTGACTGGTGAAGGTTTCGACAAAGGATTCGCTTCTATTGATTGTTATGATAGTGGAGCATACTACTTGACAAGCTCTCTTGTAACTCCCCCTATAAATATTAAAGATTGCGACATTAATTCTCTAACTTTATCTTATTTCTATGATTACGCTTTCGATGGAATGAGTTCAATTGCTTCTGTTGAAATTGAAAAAGATGGTGATGGAGAATGGCTATGGGTAGATGACCTTTTGCCATACGAAGTTGAAACAGAACCTTTTGAATTTAAACCTGTTTATGCGGAAAATAATCTCTCTGATTTAGTAGAGGGTGCTTCTACAATTCGTCTGCGGTGGAATTACGATGGAATGTTTGACTATCATCTTGCCATTGACAATGTAAAGGTTTGTGATAAGACTTCAGGTGTTGCAATGTTAAGCAATAATATGACAAGTGCACGTCGCACTTCTGGAGGCATTGAATTGAAGTCTCAAGATGGTATTTACGGTGTTGAAATATACTCAGCAGATGGAAAACTGCTTAAATCTGTCGAATGTTGTGGCGATTGTGCAACTACCGTGTCATATAGTGGTGAAGGTCTATGCATAGTAAGAGTGCGTACAGCTTCATCTCATCAGAGTATCAAACTTATGTGATGACATGTTTGCAGTGAAAACTGCAATAGCTATATCAGTATTATAATGAGGAGGGTGCATTAAAAACATTTATTTTGATGCACTCTCCTCTGTTTGTAACCTGCTGTAAAAATCGAGTAGGAAGAAACCTATTTAGTTTTCCTCCTACTCGATTGTATTTGTTTGGAAGGTGCTTACTTATCAATCCATTTGAAATGAGTGTTTCCGGCACCGACCTCAAAATTATATTTTGCTATACCGAGATCCATTGACGTATATCCTATCATAGAGCGTCCCTTATTGGCAATAACTTGTGGCACACCATCAACAATTCCTTTATATTCAAAAGAAAATCGTTGCTGATTGACAGCTGTCGGAGCTAATAGTGCCGCTTCAACTCCATTTTTAAACCAGTCAGGTGTAGTGTCAGAAATATTGCTCACCTGTTCTGGCGTCTTGATTTTATGGCCGGTCCCATGCGTTTCGCCATAACCAATGGCTATGTAGCAAGCGACTTTCTCGTCTTCTTTTAGGGTATAGGTATTGGATATTTTTCGATAGCTAAGTCCAACCCAGCAGGTGTCAAGACCGAGAGTTCGAGCATAAATTACCAATTGTTCTCCGTAGTAGCCTACAACCTTATCAAGATCCGGCGACTTTTTCCCAATCATTACAAGATAGTTTACAACTCCACTAAACTTTCCATAGGCAAATAAGCCCTTGAATGCTTTAGGCTCATTTTGTATAAGTTGTATGTGTAGCCCGGAATTTTGATTGACTTCACCAATCTTTTCCAACATTTTAGCAGAGTCTGCATCTGAGAGAGGCTTAGGTATGTATGTCCTGACACTATGCCTGGCATTTATAGCTTCTTGTATTGTCATATTGTTTCTCTTATAAGAAATGAGTTATTTCAATGTTAATTTGATAAATATTGATGAAAAATAAGAAATATCTCGGAAGTGTCCGATAGAATCAGTCTTAATCAAGATTCCTTTTTTGCCCTTTTGGGAAACATCTTCTTTATG
This sequence comes from uncultured Sangeribacter sp., assembly GCA_964480495.1. Taxonomy (GTDB): domain Bacteria; phylum Bacteroidota; class Bacteroidia; order Bacteroidales; family Muribaculaceae; genus Lepagella. Next base: position 129,062 of record CAYZPH010000001.1, read on the forward strand.
TGAAGTATGGCCTTCATTACACCATTGTCACCTACTACAATACTTGTTGCTAAGATAATAAGAAAGCCACCTGTCATTTCCCTCGCAGTTACTGTTTGTCCAAGTATCAGCCAACTCAGAGCAACAGCAGTCACAGGCTCAAGTGCTCCAAGTATTGCGGTTGGAGTGGAGCCAATCAACTGTATTGCACGCGTAGTGCAGAAAAGAGATAGAACTGTAGGCATGACTGCAAGAGCTAAAAGATTCCACCAATTCCATCCGTTGGATGGAAGAGTGAGTGGATCTTTCACTAATATCATGGAGATAAAAAGTATACATCCCCAAACTAGTGTGTAAAAGAGTAGTTTTGTGGTTGGAATTGCTCGTATGGTTTTTGATACGTTGACCATCACTATGTATAAAGCATATGTGAGCGACGATAATAACACGAGTAGTACACCAGTCAGACTAATAGTGCCACCTCCTTGCGGTTTCATAAGTAGCAGAAGACCGGCACTCATTATTAGAAGACATAGTGCGATGGTAACTTTGAATTTTTCGTGAAAGAAAAAAATCATCATTACTGCTACCATGATGGGATATACAAATAGTAACGTGGATGCAACTCCGGCATTTAGATACTCATAACTGGCAAATAGACCAAGAGACGACAGTGACATGAATATACCGAGAATTGCCACTGGTCCGATTTCTTCCCGGCGAAGCTTAATAGATATATGCCTGCATGCCATAATAATGGCTACAATCGGTACGCTTAAAACATATCTGAATAAAAGTACCGATGTGGGATTCATTCCTTCTTCATACAGCGGTACTGCAAATATTGGATTTGTGCCATATGCTGCTGCTGCCAAAGCTGCAAGTAGATAGCCTTTTATTTTCGTTAATGCCATTACTCTCAAATTTTGTTATTTTGAGTAGTGTTTCAGAAGATTGTCTACTACTTTTTTGTCTACTTTGAATGCTGTTCCGTGTCGAATCCCTCGCGGAAATGAAACTTCATCGTTGATTTCTGTAAATGTAACTCCCCAATCGGTGCTTTTAACAGCTCCGTAGCGGTGTGATGTGTACATATCGAAGTATACATATAGCGTGTCGCCAACGAATAGCGGTGCCGGTCCTTCAGCCCAGTATTTTCCGGTGATGGATTCTGAAACTGTCGTCGGGAAACCCTTATTTATGTCATTGGTTTTTGTTACTCGCAAGTTCTTTTCCGGTGGATTTGAATTCTCATTCTTTACCACCATAATCAGTTCCTCTTTTCCTGGTACTTTTGCTATAGCGGCATCAATGACGCTGAAATCAGGATTGAACCACAAACGGGTTGGGGTGAAATGATTGAAGTCTTTTGTGGTGGTTTCGTAGATTCTGTGGTTCCAGTTTTTTTCTCTTTCGCTTGTTGCTACATAGGAGTGCCTGCCGGGTATGGTGGATGCCCAAAAAATATGAAATGTGCTGTCTGGAGCATTATAATAAAGTTCAGGAGCCCAGCTGTTGAGCGTTTCCGGTTCATGTTTCATCACCGGTATTGCTTTTTGGTCTGACCAGTGAATGAGATCAGGTGAACTTGCGTAGCCAATTATCTGGTCGTTCCAACTTGAAGTCCATACCATATGAAAAATTCCATCCGGACCCTGGCAGATGCTTGGATCACGCATAAGTTTGTCTTCTCCTACTTCTGGCTTTAGGAGGGATTCATTATTGTTTATCGCTGTCCATACAAGTCCATCGTAAGAGTATGCAAGATGCAACCCGTCGCTTTGTCCTGTGAAATAGGAAAACAAGTATGCTGAATTCTCTTCTTTCTCAGATGTGGTGGCATTTGCCGAAATGCCACAGACCATAGCTAAGGCCGTCGTTAGAAATTTTTTCATATGTGTCTTTTTTTTCTACTGCAAAATTAATAAATCTTTTCTAATAAGTCAACAATTATGGATTGACTGAGAGTCGCAGATTGCAAGACGACCTGTGTGTCACTGTTTCCTAAGTAATAGTGGCATTTTCTAAATAATTTGTTATATGGTAGATTTCATTCTTATGTAATATAATAAGAGGGCACATCATTTGATGCACCCTCTATTAATACTTATATGTAATTTGCTTGAAAATTACTTCTTAGCGATTTTCTTGTAGCCGTATACTGCACGATCACCAAGTTCTTCTTCGATACGGAGAAGCTGGTTGTACTTAGCCATACGGTCGCTACGGCTTGCAGAACCAGTCTTAATCTGACCAGCATTAGTTGCTACTGCGATGTCAGCGATGGTAGCGTCTTCTGTTTCACCTGAACGGTGAGAGATCACTGCAGTGTAGCAGTTGCGCTGAGCCATTTCAACTGCGCGAAGAGTCTCTGTGAGTGAACCAATCTGGTTAACTTTCACGAGGATTGAGTTTGCACAGCCGTTTTCGATACCTTTTTCAAGATACTTCACGTTTGTTACGAAGAAGTCATCACCTACAAGCTGGCAACGATCGCCGATGAGGTCGGTGAGAATCTTCCAACCTTCCCAGTCGTTCTCGTCCATACCGTCTTCGATGGAGTCAATAGGATACTTTGTGATAAGCTCTTCGAGGAATTTAGCCTGCTCTGCGCTTGTGAGTTTCTTGCCATTTACTTCCTTTTCAGCACCATTCTTCAGGTGAGTGTAGTCATACACGCCATTCTGATAGAATTCGGAAGATGCGCAGTCAAGACCGATAGTAACATCCTTTCCAGGAACATAACCAGCTTTCTTGATAGCCTCTACAATAACGTTGAGAGCATCTTCAGTGCCTTCGAGTTTTGGTGCGAAACCACCTTCATCCCCAACAGCAGTGGAGAGACCACGTGCTTTGAGTACGCTTTTGAGGTTGTGGAATACCTCTGTACCCATTCTGATGCCTTCCTTGAAGCAGCTTGCTCCAACCGGACGAATCATGAATTCCTGGAAACAGATGGGGGCGTCAGAGTGAGCACCACCATTGATGATGTTCATCATAGGCACAGGAAGAACGTAGGTGTTGCAACCACCGATATACCTGTAAAGGGGAAGGTCAAGATAATTTGCGGCAGCCTTTGCTACAGCGAGCGAAACGCCAAGAACTGCATTTGCACCGAGGTTGCTCTTAGTGTCAGTGCCGTCGAGCTTGATCATTGCTTCGTCGATGCCAATCTGATCAAGTGCGGAGTGACCGATGAGAAGGTCGCGGATGGGGCCATTAACATTGGCAACAGCCTTCTGTACGCCTTTGCCCAAGTAGCGGCTCTTGTCACCGTCGCGAAGTTCAAGTGCTTCGTTTTCTCCTGTTGATGCTCCAGAGGGTACTGCAGCGCGACCCATTACGCCTGATTCGAGGATTACGTCAACTTCAACTGTCGGATTACCGCGTGAGTCAAGAATCTCACGACCTTTAATTTCTGCTATTTTCATGACTTGATGAAAAATTTTAATATTATAGGGTTATAGTGATTATGCAAGAAGTTATTTAGCTGTGTTTAGCTATGCTTCAAAGCACATCTTTTCAATCGGCAAAGATAGCGTTTTTTTTTGATATATGGAAACGATTCAGTCAAAATTTATATGCTATTGTTTATTTTTCTGTATTCATTGGAATATAATCCCTCTTAATACGTTTCATAATAGAAACTATCTTGATAAGACAATGAGCAATTCAGTGCTTTTAAATGGAGTGCAGCTCGCAGAAACTGCGATTGCAGCCCTCCCGTTTACCCCATTGGAAGGACAAGCAACAGCCATCTATAAAATGGCAGAATATGTTGTTTCCGGTCTTTGGCGCGACGTGTTCGTGTTAAACGGATATGCAGGCACAGGAAAAACAAGTGTGCTTGCCGCCCTTATAAAGGCTCTTGCTCATTTTAAGATAAAAACAGTTATTCTTGCTCCAACCGGTAGAGCCGCAAAGGTGGCTGGCGATATGGCTGGAAAAGTTGCGTCTACAATACATCGACGTATTTATCATGTTGAGGCTATGGGTGTGGAGACGGTGGTTCGTCTAAGTCCAAATCGTGATCAAAATACTGTATTTATAGTCGACGAGGCATCGCTTATTACAGACCACTCTCGAGGAAGCCTTTTAAAAGATCTTGTAAGTCATGTGTTTTCAGGTCAAGGATGTCGCATGATTTTAGTAGGCGATACAGCCCAATTGCCACCTGTGGGTCAGTCAGATTCTCCGGCCATGAATATTGCTAGACTGAAAGAATTAGGACTAGCTCCTTTCTTTCACACTCTCGAGGTGCCGGTGAGGCAGGCGGCCGAAAGCGGAATCTTATTCAATGCTACTATGGTGAGAAACATCCTTTCAAGGCTTTTGGTGGGAAATACTAGTGGTCTTGCTTCGGGGCAACTTCCTCTAGAACTTAATAAATTTTCTGATATTCGAGCTGTAAGTAACGTGGATCTTGCTGATGAATTGAGCACGTCTTGGAGTACAGTCGGACCGGAGGAAACACTTATCATCACGCGTAGTAATGTGCGAGCCAATCGGTTTAATCAGGCTATCAGAAATATGGTGATGTATGCCGATCAACCCTTGCAGCAAGGCGATAGACTCGTGGTTGCCAAAAATGACTATTATTGGGGTCGCATTAATAAGTTAAAGACATTTCTTGCTAATGGTGAGACCGTAACAGTGAAATGGGTAGGAAAACCGGAAAAGGCTTTTGGTAGATGGTTTGTGGATACAGAATTGCGGATAGCAGACGGAACCGAATTGAGTGCAAAGGTTATGCTACGGTCGCTGATGACTGAGGGCCCGGCAGTTCCGAAGCAGGAAATGCAACATCTGTTTGAACTGATAATCGACTCGCAGGATGGAGCCGGTCCAAATGAAAAGATTATGGCAACAATGGAAAATCCTTACTACAATGCACTTCAGGTGAAATATGCCTATTGTGTTACCTGCCATAAAGCACAGGGTGGTCAGTGGCGTCATGTGTTTATTGACATGGGTGGAATACCGGAAGATGCTATGGGGTCCGATTTCTATCGGTGGCTTTATACGGCTCTGACTCGCGCATCAGAGAAGGTATTCATAATTGGTGTGCATCCCGAAGAATAATTCCTTTATATTTTGCGGTTAATGCACAATAACCTAATTTTCAATTCTAAATTTTTAAAGTCCAATTATTTTTACTAATTTTGCATATCGAAAAAATTATAAACAATTTGAGTGATTGTAAAAGACTTGGTTGAAAATTATTCCAAAATCTTTTGGTCAAATTGATCTGAGACGAGGTGTCGTTTTTTTAGTGTTTTACAAGACTTCAATTTATAATAGGTAAAATATTCTTAAGAAAAGAAACATGAAAGCGTATGTTTTTCCCGGTCAGGGTGCCCAGTTTGTAGGAATGGGCAAAAATTTATATGATACCAATTCCGAGGTTCGTGAGATGTTTGAAAAAGCAAATGAACTTCTTGGTTTTCGAATCACAGACCTTATGTTTGAAGGCACAGAAGAAGACCTTCGTCAGACAAAGGTGACTCAGCCTGCTATTTTCCTCCACAGTGTAGCTCTTGCTAAAAGTCTGGGAGATGATTTCCAGCCAGATATGGTAGCTGGTCACAGCCTCGGCGAGTTTTCGGCTCTTGTGGCTGCAGGTGCGCTCAGCTTTGAAGAGGGATTGATGCTTGTGAGCAAACGTGCTCATGCAATGCAGAAGGCATGCGAGAAACAGCCTTCAACTATGGCAGCTGTCCTTGCTCTTCCCGATGAGAAAGTTGAGGAAATATGTGCAGGTATCGATGAGGTTGTAGTTCCTGCAAACTACAATTGTCCAGGACAGGTTGTAATCTCTGGTTCAATTGAAGGAATAGATAAGGCTTGTGAGCAGATGCTTGCAGCCGGTGCAAAACGTGCATTGAAACTTAAAGTCGGAGGTGCTTTCCATTCTCCTTTGATGCAGCCGGCTCAGGAGGAACTTACGGAAGCTATTGAAGTTGCTAAGTTTGAAACTCCTCGTTGCCCGGTATATCAGAATGTCGACGGCAAACCTCATACCAATCCTGAGGAAATCAAAGCTAATCTGATTAAACAACTTACCGGAGCAGTTCGCTGGACTCAGGATGCAGAGGCTATGATTGCTGATGGAGCAGATGAATTTATCGAACTTGGTCCGGGTAATGTGCTTCAGGGACTTATTAAAAAAATTAACAAGACAGTTTCCACAAGCGGACTCCAGTAAAGATGAACGTAGCGATAGTAGGCGCCAGTGGCGCTGTGGGCCACGAGTTTCTCCGTGTGCTCGCTGAGCAGAATTTTCCAATTGATAATTTGCGTCTTTTCGGTTCCAAGAGAAGTGCCGGCAGTAAGATTGCATTCAAGGGAAAGGAATATGTAGTTGAAGAATTGACTCTTGATTCTGATTTCAGAGGAGTGGACATTGCGTTCACTTCAGCCGGAGCCGGTACTTCAAGAGATTTCGCAGAGGTGATTACTCGCAATGGTACTCTGATGATCGACAATTCGTCTGCTTTCCGTATGGATGAAGATGTTCCACTAGTGGTGCCGGAGGTTAATGGTTCGGATGCGCTTTGCCGTCCACGCAATATAATTGGTAATCCAAACTGTACTACAATTCAGATGGTGGTAGCTCTAAAGCCGATTAATGACTTGTCGAAGATTCGTAAGGTGCATGTTGCTACTTATCAGGCTGCCAGTGGTGCCGGTGCATCAGCAATGGCAGAACTCGAAAATCAATATCGCGAGATTATAGATGGCAAGGAACCTACAGTAGAGAAATTTGCTCATCAACTTGCCTTTAATGTGATTCCTCACATCGATGTCTTCCTCGACAACGACTATACAAAAGAGGAGATGAAGATGTATAATGAAACTCGCAAAATCATGCACAGCGATGATATTGCTGTAAGTGCAACATGTGTTAGAGTTCCGGTGTTGAGGGCTCATAGTGAAGCAATTTGGGTTGAGACAGAGCATCAACTTTCTGCTGAGGAGGCGCGCAAGGCGTTTGAAAGTGCAGAAGGTCTCGTTGTAGTAGATGATGCTGCTGCAAAGAAATATCCGATGCCTCTTTTTGTTGCTGACAAGGATCCGGTTTATGTGGGACGTATTCGCAAGGATATAGCTAACCCCAATGGTCTCACATTCTGGGTTGTTGGCGATCAAATTAAGAAGGGTGCTGCGCTAAATGCTGTTCAGATTGCTCAGTGGCTATTGAAAAATGATCCGGTATTTGCCGATGGTTGCAATAGCAATATTTTAAAATATTAACAAAATAGGAGCATAAGTATAAAATATATTAAATACATGTTACAACGGCAACTTTTTTTTAGTTGCCGTTGTTTTATTGTTAGAAGTAAGAAATTAGTTTCATGATGTTAGGTTAGTAAAATGTATTATGGAAAACACTTAACGGCAGCCATTTGTGAAAATGGCTGCCGTTTCCCTTTATGCTAAAAGTCAGACTTGTCTGACTTTTATTGTTTTAGTGCTGCAATTGAGGCTTTAATAGCCGCAATCTTTTCGGTGGCATCGCTCTGCTTTTTGCGTTCGAGAGCAATTACTTGCTCTGGAGCATTCGCTACGAATCGTTCGTTAGATAGTTTTTTTTCAACTCCGGCAAGGAATCCTTCATAACGATTAAGTTCCTTTTCAAGCTTGGCAAGTTCTTCCTCCACATTGATTTTGTCGGCAAGAGGAATACTGTATTCAACCGGACCTACAAGGAATGCTACTGATGTAGCCCCCTTCTCAGTGATTGGTGTGATATTCTTAACATTACCAATCTTGATGAGGATTGAATCAAGATAGCCATCATGTTCTCCCTTAACTTCAAGACAGATCTCTTCTTTGTTTGCTATTTGGCGCTGTTTGCGGATGGCGCGGATGCCTGTCACTATCTCCTTGAGTGTCTCGAATTTGTCGAGAAGAGTTTCATCAACATCTCCGGCTACTGGAAGAGTTGTGTTCATTATGCTGTCACCATCATTGCGCTCTGCAAGATGTTGCCAGAGTTCTTCAGTAATGAAAGGCATGAATGGATGGAGAAGTTGCAGAAGTATTTCGAAGAAATCCATTGTATCTGCGTATGTTTTTCCATCTATAGGAGAACCATATGCCGGTTTTATCACTTCGAGATACCAACTTGAGAATTCATCCCAGAACAGCTTGTAGACTGCCATCAGGGCTTCCGAAATACGGAATTTTCCCATCAGGTCTTCAACTTCGTTCATTGTCTTGTAAAGACGAGAACGGAACCAGTCTACTGATAAACAAGAACTTTCAGGTTGTTCGATGCTGTCGTCTACAGTCCATCCTTGAATCAGGCGGAACGCATTCCATATCTTATTGGCAAAGTTGCGTCCTTGCTCCACAAGGGCATCGTCATACATAATATCGTTGCCGGCTGGTGCTGACAGCATAAGACCCATGCGCACACCGTCAGCTCCGAATTTGTCGATTAGTTCCAGTGGATCCGGTGAGTTGCCAAGCGACTTGCTCATCTTTCTTCCGAGCTTATCTCGCACAATTCCTGTAAAATAAACATTCCCGAAAGGCTTGTCGCCTACATATTCATATCCTGCCATGATCATGCGAGCAACCCAGAAGAAGATAATGTCCGGACCTGTTACGAGTGTTGCGGTGGGGTAGTAGTATTTCAATTCCTCATTATCAGGATCGAGAATGCCGTTGAAAAGGGTGATAGGCCAGAGCCATGAGCTGAACCATGTGTCGAGAGCTCCTTCGTCTTGCACGAGATCCTCAGCCTTAAGGTCAAGTCCGCTATCCTTGCGAGCCTTTTCCAAAGCGGCTTCGAGTGTTTCCCCTACAGCTATTTTTGTTTCGCCATTCACCTCATAATAGTATGCAGGAATGCGGTGTCCCCACCATAGCTGGCGACTGATACACCAATCCTGAATATTTTCAAGCCATAATCTATAGGTTGTCTTGTATTTTTCAGGAACGAATTTTATGAAGTCGTCCATCACTGGCGACAATGAAATGTCTGCGAAGTGCTTCATGTTGATAAACCACTGAAGCGACAGACGTGGTTCTATGGCAACCTTTGTGCGTTCGGAATAACCGACATTGTTGGTGTAGTCTTCCACCTTCTCCATGAGGCCGGCCTCTTCGAGGTCTTTGGCAATCAGTTTGCGCACTTCAAACCGATCCTTGCCGGCGTATTTGCCTCCATGCTCATTGAGAGTGGCGTCTTCGTTGAAGATGTCAATGGTTTCAAGATTGTGAGTCTTGCCAAGCATGTAGTCGTTTTTATCGTGAGCTGGTGTCACCTTTAAGCACCCTGTACCGAAATCTATTTCGACATACCTGTCTTCTATCACCGGTATTTCTCTGCCAACGAGAGGCACAATCACTTTCTTGCCCTTTAGCCAAGCGTTTTTTGGATCTTTGGGGTTGATACACATAGCAGTGTCGCCCATGATTGTTTCCGGACGGGTAGTAGCTACAACTGCATATCTGCCCTCTGGATCTCCTGCTACATAATAGCGTAGATAGTAGAGTTTGGAATGCTCCTGCACGAAGTTCACCTCATCGTCAGAAATGGCGGTTTTGTTTTTGGGGTCCCAGTTTACCATTCTGAGTCCTCTGTAGATCAAACCTTTGTTGTAGAGATCGCAGAAAACTTTTGTAACGCTCTTCGATCTCAGTTCATCCATTGTAAAGGCGGTCCTGTCCCAGTCGCAACTTGCTCCGAGCTTTCGAAGTTGCTTTAGAATGATACCGCCGTGAGTGTTAGTCCAGTCCCATGCGTGTTCAAGAAACTGTTCGCGTGTCAGGTCAGTCTTCTTGATGCCCTGTTCGGCAAGTTTTTGTATCACCTTTGTTTCTGTGGCAATAGCGGCATGGTCGGTGCCTGGAACCCAAAGTGCGTTCTTGCCCATCATTCTGGCGCGACGCACAAGAATATCTTGAATTGTATTGTTGAGCATGTGACCCATATGGAGCACACCGGTTACGTTTGGTGGCGGAATCACTATGCAATAAGGTTCTCTTTCATCCGGAGTGGAGTGGAACATCTTGTGCTGTTCCCAATATTCATACCATTTGTCTTCAACCTCGTGTGGGTTGTATTTTGTGGCTAATTCACTCATAAATTATAGCTTTATACATTTCAATTGCAAAATTAAGAAAAATTATTGACAATAGAAAACATACATAATTGAACTTTAAAGATAGCATATCTTTATATCGATTGTCTTGCATAAGATGTTACATTTGACTAATTTTGCAAATGCAATGAAAGATATTGATGATAGAGTGTGCTGCGTAGTGGGCAGATTTGCCCCGTCTCCTTCCGGACGTATGCATCTTGGAAACATATATACAGCTGTCATGTCGTGGCTTTCTGTGAAATCTCGAGATGGCAAATGGATCCTTCGCATAGAGGATTTAGACCCTCAGCGTTCAAAGCCGGAGCATGCCCGTTGCATAGAAGAGGATCTTCAATGGCTTGGATTGCAATGGGATGAGGGCGGTGTCGAAGGTATGGGAGACCACGGACCCTATGTGCAAAGCAGACGTCATCATCTCTACGAGGACGCCCTCTCTCGCTTGAAAGTAACTGGAATGTGCTATCCTTGCCGTTGCTCTCGCGCCGACATTATGGCAACTCGAGCTCCTCATGAATCAGATGGACGAGTCATTTATAAAGGCACATGTCGTCCGTCTTTGTTGCCATCTACTTATCAGAATATACCAGGATCTGCAGTGCGAATTGCAGTTCCAAACGAGGATATATCCTTTACTGACATAATCAGAGGGAAGCAGATAGTAAATCTTGCAAGTCAATGTGGCGATTTCGTTCTTCGTCGTGCTGATGGTGCTTGGGCATACCAACTTGCTGTAGTCGTGGATGATGCCCTAATGGGTGTTACGGAAGTGATGAGAGGTGAAGATCTTCTTCTCTCTACTGCACAACAAATATATCTCTATCGTCTTCTCGGTTTCAGACCACCACAGTTTGCCCATCTTCCTTTGGTTTGCAACAGTCAGGGTGTCAGACTGTCAAAGCGAGACTCCTCTCTTTCTATGGAATATCTTCGTCGAAACAATACTCCACAGCAAATACTTGGCACTGTAGCATATATGGCATCACTTATTCCAACTCCATCTTCTATATCGCTGTCAGATCTCTTGCAATTATATAAGGTAGTGTCAAAATAGACGTATCTTCTTAATATACAAGAGCTCTTGCGGAGAGAAATTACTTACGGTCATGCTAAAGCAAGTGTAATTCATCCCCCGGTGTTCAATGTCGGTTGGTGTTAGAAGTTTTCAGCATGGTGATCGAAAAGATTATTGCAATTGCCTCTAACTAGTTGCCCTTACTTAGTATTTGGATATTTGCGAGCTACAGTTTTAAAATTGCAAAGCATATATTGAATATTGTCCTCGGTTTCATTATCAGTTACAATATCATAGGCAATATTTATTAACTCGTTTGCTTTCCGTATAGCCGCTTTTGCGTTATTATCATTTACCCAACCACGCTTTTTACATACTTTACCCCAATAAACAGTCCCTCGATTGTATTGGGTAAGTCCTCAACACCAATTATGCGAATTTCTTATACCGATAGCATATTTAACCATTAGCAAGGCTTTCTGATTTGGCTTTGTTGAGAGATTGATTCCTTGTTCCAAAGAGAGCATTCCTCTTGCAAAGTTGTATTTAAAATAAGAATTCTTCTTAGAGAGCTTCTTTAATAATCGCACAGCATAGATTTTTTATCGCAAATGTATGAATGACTTTATGGGTGTATGTAAAGTCTTGTGATAGTATATTTCATCAAATTTATTTTAGAACCATTTTAGTTTCATTCTGATGAAATTCGTTTGAATTCAGTTTTTTTTTGTAACTTTGCATTTATGAAGAATGTAGGAATTCAAGGAGTGGCCGGTTGTTTCCATGATATGGCGGCAAGAAACTGGTTTTCTGGAGATGACATACAAACGATTTCTTTCGAATCGTTTGAGGTTATGTTTGATGCCCTTGCGGCAGACAAGGAAATGGTCGCAGTTGTGGCGATAGAGAATACTATAGCCGGTGCTCTTTTGCAAAATTTCGAACTCATAAGGAAGAGTGGTAGAAAAGTGATAGGGGAATGTAAACTTAGAGTCTCACATTCGCTTTGTGCACTTCCAGGTACATCAATTTCGGATATTGTGGAGGTGCGTTCGCATCATATGGCACTTTTACAGTGTAGCAGATTCTTGTCGCAATATCCAGACATTAGAAAAGTTGATGATTTTGATACTGCAGGTTGCGCCCGTATGGTTGCAGATAAGAAGATGACTCACACAGCAGCAGTTGCACCAGCATATGCTGCCGGAATATATGGCTTGACTGTGCTTCGGGAAGGCATAGAGAATGATAGTAGAAATTTTACGCGCTTTCTTGTAGTGGGAAAGGTTGATGAACCAGAGATTTCGGATGCCGACAAGATGTCGGTGGCGTTTACCACCCCGCACGAAAAGGGTGCACTCTCCAAGGTGTTGACCATACTGACATTCTACGATATCAATCTGTCGATGCTCCAATCTATGCCGGTTGTAGGACATGAATGGGAATACCGATTCTATGCAGATTTGACATTCTCAGACTATAAGCGTTGTATGCAGGCAATATCGGCAGTTTCGCCTCTAACGCTTGACTTCAAGATTCTTGGAATGTATAAGTCTGCAAAGTGAATAGCCGGTTAAAGTAGATTTCCGGTGAATTTAATAATTGTAAAATAGTATATTTATGAAAGATATAAAGCCGCTCTTCGATGACGTGAGCCTGATGAAAGAACCAATCATAATTGCCGGTCCATGTAGTGCAGAAAGTGAGGACCAGGTGCTTGAGACCGCTCACCGTCTTTCAGCTGGTGGTGTGCGTTTGTTTCGTGCTGGAATCTGGAAACCGCGCACTATGCCTGGATGTTTTGAGGGTGTGGGCATTGCCGGACTTCCATGGCTACGTAAGGTGAAGGAGGAAACCGGAATGCTAGTAGGCACGGAAGTGGCTTCGAGCGCTCATGTTAGAAGTGCTGTTGCCGGAGGAGTTGACATTCTCTGGATTGGGGCAAGAACCACTGCAAGTCCATTCGCTATGCAGGAGATTGCCGACACTCTTCAGGAACTTGGATGCGATCTGCCAGTGTTGATTAAAAACCCGGTGAATCCGGATTTGGATCTCTGGATAGGCGCTGTGAAACGCATTTATAATGCAGGCATTCGAAGGATTGGTGTGATTCATAGGGGATTCAGCAGTTATGGAAAACATCTTTGCCGCAATCAGCCAATGTGGGCAATCCCATTTGAGTTTGCTCGCCGTTTTCCTGATATACCGGTGATTTGCGATCCAAGTCACATCACCGGAGCTCATGATCTTGTGGCTCCGATGAGTCGCCAAGCGTTGGCTATGGGGTTTGACGGACTCATTGTTGAGAGTCATTGCAATCCAGTATGCGCACTAAGCGATGCAAAGCAGCAACTTCTTCCAGAAGAACTGACTTCGCTCATGAAGGAACTAACTGCCAAGGAAAAACCTTCTGGAACTCCTGAGCTCGATTCAATGCGTGGAGAGATTGATCAGATAGACAATGAACTTCTCGATCTTCTCGCCAAGAGAATGGAGATTTCAAAGAGAATAGGTGTATACAAGAAAGAACACAATATGATGGTTGTGCAACTCGGGCGTCACGACAAAATTATGAAAGACCGCACCGAGACCGGTGAAAAACTCGGTCTTCCCATGCCTTTTGTAAGCAAAATAATGAGTGCAATTCATGAGGAAAGTGTGAAGCGCCAGCTCTGACGATATGTCGCAATCAAATGACAATTCAAAACAAATAACAATATGAATAAAACAGACGAAAATCTTACTACCAGTACCGGTCTGCATGAAAACGCGTTTCGCGAACTGGCAGCTGATGAGCAGTATACACCGGTGATGCAACCAGCCTCGTCCCAAACTGAAGTTACTCCTTATTCTGTTGGAATGGGTTTGCTGATGGCAGTCGTGTTCTCAGCAGCGGCAGCTTATCTCGGACTGAAGGTGGGACAGGTGTTTGAAGCTGCAATTCCCATCGCAATTATTGCAGTGGGACTTTCCAATGCACTTGGAAAGAAGAATGCTCTTGGTCAGAATGTCATAATTCAATCAATTGGAGCTTGCTCCGGTGTGATTGTGGCGGGTGCGATATTTACCCTCCCGGCACTTTTTATTCTTCAGGCAAAGTATCCTGACATTACAGTGCAGTTCTATCAAATCTTCCTCAGTTCATTGCTCGGTGGTATTCTTGGCATACTTTTCTTTATTCCCTTCCGCAAGTATTTTGTGAAGGATATGCACGGTAAGTATCCCTTTCCAGAGGCTACTGCCACAACGCAGGTGCTTATCTCAAGCCAGCAGAGTGGAGCTGAAGGTAAAAAACAAGCAAAGACCCTTGTCCTTGCATCACTTATTGGTGGTGTTTACGACTATATAGTGGCTACCTTCGGATGGTGGGCTGAGACAGTGACTTCAACAGCATCAACTGCCGGCCATGCACTTATGGAGAAGACTAGACTTGTGCTAAGTTGCAACACAGGCGCAGCCCTTCTCGGTCTTGGATATATAGTAGGCTTGAAGTATGCTTTTGTGATTTTTGCAGGCTCGATATTCGTGTGGTGGATTATAATTCCTCTTCTTGGCACATATGGCTCACCAGAGTTTCAGGCGATGTCTCCCGATGATATATTTAGCGGATACGCACGAATGATAGGAATCGGTGGTATTGCGATGGCAGGTGTAATAGGAATTATCAAGTCGTGGGGTATTATCACTCAGGCTGTAGGACTGGCTGGAAGAGAACTGAAGGGTAAGTCTGCAACTGCGAAGGAAGTGCGCTGGCAGACAGACATTTCTATGAAACATGTTGTGTTCTTTATAGCAATAGCTCTCATTGCAGTGCTGATTTTCTTTTGGTTTGGAGTAATCAATACCTTGTGGCAGGCTCTTGTGGCATGGGTTGTGGTGATTGTCATTGCGTTTCTGTTTACAACCGTTGCTGCCAATGCGATTGCTATTGTTGGAAGTAATCCTGTTTCTGGTATGACTCTGATGACACTAATAATTGCATCTGCTATTTTTGTGGCTATCGGACTTAACGGCACGAGCGGTATTGTTGCTGCTATGGTGATTGGCGGTGTCGTATGCACTGCGCTTTCAATGGCAGGCGGTTTTGTTACAGACTTAAAGATTGGTTATTGGCTCGGAAGCACTCCACACAAGCAGGAGTCATGGAAATTCCTCGGCACTTTCGTGTCTGCGGCTACTGTAGGTGGCGTAATTATGGTTCTTAACCAGGTTTATGGATTCACAGGAGAGGATGCTCTCGTAGCACCTCAGGCAAACGCAATGGCAAAGGTGATCGAACCTCTCATGATGGGTGGCGATACTCCTTGGATTCTTTATATGGTCGGTGCAATCCTCGCATGTATCTTAAACTGGCTCGGTGTTCCTGCTCTGGCTTTCTGTCTTGGTATGTTCATTCCATTGTCGCTTAATACTCCGATGTTGGTAGGTGGCGCGATAGCATATTTTGTAAGCCATTCGTCGAAAGACCAGAAAGTTAACGATGCACGTCGAGATCGTGGCACACTTATATCTTCCGGTCTGATTGCCGGTGGTGCACTCTTCGGTGTGTTTGCCGCACTCACAAGATTCTGTGGTTTTGAGTACGATAATCCTCTTGGTTTTGAAACAACTCAGATTCTTGGTTGTGTGGCTTATGCTGCATTGATCTGTTATCTCATGTGGGATAGCTGTCGTGTGAAGAAACTTAACTGAGTTTAAGGCAGTACAGCTGAAAGTGACCAGATTACTTCAATTCTTATGTAAAAATGTGTGCGATAGTAGGTTCTAACGCACTAATATGAACAAAAAGACGTCATTACGCCTTATATACTAAAGGGTGTGTAGTAATAGTCTGATGTTAAACGCATCCTGACTATTATGACACACCTTTTTTAGGTAAATATACATTATGCTATGAAAACACAAAAATTATTATCTGCTGTAACAATAGCAGTATTCACATCATTGACTTTTTTAACATCAATGATTCCTCAGGATAGTGTGCAGGCACCGCCTTCTCCACCGCCACCACCACCATCTCCTCCTATGTGGGGCTCAAGCAACTCGATGATGAATGGAGGTCCTTGGGGACCGGGCGCTTTCTGTGGCCCTTACTATAATAATGGTATGGGTTTCAATAGTGGTGTGTCAAAACTGGTTGGGGTCGGTTATGATGCTCGAGGTGTATGGCAGGCCGTTCCAATGGTTGTTCATTGGGCGTGGAATGGTTTCTTTTACAATTTTACTGTGCGCGATGCTTGGAATCCTTGGACAAGAATGTGGAATATTGGCGTTGGAGAGCCTGCGTATCAAACAGATTACACACTTAGAGGGGTATCTTACAAATATTATGTCAACCTTTCTACCGGCACATACTATTTTAATCCTTGATATTTAGTAGCACACTCTATCCTCTACAATCAACCGTTTGGGTAATATTTAGTGTTATATATATATTATTAATGTGATTTTTACGTTCAATAGATATGAATTACTATGCCTATTGAAAGTTCCGTAGGGTAGTGTTGTAATTTGAATTTTTACATATTATTACATATTCTATGAATAGATTTTTACAAAGTGTAATGTCGTTCTCATCGCTTGTTGCATTAGTTTTCCTTCCAGTGAAGAGCATGGCTTTCGAACCAGTTGCTCCCGACGATTTGAAGGCTGATGTAAATGGCGTGGTGGTGGATTTGTCTTGGGAATGGGGAAATGCAGGAAAGTGTACCTTGACGGAAAGTTTCGAGGGAGAGCAGTTTCCTCCTGTCGGATGGGAGGTGAAAAATCATTATGACTACGACAATTATGGCAATTGGATGCAGTATGATTTCAGTAAAGTAGATCCTGAAATGATGTGGGCCCACGACGGAGAGAATGCTGCTTTAGTTATGTTTGCCCAAGATGGTGATGAAGAAGACAAATCTACATTTCACCAGGATGAGTGGCTGATTATGCGTCCTGGTGTAGGAGCCGCATATATGGATTTCTGGTATTATCTTCATCCTCAGCTGTTGGAGTGGGGTGCATATAGATCGTTCCCAGATCATTATTATGTTTTAATTAGTTATGATAAAGGTGAGTCTTGGGAGGAACTCTGGGATGGACGTTGGGATATGGGAAATAGCGAGGATGTGCAGCAGGCATCCATTTTCCTTGGACAGGAGGCTGATGAGGACACCCTTGTGGCTTTCAATGCTGTGAGTGCAGAAGATAAGACGCTGTATTTTACTTGGGTTGTTGACGATGTTCAGTTCTACAGCGCTGATGATGCATCTTCTCGCTCTCTAACACTTCGCAAGAGTAACCACTCAGAGATGATTCGCACGCAACTTGAAGGGAAACCTCTTTATCGTGAGTTTACTCCGTCAGAAGATCCCATGAAGAAGATTATATCTCCCGATGAATGGGTTAATAATGGTAATCTTACGTATCGTCTTTACTGTGACGGCGAAATATTGCACAGTTATATCAAGGCGCGCCGTTATACAGACTACAGTTCTAAAAGCTCAGGCAAACATACCTATAAACTGGTGGCATGGTCGGAGGCTATGGATGAGGAGTTTGATGCGGCTACAGTTGATGTTGAAATTGAAAATTTTGAATTTTCAAAACCTCGCAATCTGAAGGTTTCATGCGAAATGCAGGATAATGGTAAATATGTAGTCTCTGGATCATGGGACGCACCTGAAGGTAGTATGAAGCCTGTTAATTATGTGGCATACATCAATGGAAAGATGATTGGCTGGGTTAGTCCGGATGAGGAACTTAGTGTAGGACAGTCCGGCCTTTACAAAGGTGCGTATACGTTTGAGGTTGAGGCTTGCTATCAACTTCCGGAGGGTACATCTGAACGTGTGTCTGCAAGTGTATTCCCAGGTACTGTTCCAGCTCCAGTCTCACTTGCTTTGACTGAGTTTGATGGTAATGTAATACTAAAGTGGAATTATGCGGATTCTGAGGATCTTAAGATGGACCATTTTACTGTTTATCGCGGAGATGAGATAGTTGCAGACAATATAAACGGTACAGAATTTATGGATACACAGGTTCCTTTAGGTACTTACGATTATAGTGTTCATGCTGTATATTCAGACGGCACTGTTTCACTCCCAGCATCCGCGTTTTATAAATCAGGAAGTGCAAAGCCTCTTACTCTTCCGGTAGTAGAAAGTTTTTCAAATGGTCATCTTCCTGCCAATTGGAATGTGGAACTTGTTGATCCAAATGATAAAATCAAAGATATGTATTCTTGGAGATTCGACAATTGGTTTAATAACGAAGTGCCCACGGATTGTGACATAGAAGGAGGATTTGCTTCAGTAGACGGAGTGGCTGCCGGCTTTAATAATATTGAAAGCTATATCAGCACCCCGGTTATTTCTATACCTAAAGATGCAGATGCTGTGCTTAAGTTTACAAAGTATTTTGTTACAAATAGTACAGGTTCCTCGAGAACAAAATTTAGTGTAGCTGTGTCTCCTGCCGATGAAGAGATGTTTGAAACATTGTCGGATCTCGTTGAGACTGAAAATGGAGAAGTTTCCGTGTCTCTAAGTGATTATAGCGGTTCTGACATTGTAGTAAGATGGGAATTCAACTCAAGGAGATATGGATTTGCAGCTATCGACAATGTGATGGTGATGGATGCCACTTCTGTAAGTGAAATATCTGTTTCCGGAGAACTCTTCGATATATTCTCAGCCGATGGTAAAGTTATTGCGCGTCAGGTGTTACAGTCTTTTGTGAGAGATCTTTCAGCAGGAGTTTATTTGCTCCGAGCTAACGACGGATCAACTTCGAAGATATTGAAGAAATAAATCTTGTTACAGTCATATATTTAGTGTGACAAGATTATCTATGTGTGAGGGTGTATCAAAATGAATGTATTGATGCCCCTCTTTTTTCTACTAATTCAATTCGAAGTTTGTTGTTGCGTGCAATTTATGTAATTTTAATTCTCATTTTTCTAATATGTGAAAAAAAATGATTAAATTTGCGATTTAAAATTAAGTAAGCGCATTGCGCAATATAATACTCAGTATAATGGCAAAACAGGAAGATGTCTTCAAGACGATAGTGGCTCATGCCAAAGAATACGGTTTCGTATTTCAATCATCAGAAATTTATGACGGGCTCAGCGCTGTTTATGATTACGGTCAGAACGGTGTGGAGCTTAAGAACAATATAAAGAGATACTGGTGGGAGGCTATGACCATGCTCCACGATAATATCGTGGGTATAGACTCCGCTATTTTTATGCACCCGACAATATGGAAGGCTTCCGGACATGTTGATGCATTCAACGACCCTCTGATTGATAACCGCGATTCAAAGAAGCGTTATCGTGCAGATGTGCTCATTGAAGATGAAATAGCTAAATTCGATGATAAGATAAATAAGGAAGTGGCTAAGGCAGCCAAAAGATTTGGCGAGTCGTTCGATGAGGCTATGTTCCGCCAGACAAATCCCCGCGTGCTTGAGCATCAGAAAAAACGTGATGAACTTCATTCACGCTTTTCCGATGCAATGAATGCCAACGACCTTACGGCTCTGAAACAGATTATACTCGACTATGAAATAGTTGATCCTATAAGTGGTACAAAAAACTGGACAGATGTTCGCCAGTTTAATCTGATGTTTAAGACAGAGATGGGATCTACAGCAGATGGTGCTATGGATGTATATCTCCGTCCGGAGACAGCACAAGGAATTTTTGTAAACTATCTGAATGTTCAGAAAACCGGTCGCATGCGTATTCCATTTGGAATTGCTCAAATTGGTAAGGCTTTCCGTAATGAGATTGTGGCACGTCAGTTTATCTTCCGTATGCGTGAGTTCGAGCAGATGGAGATGCAGTTCTTTGTGCGTCCGGGAGATGAAATGAAATGGTTTGAATTCTGGCGAACCACTCGTCTTAATTGGCATAAAAATCTTGGTCTTGGTGATGCAAAATATCGTTACCATGACCACGAGAAACTTGCACATTATGCCAATGCAGCTACAGACATCGAGTTTGAAATGCCGTTTGGTTTCAAGGAGGTGGAGGGAATTCACTCACGTACTAATTTTGACCTCAGTCAGCATGAAAAGTTCTCGGGCAAGAAGATCCAGTATTTCGATCAGGAACTTAACGAAAGCTATGTGCCATATGTGATCGAAACATCTATTGGTGTAGATCGTATGTTCCTCAGCGTATTATGCAGTTGCTATGAGGATCAGGACCTTGGTGGAGGCGACCGTAGAGTAGTGCTTCATTTCCCGGCGGCTCTTGCTCCTGTGAAGTGTGCTGTGTTGCCATTGGTTAAGAAAGATGGTCTGCCCGAAAAGGCTCGTGAGATTCAGCATAAACTCCGTTTTGACTTTACTTGCCAGGTAGATGAGAAAGACTCTATTGGCAAGCGTTATCGTCGTCAGGATGCAATAGGTACCCCTTACTGTATAACTGTCGATCATCAGACACTCGAAGACAATACAGTGACTCTCCGACATCGCGACTCCATGGAGCAGGAACGTGTAAATGTAGAAGATCTTGAGAAGATTTTGGCAGAGAAAGTTTCTCTCAATTCTCTATTGAAAAAACTTCTCTGATATATTTCCATCATTAAAGAAATATAATAATGAAAAGAATAATATCACGTATTGCAATTGCTCTTGTGGCAATCATAGCCATTGGTAGTCTTTCAAGTTGCAACTATAATTCACTCGTAGAGCAGGAGCAGGCTGTAGACCAAGCTTGGGCGCAGGTGGAAAACCAATATCAGCGTCGTGCGGATCTTATTCCAAATCTTGTTAATACAGTGAAGGGTTACTCCGAGCATGAAAGTGAAACACTCTCTAAGGTTACAGAAGCACGTGGCGGTTTGAGCGAAGCTTATCAGACTGCACAATCTGTCAAGGATCCTCAGCAAAATATCCAAGCTTATGAGCAGGCTCAGAGTAATTTGAAGGGTGCACTCGATATATATGTCAACGCCGTACGTGAGGCTTATCCGGATTTGAAGGCAAATCAGAACTTTATCAGTCTTCAAACTCAACTCGAAGGCACTGAAAACAGGATCTCGACTGAGCGCGGACGCTACACCCAGGCAGTGAAGGAGTATAATACTTCCATCAATAAGTTCCCTACGGTTATTTATGCCGGGTGGTTCGGTTTTAAAGAAAAGGAGCAGTTTAAAGCGCAAGCAGGTTCCGAAAAGGCTCCGGTGGTTGAATTCTAATCTAAATCAAATAAGGTTTTATGAATTTACAGAAATATATAGTATTTTTGGCTCTTGCTCTTATCGGATCTTCATCGCTGTCGTCATGTCTTGGTGACGATGATGACACATACGACTATTCTGAATGGATTTCAAGCAATGAAAATTATCTTTCAGAAAAAGAGGCTGAGACTGATGCTGATGGAAATAAATTATACGAAAAGATTGTGCCGTCATGGTGCCCTGGGGTTTATGTGCTTGCCACATGGCACAATGACAGATCCAAGACAGAAGGAAATCTTGTTCCGATGGACAATTCAACTGTCGATGTGATATATGAGTGCTCTTACATCGATGGCACCATGATTGATAAGAGTTATAACAACACTACTTATGGCGATAGCATTTATCGTTGTAAGCCAAGCGACAATATTGTGGGGTTCTGGACCATGCTTACTAATATGCATGTAGGAGACTCTGTGACTTGTGTGATTCCAACTAACGCCGGATATGGCACCACAGGTTCGGTGTTGCCTTATTCTACTCTTATCTATCACATGAAGCTGAAGAGTATTCATGCGTATGAAACCTCAGGTTCGGAATAATTATGATAATATTCATTTTATGATATTTCAAGGCTATAAAAAGCATCTTTTTGCAGCAGTGTCTATTGTCGCCCTTTCATTTCTTGCAATGAAGGGCGATGACTCTACAGTGAGTTTTAAAAGTTTCAAGGTTTCACCGGCGGTTTCACTTATGAAGCCGGCTGTTCCTTCCGATTCTATTCATGCCGGACGCAACGCATTCTCTTCTGATATGCTGCTTGGAGCGGTCAATCGTAAACTCAAGGGTATTGGTAATGACTGGACAGATGTTTCTGCAGACACTGCCAATGTGGTGCTTTTTTCAAAGTCACTTCAGTCAACGCAAATACGAACTCTTGCCACAAGAATGCGACCATCTCGCTACGTTTCAGGAAAATTGCGACTGAAGTCTAATGTGATTACAGAGGTAAGAAACGGTTCGAATACATTACTTACCGTAAGCAAGGCTGATTCATTGGCATCTTGGGAAAGCACACTTTTTACGCTTACCCCGGAAGAAACAGCAGAACTTTTCGTTACATTTGTCTCAACTCCCGATGATCCGGCTTCTCCCGAGATTTCTCTTGAATTCACACCGGATGCCGGCTTTGAAAATGTAACATTTGCAGTTGGCGATACTATATCGAAAAGATTTCTGATAGAAAATTCTGCTCTTGGTACGAGAATTAAAAGCGTTTCGGTATCTCCCGATGGCAAATATGCTATTCTTGCTTATGATTCATTCTATGGTGAAGGACGCTTGCGAAAATGGTCAGAACTTCAGGAATGTGCAACAGGAAAGACAATTAATGCAAGTCTTTCATCCAATGCTGTTTGGGCCGACAAAGGAAGTACGCTTTATATGACTGTGCAGACTGACGATACGTATTCTCTGTATTCGATGGATGCTGCAACTCAACGACAGATACTTGTTGCCTCTGATCTTCCTCGAGATAGTTTTACAGTCAGTCCGGATGGTAGTTATCTATTGTTCTATAAATATGTAGAAGGAAAAAAAGATGATGGCCCATTGAAACGTATTCAGGAGCCCGATGATCGTCTTGCTGGCAATCGTGACTGTTTCTATATCGAAAAATATGACATTCGTAGTGGTATTACTCAGTCTTTGACATATTCGGGCAATACTACTTCTGTATGCGATATTTCGGCAGACTCTCGCAAAATAATTTACCGGACTACGGATGTACGTCCTAATTCATATCCGTTCTATTATACAAGTCTTATCCAGCTTGATGTGAATACTTTGGAAGCAGATACTCTTGTTAATGATGACCCTTATGTGAAAACTGCCATTTATTCTCCGGATGCAAAGCAGATTTTTATTACTGGATCGCCAGAGGCTTTTGATGGTATTGGAAAAGACCGAAAGGATAGAAAATACAGTAACGACTACGATGTTCAGGGCTTTATTATGGATGTTGCTACACATAGAGTACGCCCGGTGACTGTGGATTTTGCTCCATCGCTTGAGGATTTTGGTTTTTGGAATAGAAAGAATGGTTTAATCTATTTCAGGGCTTCTGATGGATTTGACCTTAATGTGTATACACTCGACCCTAAAACCGAAAAAATCACCTGTCTAGATATTGACATGCCATACATATCATATTTCTCGGTAGGTAGCGATGATAATAGGTGGTTGTATGCTGTGGGTTCAGATTTTTCTTATGCAGGCAGATGTGTAGCTCTTGATTTGAAAAACGGAAAACTCAGGCTTGTGGATGACCCATATCGTCGTGATTTCTCTGATACTCTTACAGGTGAAGAGTCGTCTTGGGCTTTCAAGTCTACCGATGGTACAATTATTGACTGTATGCAGGTGCTTCCTCCTGATTTTGATGAGAATATGAAATACCCGATGATCGTATATTACTATGGAGGTTGTGCTCCTACACAGAAGAGTGTAAATGTATACGATCCGCATATTTTTGCATCGCGCGGTTACGTGACGCTAGTGATGAATCCTTCCGGTACTTATGGTTATGGTCAAGATTTTGCTGCTCGTCATGCCAATGCGTGGGGTGACTATACTGCAGATGACATAATCTGTGGTGTTAAGGAATTCTGCCGTACTCATACTTATGTTGACGAAAAGAAGATTGGATGTATCGGTGCAAGCTATGGCGGCTTTATGACTCAATATCTTCAGACTAAGACCGACATATTTGCAGCTGCGGTGTCTCACGCTGGTATTTCAAATGTGACATCTTACTGGGGCGAGGGTAATTGGGGATATTCCTACAATGTGGTTGCCGCTCCTGAGTCTTATCCATGGAACAATCCTGATCTTTTCACAAAACATGGATCTCTTTTCAATGCGGACAAAATTCATACTCCACTGCTTCTGCTTCATGGCAATGTAGATACAAATGTGCCTGTTGGCGAAAGCATTCAGCTGTTTAATGCATTGCGAATTTTGGGAAGAGATGTTGAGTTTATCCAGGTTGATGGCGAGAACCATTATATTTCAAACTACGATAAACGTAAGGTTTGGCAGGCAACGATTATGGCATGGTTTGCGAAACACCTTCAGGATGCTCCACAATGGTGGAACAATATGTATGGCAAATAATCTTTATACAATCTAATTAGATCAATAAGATTTGTTAGATCAATTTAAAAGAGATAATTGTGAAACTTTTATCATGTTGCAATAGGAATAATGCATTATGCATTGTGTATAATGCATTATTCCTATTGTTGTTTTTTCATTTCGATATTGCCGCTGAAAATCCTAAAAGAGAATTCCGAGGTGCATGGTTGCATATTATCGGCCAGTCGCAATATCAGGATATTCAGCAGAAAGGTTCCGAAAAACTTAAGGAATACATAGCTGATCAAATAGACAGACTTCATCGAGCTGGTTGCAATGCTGTTATTTTTCAGGTACGTCCTTCGGCAGATGCTGCTTATATCAGCGAAATAGAACCATGGTCGAGTTGGATAACCGGTAAACGAGGAAAGGCTCCCGCCCCGCTTTGGGATCCTTTGGAGTTCGCTATTGAAGAGGCTCACAAGCGCGGAATGGAATTACACGCTTGGCTTAATCCATATCGAGTTACTTCTTCTCCAAAAGAAATTCTTCCCTCAGACCACATCAGTAAGTTGCATCCTGAACGATTCTTTCGATATGATGGTAAGATATTCTTCGATCCTGCTTATCAAGAAAACCGTGACTATATCTGTAATGTAGTAACGGATATAACAAAGAGATACGATATAGATGCAATTCACATTGACGATTATTTCTATCCATATCCGGTAGCAGGAAAGAATATACCAGACGATGCGTCGTTTAAAAAATTTGGCGGTGAAGCAAATCGTTCAGACTGGCGCCGACATAATGTGGATATGCTTATCGAACAAATGCATGCCGCTATTAAAAATACAAAGTCTTGGGTGAGATTTGGTGTGAGTCCATTTGGAATATGGCGCAACAAGAAATCAGATCCAAGAGGGTCTGATTCAAATGGTTTGCAGAACTATGACGGACTCTATGCAGATGTCCTTTTATGGGCAAAAAATGGCTGGGTAGATTATCTGGCTCCTCAGTTATACTGGACTCTTGATTTTAAGGCCGCTCCCAGTAGGCATCTTGCCCACTGGTGGAACGATAATTGTCAAGGTGTTGACATTTATATTGGTCAGGATGTGCAACGCACCATGACTAATGCTGATACTAAAACCGGTGACAGTAACGAACTTGCGACCAAGATACGCTTGTCACGCGAGTTGCCAAATGTTAAAGGTAATGTGTGGTGGCACGGCTATTGGGTGACCGACAATTTGAGGGGTGTGGCAGATTCTCTTTCATACGTGCACCAGCAGACTGTGGCTCTGCCTCCGGCTTATAGTGATTTGGATGTGGTTCCGAAGCCGGTGAAACATCTTCGTTTGAAGAAGAGAGATGGTAAAACCTATCTAGAATGGCAGGCAGATAAGCCAGAAGGAAAGGATACTGATCAGATACGATTTGTGGTCTATTCTTTCCTCCCGGATGAGGAACTGACTCTTGACAATGTGGAGGCGATCATGACTCTTACTCCACATGACCGGTATCTTGTTTCGGAAGACGAGGATACATCAGTCTTGAAAGGAATGCGCTTTGTTGTAACGTCTCTTGATAGAAATAATCGTGAGTCTGACCCTGTTGAATTAAAGCTATGAAGGAGTTTCTTGATGAGCAAGCATCAATGATCTGCAGGCCGGAGTTTATTTCAGCAGATCCAGTTCAGTTTCCTAGACGGTTTGAGTCGCTTAGAGATATAGAGATTGTCTCTTTTCTTGTGGCTCATATAGCGTGGGGAAAAAGAAGCATGATTTGTCGTGATGCAGAGCGCATGCTTGTGCTCATGGAGCATGATCCTTATCAATATTTGATGGATGAAGGTTATCTTGACCTTAATCCTGACATGAATATTCATCGCACCTTTTTTGCAAGAGATTTGCAACATCTGCTCACCGGAATGCGAGAAATTTACCGTAGGTTTGGAAGTATAGATGCGTTTTCTTCTCATATAGATGCCGCGTCAGATTATGCTCCGGCATGGAAGTTAGTAGAAGAAATGCAGAAGGTAATTACTGATGCTAATAAAGGTGTTGTTTCAAAAAGGGGATTGCCCAACAATCTGAAGACGACTGCTCTAAAGCGAGTCAACATGGCACTCCGTTGGCTTGTACGCGACGATGGAATAGTTGATATGGGTGTTTGGAAATCTATTCCGAAATCTCGATTATATATACCTCTGGATGTTCATGTGGGCAATACTGCACGAAATCTTGGGCTTCTTATCAGAAAACAAGACGACAGAAAAGCTGTGGGTGAACTCACATCACGCTTGAGGGAATACCGACCAGATGATCCGGTATATTATGACTACGCTCTCTTTGGAATTGGGGTCACTGGTGCCGGTAAAACTCTATTAGGAAAATCTGACAATCTTTGGTGAGAATGCAATGGTCACTACATGACCCTGACACATCCAAGAGGAAAGAGTTATCTCCATATCGCCAAGAGTAGGATCTGTAATTACACCTTTCCCGTATTTTTCGGGTGTAGCATGCCTCATTTCGCTTGCAATTTCAGGTAAGCTTATTATTCTGTAGTCACCCTTCCAGTCAGCAGCTTTCCCAAGATCTGCCTTGTATAGAGCTTCCTTGCATGTCCATGCAAGAATGTATGCAAGTATGTCGGTGTCGGATGCTTTATCCTCGTCTTCTATCGAAGGCAGGAGCTTAAGTTCTTCAGCGTTTAGAAATTTATTCCTAATATTTAGTACCTGTTTCCTGTTGGATATTTCTGCATCGATGCCCATGGCAGTCCGGAAAGAGACTTCTGTGAGATCCATGTCAGGAGTCTTTGGAAGAGATGCTACCACCAAAAAATGCGGTGTGTGCGTCACTGATATGCGTTTCGGAACTTCGTCAAGAAGTGGAGCTCCGTTTTCCATATGTCCTATTTGTCTGTATTCACTGCCTGATTCAGAGAAAATCTGCATGGCAAATAATTTCCATACTTTTGCAGATTTATCATCGGCCCCGTAAATAATCTCCACTGATACACCATTGGGTGAAGTCTCTTTTTCGTATACGAAATCTTCCATAGGAACACCGAATATTATGATTCTAATTTTTTTGATACGCGTATCTTTGTGATACGGTGTTTTTCTATTTGCATAATAAGAAACCTGAAAGGTCCTCTCTGCAGTGATTCCTTATTTTCCGGGAAATCTCCCTTTATTTCAAGCATCAGACCTGCAAGAGTCTCAGCATCTCCAATGTCGCCGAGCACATCTTCTTCTACGCTAGTTACTCTGCAGAAATCGCTGATTGGTATCTTGGCGTCGAAAATGTAGGTATCTTTCGAGAGTGCACGATAAAGATCTTTGCTTTCATCATATTCGTCGTCGATCTCGCCCACGATCTCTTCAATCACATCTTCCAGCGTTACTATGCCTTGAGTGTCGCCATACTCGTCAATCACTATGGCAATGTGCATCTTCTTTTTGCGGAAGTCTTCCAAAAGATCATTAAGTGAGCGTGATTCCGGAACGAAGTAGGCATCTCGTATGAGCGCTTGCCATCTGAATTTGGGGTCATTGGTGCCTATGTGTGGCAACAAGTCTTTAGAGTAGATGATTCCCTTGATGGTGTCTTGCGTTTTGTCGTAGACTGGTATGCGGCTAAACCCTGATTTCTCTATCACGTCGATTACCTCTGCAAAATCAGAATGATACTCAATATCAGTGACGTCGACACGTGAAATCATTATCTCGCTGGCCTCCTTGTCACCGAATGTCAAAATACCCTCCAGTAAGTCCTTGTCTTGTCCTTCTTGAAGGTCTGATATTTCGAGTGCTTTTTCAAGTTCGTCTGTTGTTAGGTTTTCTCGCTTCTTCTCCACAATCTTATTTATGATTATTGTGGATTTTACAAGCAGAGAGGAGATGGGGGAGAAGATTTTAGATAGGAATTCAATGCCGGGGGCAGCCGTGAGAGCCCATTTTAGACTGCGTCCGCGAGCAACGAGTTTAGGAGATATCTCTCCAAACAGAAGTAGTAGAAATGTTAATAAAACGGTTTGAAGGAGAAAGCTAACTATTCCGGAGTTGAATTTAACAGTCTCGTTGATGGCAAATGTAAGAAGTACAACCATTGTAATGTTTACAAGATTGTTGGCGATCAGGATTGTAGCAAGAAGTTTTTCGGGATTATTGATAAGCTTTAGCACTTTCTTTGCATTACTCGACTCGTCTTCCTGAAGCTCGTCGAGAGTCTGCTGGCTAAGTCCGAAAAATGAGATTTCACTGCCTGAGACGAATGCTGACACGCACAGGCACATCAGTGCGATGCTCACTATGATTATCCATGAAGTCCAACTCTCCGGTGCTGTAAACGTGATGGCACTTGTCGCTTGCTGGCAAAGCAACCATATACTATGTGCAGGTAAAGGGTCTGTATCCAATTTATGTTTTCAGTTGGTTAATTATGCAAAGTTACAAAATTTTACGCATATCGCCAAACGTCATTCTTCAATCTCATTTTATAACAACTAATAAAATGGGAATTTTGGTATGATTTGCGTTGTTAATGTGTTGATTAGCCTATATATTGATGTCTGCGATGTCTATAAGTTTGTGGACGATGGCATAGAGTGTAAGACCGGAAGCAGAGTGGATGTCAAGTTTTGAACAAATGTTTCTCCTATGAGTTGCAACTGTGTGGGTTGACAGGCAAAGTTTATCGGCTATCTGCTTGTTGGGTAGACCTTTTGCAATATAATAAACTACTTCTTTTTCTCTTTCGCTAAGGATTTCGATGCCTTTGGATGCATCCGGTTCACTGATACTCTTATGCATCCCACACTTTTCTTCTAATCGTGCTACAGCAGGGATAAAGAGACTATTTTCAACACGAAAGTGAGATTCAAGGTCTTTTTCGCATAAAATTATATCGAAAAGGACTGCACTGAGACGATAATTATCGCGTTGAGAATAGTGATAAATGAAGAGATCTTTCAGTTCTCGAAGTTTTTCAGACATCGAAATGTGGTCTGCTGAATATCCGGCTATTGAAAACCGAGAGCCTTCCTCTCCTTTCAAAAGACGCTCAGCATGACAGAATACTACATCATCTTCATGTTGCATATGAGTACGCACCTCACCGACATACTGGTCGAAGAAGCGCATCAGAAGAATAGCCAGTTTGTTGTCAGCTCCGGAATATCCTATCCCTTCTACAAGATGATTTCGAATATGTGGAAGGGTAATCTCCAGAATAGAACTGTGTGCACGGCGCAGATAGCCGATAAGTGCTGGTAGAGAGGTTTCAGATTCCTCATATCCATATCCGCTTATCAGATTGCAGACAGCAAGAAATGTGCGGACATGTACATTATTGTCGGCACATACCTGCGCAATGGTTCTGTCTCCGAATCCAAATGCGATATCAAAACGACTGATTACGTGAAGGAGAAAATCATTATCACTTATCAATTCCTTCATTACGGTTTTCTCCGAGTATCCTTCATGTCTGTGTGTCATGCAAAAATATTTGTCAAGTTATCAGTTGCTAGAGAAGCCTTTGCAAAATTAATGTTTTTTCGCATAAACAGCAAATTTTGCACCGGTTGCCATCAAGCGGCATTTAGCAACAGAAGGGATCATTGCATGCATTCCTTTGGTTGCAGAAGACTCAATTATTTCAGGGTCATTTATGTTATATAGTGTTGAAAATCCAGCATTTTTTAATTTTGCAGAATCATTTATATTTCCAGCAACAAGTGCTACAGTCACTCCCTCTGCCTTGCCAAGACGTAAGATGCCATATGGAAGTTTACCCATCAGGGTCTGAACATCGGAAGAACCTTCACCGGTAACCAAAGCAGTTACGCCTCTGATCTTGGAATATAATTCAAGCGTGTCAAGCACAAACTGTGCACCTTCGCATATCACGCCACCTGTAAGTGCTGTTAGTCCTCCGGCGCATCCACCTGCAGCTCCGCTTCCTGCAATTTCATTCAAGTCAATTCTGCAAATACTTTTGATAGCTTTTCTCAGATTCTCAAGCCCCGTCTCAAGTATTACTATATCATTTTTAGAAGCACCTTTTTGAGGACCGAATACTCGGGCTGCGCCTTTCGGTCCGGTGAATGGATTGTCTACATCACAGAGCAGTATTAGATGAGTGCTTTTTAGCCTAGGATCGATTCCGGTTATATCTATCTTGTCAATAACTGAAAGTTGTCTTCCGCCAGCGAAATCCGGAATCAGATTTCCATTAGAATCAAGAAAACGGATTCCGAGCGCTTGGCACGCACCTACACCTCCATCGACTGTCGCTGACCCTCCTAACCCTGCTACGATAGTCGTGGCTCCTATGTCAAGCGCATTGCAAATAAGTTGTCCGAATCCGTAACTACTGGCAATAAGAGGATCCCGGCTGTCAACTTCTACAAGTGTAAGCCCGGAAGTCTGTGCCATGTCGATGTATGCTGTGGATGTGTTTTGGTTATACCACCATTCAGCTTCAACATCATTCCCCATCGGACCTATAACGCAGTTTTTGATGCTCTCCTTCAATCCTGCTCCGTGGGCAAGTACATTAGCAGTGCCTTCACCTCCGTCGGCAACCGGAACGACTAAAACCTCTGCTTCTGGGTCTGTTTCTCTTATACCGATAGCAAAAGCCGATGACGCCTCTAAGGAAGATAAACAACCTTTCATCGAATCGATCGCTACTACGTATTTTCTCATCTTTAATTATTTTTTGCAAAGATACGGAAAATTCGGTTTAATTCATAATGCGTCATAGAGCTACTTGGTCTGTTTTGACACATGAATGAAAAAATCTATTATTTTTATTTAAAATACTACGTCATTCTATATAGAAATATCTTGCATATTTCGGATTTGTTTGCTATATTTGCAGTGCGATATGAGCATTATGTGACAAATAGTTATAATGGTTGTGATATTTCTAAAAAAAAAATCTTGCGGTTTTGACTGCATGATTACAACAATATATAATTAATATAATATGAGACTGATACCATCGATTACTCTTGCTGTTTTGGCCTCTGCATCTATAACGGCATCAGCAGCAACTTCTACTTTGTTTTTTGACAGACCAGCCGATTTCTTCGAAGAAACTTTCGTGATTGGTAATGGTACGCAAGGTGCAATCATATACGGTAACCCAGATAAAGAAAGACTATCGCTAAACGATATTACATTCTGGACCGGATATCCTGACGACAGTGTCTATTCTCCGGATTCATACAAACATATTCCGGCAATTCGTGCAGCATTGGATGCAGGTGACTATGACCTTGCAGAGAAGCTTCAGCACGAAGTGCAAGGAAAATTTACGAATAACTACCAGCCAATCGGAAACTTATTTATAGACTTTGCTGACAAACGTATTGTTTCTGATTACAAAAGAATACTTGATATAGAGAACGCTGTAGCAAAAGTGCAATATTCTAAAGGTGATAATATTATCTCGACTGAATACATAGCTTCTGCACCAGATAGCGTAATCGCAGTGAAGATATCAGCCTCACACCCCATTGATTTTACATTGAGTTTTGAATCACCCATAAGAGGAACTATAGTAGAGTCTGAAGGCAACTGTATCATTGCTGAAGGACGTGCGGCTGCATCATCACTGCCTTCTTACGTGAATACGAATGAAGACAAAATGGTGTATGAGGATGGACGCGGAGTGCAGTTCCAGACGCAGACAAGGGTTATCTCTTCAGGAGCTAGAATCACAGCAGGAGGCAACGGGACACTAAAGGTGGAAAATGCTAAAGAAACCACAATCATAGTGGCTACAGCCACAAGTTTTAACGGAAATCGAGTTAATCCAATGATTAACGGCCGGGACTTCCAAGCTATAGCCACACGAAAAGCAGATCGAGCTTCTAAGAAGGACTTTTCAGAAATTCGTAGCCGTCATATTGAAGATTATTCCCGCCTTTTTTCACGTGTAAGCATAAATTTGGGCGATTCTGATACCTCTCTCAATGCTATGACCACGGATGAACGTTTGAAAAACTATTCAGACAATACTGCTTTTGATCCGGATCTTGAGGAATTATACTTCAAATATGGGAGATATCTTCTAATAAGTTGCTCTCGCACACTTCAGGTTCCTGCTAACCTACAGGGACTATGGAACGAGAGCATTCTTCCACCATGGAGCTCCAATTATACCACCAACATAAATGTTGAAGAAAATTATTGGCCTGCTGAAGTCACTAACCTTAGCGAACTTCATATGCCATTACTGACATTCATTAAGCAACTGTCTATTACCGGGGAAACAACCGCTAAGGAATATTATGGTGTTAATCAAGGTTGGTGTCTTGGGCATAATTCAGATATTTGGGCAATAACAAATCCAGTTGGTCTTAATGAAGGAAATCCTCAGTGGGCAAACTGGAACATGGGTGGTGCTTGGATTTCCTCTCACATATGGGAGCATTATCTTTTCACACGCGACAAGAGTTTCCTAATTGAATACTATCCTACGCTCAAAGGTGCGGCAGAATTCTGCCTTGGCTGGTTGATAAAAGACAATGATGGGTATTTTATCACATCTCCATCTACTTCTCCAGAAAATAGTTTCAAGACCCCGCAAGGAGGATACGCATCAACGTGTGCTGGCGGTTTTGCAGATATTGCCATGATACGCCAATGTCTTCTTGACACTCGAGCTGCTGCAGTTACACTGGAGACTGATCAGAATCTGGTGAAGCAAATAGATGAGACTCTACCATATCTCTTGCCATACAAGATTGGAGGCTCTGGACAACTTCAAGAATGGAGCACTGATTTTATAGAGCAGGATCCTCAACATCGTCATCAGTCACATCTTTATGGCTTATATCCGGGGCATCATATCTCTCTTGAAGCTACTCCCGATATTGCCAAAGCAGCGTTACGCACTCTCGAAATAAAGGGAGATAACAGTACTGGTTGGAGCACCGGATGGCGCGTCAATTTGTTGGCAAGGCTTGCAGAAGCTGACAAGGCATACGGTATGTATCGCAGATTGCTTAAATATGTGAGTCCGGATAACTATAATGGTCCGGACAAACGAAAGGGTGGTGGCACTTATCCCAACCTGCTTGATGCCCATTCACCT
Source organism: uncultured Sangeribacter sp. (assembly GCA_964480495.1). Taxonomy (GTDB): domain Bacteria; phylum Bacteroidota; class Bacteroidia; order Bacteroidales; family Muribaculaceae; genus Lepagella. The sequence goes on from CAYZPH010000001.1 coordinate 162,606, forward strand.
TTCCAGATAGATGGTAATTTCGGAGGAACTGCTGGTGTTGCAGAAATGCTCCTTCAGTCAGACTCTGACTGCATTATATTACTTCCGGCTCTCCCATCTGAGTGGAAAACAGGTAGTTTCAAAGGCCTTCGCACTAGGGCCGGAATAACGGTAGATGCTGACTGGAAGGATGGAAAAGTGACACGAGTGAAACTTATGTCGGATGTTTCGGCTAAGGCTACAGTCAAAGTTAACGGCAAGACTATACCTGTAGAGACAAAGGCCGGTGAATCTTTGGAATTTAGTTCGCTCGAATGATAAACATGCGAGTCGAGTCTCCTTATAATTCATTTATAAGAGCTTTCTGAAAAAAATCTAAAAAATATCACGTTCGCGTGATATTTTTTTGTTTTTATGGCCGTTTGTCGGGATTTTTTATTAACTTTGCGGATAGATATGTGGCAAGTCCACTATCTCAGTGACCATAAATATTACCTGCCAAATTTTGACTTTTTTTTATTTTATAGGTCACTATTATAACATATGAAAGAGCTAAAACCAATAAACAGAACATCGAAACCTCATGAAAAGATTTGCATTCAAAATGTTTCTTAAGCCCGGCTATGAGGCCGAGTATGCAAAGCGCCATGCACAGTTGTGGCCCGAACTAAAAAAGCAGATCGCAGACTCTGGAGTCCGCAATTATTCAATATTTTGGGATAAAGACACAAATATCCTTTTCGGTTATCAGGAAGTAGAGGGCGACACAAATTCGCAAGATGCCGAGGCTGCTGATGAGATCACACACAAGTGGTGGGACTTCATGGCAGACATCATGGAAGTAAACCCAGATAACTCACCGGTGACAATTCCTATCAAGGAAGTTTTCCATCTTGACTGATGCCATAATATATGGAAAAAACTTATCATCTTGCAGTTGACCTTGGTGCGACTTCGGGACGCACCATACTTGCCACTTTCGATGGTACGAAAGTGGATATGAATGAAATAGCTCGTTACAGCTATCCGATGATGCCGCTTGGCAATCACCAGTATTGGAATTTACCCCTTATCTATGAGCACATACTCAACTCAATGAAGAAATGTGCGGAGCTGCTACCCGAAGGTGTTAAACTCAAAAGCATAGGTATAGATTCATGGGGGTGTGACGTGGCATATTTTTATAAAGATGGGAGCCTTGCAGGTCTTCCTTATTGCTATCGTGACCCTCATACTGAAGGTGCTGTAGATCGTTTCTGCGAAAAAGTAGACAAAAAAGAGGTATATGAAAGAACCGGTATACAGTTCATGGACTTCAATACTCTCTTTCAGCTTGATACTATACGACGCAATAATCCGGAACTACTTGATAGTGCAGACAAGATTTTGTTCATACCCGATGCCCTTTCCTATATGCTGACAGGTAAAGCAGTGACTGAACGCACAGTTGCTTCTACTTCTCAGATGCTTAATCCAATCACTCGGGAACTCGATGATATGCTTCTTGAAAAAGTTGGACTCGAGAGAAGTAAATTTGGTCCAATTGTAGAGCCCGGCACAGAGATAGGCACGCTGATTCCGAGAATCGCTGAACTTACAGGTCTTGGAGAAGTTCCAGTAGTGGCTGTCGCAGGACATGACACTGGGTCTGCGGTGGCTGCAGTTCCAACTCCAGATCGTGACTATGCTTATCTGAGTTGTGGCACTTGGTCTCTACTTGGTATCGAAAATGTAGGTCCGATTATTACTCCGTTGAGCCTTGAATACAATTTCACAAATGAGGGAGGTGTCGACGACACAATCCGAGTTCTCAAGAACATCTGTGGACTTTGGCTCTTCGAGCGTTGTCGTGGCGAATTTAAAGATGCTCCCGAAGATATTTCTGAATTAGCTTCGCTATATTTGAAGAGCGATTGCGACAGTATTATCAATCCTGATGATCCTTCATTTGCAAACCCAGACTGCATGACTAAGGCTATTGCTGACTACTGCAAGAAGAGCAATCAGAGAGTTCCTGAAACTCCTGCTGATTACATCAGAGTTGTCTACAGGAGTCTTGCTCATCGTTATGGCGAGGTGACAAAATGGCTTAGAGAAATTTCTCCCGTGCAGATTAATAGATTGCACGTGATTGGAGGTGGCTCGCGCAATCAGTATCTTATGCAACTCGCTGCTGACGAATTGGGTATTCCAGTGGTTGCAGGACCAGCTGAATGTACAGCTCTCGGTAATGTGCTCATGCAACTACGTGCATGCGAGTCTCTTGCATCTCTGGAAGAAATGAGAAAAGTGGCGATCAACTCTACCGAAACCATTACTTACGAACCGACAAAATAAAACAAATATTTAATTCATATAATCATCATGAAAGAAGAACTTATCAATAAAGCCTATGAAGTGGCTCGTGAAAGATATGCAGCCATAGGAGTAGATACAGAGAAAGTGCTCCAGCAGATGCAAGATTTTCATCTTAGCATGCACTGCTGGCAGGCAGATGACGTGGCTGGTTTCGAACCTCACGAAGGTGGTCTTACAGGTGGCATTCAGGTGAATGGTAACTATCCTGGCAAGGCTCGTAATATAAATGAACTGAGAGACGACGTGCTATATGCTATGAGCCTTATTCCTGGCAAGCACCGTTTGAATCTGCATGAGATTTACGGTGATTTCCAGGGTAAATACGTAGATCGTAACGAAGTAACACCGGAATATTTCCAGAGTTGGATAGAGTGGGGTAAAGCTAACGATGTGAAGCTTGACTTCAATTCAACTTCTTTCTCTCACAGCAAGAGTGGTGACCTTTCACTTGCAAATCCCGATAAGGGTATTCGCGACTTCTGGATCGAGCACTCAAAGCGTTGTCGTGAAATCTCACAGGCAATAGGTGTAGCTCAGAATGATCCTTGTATCATGAATACATGGGTTCATGACGGAAGTAAGGATATCACTGTAAACCGCTACATGTATCGTGAGCTTCTTAAAGATTCTCTCGACCAGATTTTTGAGCACCGCTACGATATGATGAAAGACTGTGTAGAGTCAAAAGTATTCGGTATCGGTCTTGAAAGCTATACAGTGGGCAGCAATGACTTCTATACTGCTTACGCTTCGAAGCGTGACATGATGATCACACTCGACACAGGACACTTCCATCCAACAGAGAGTGTAGCCGACAAGGTTAGCGCAATGCTTCTGTTTGTTCCGGAATTGATGCTTCACGTGTCTCGCCCGGTTCGTTGGGACTCTGACCATGTTACCATTATGGACGATCCGACAATGGATCTATTTAGCGAAATCGTTCGCGCAGGTGCACTAAACCGCGTTCACTACGGCCTTGATTATTTCGATGGCACTCTTAATCGCATTGGTGCTTATGTAATAGGTAGCCGTGCAGCTCAGAAGTGCATGATGAGAGCACTTCTTGAGCCAATCGCAACACTTCGCAAGTATGAACTCGAAGACAAGAAATTCCAGCGTCTTGCACTTCTTGAGGAATGCAAGAACCTTCCATGGAACGCTGTCTACGACATGTTCTGTCTTCGTAATGGTGTGCCTGTTGGTGAGTCATTCATCAAGGAAGTTGAAAAGTATGAGGCTGACGTTACCTCAAAGCGTTAATAATATTGCATTCATAATTAATAAGGTATGGGCTATAACACCCCATACCTTATTACTAAATATCTAATCTTCATCATGCTCTTTCTTGGACTACTTATAATTGCCATAGGTGCATTCTTTCAGTCGAGTAGTTATGTTCCAATCAACAAGATTAAGGACTGGAGTTGGGAGTCCTATTGGCTTGTGCAGGCAATATTCGCCTACGCAATCTTACCATTTCTTGGAGCGCTACTCGCAGTCCCATCCGGACATACAATCTGGGATCTTTTTGCTAGTGCCCCGAGTTTTAACTTGTGGATGACTATCCTCTTTGGTGTACTCTGGGGTGTTGGAGGTCTTACTTTTGGTTTGTCGATGCGCTATCTTGGTGTTGCGCTCGGTCAATCAATAGCTTTGGGCACGTGTGCCGGTCTCGGAACCATCATGGGTCCCGTTTTGCTACAGATCTTTTTCCCAGAACAAGACCCGCTTTCACAGTTGACATTTTCAGTGATAATTGGAGTCATCGTAACTCTTGCAGGCATAAATATAATCGGCATGGCAGGAGCCATGAAAGCGAATTCTCTGTCTGAGGAACAGAAAAAGTCTGCTGTAAAGGACTTCAATTTTCCCAAGGGAATTATTATCGCATTGCTTTGTGGATTCATGAGCGGATGTTTTAATGTTGGTCTTGCATTCGGCGCGGATATCAACTTTGGAAGTCTTACGCCAGACGCATATAAGACTCTGCCGGCAACTTTCCTAGTGACAATCGGCGGATTCTTTACCAACGTTGCATATTGTCTGTATCAAAATTACAAAAATAAGACCTGGAGCGATTACGGAAAAATAAAAGTATATACAAACAATGTTTTTTTCTGTTTTCTTGCCGGTGCGCTGTGGTATAGCCAGTTCTTCGGACTGTCTCTTGGTAAAGGATTCCTGACTGAATATCCCACACTTATGACATTGTCGTTCTGCATCCTTATGGCACTCAATGTGGTTTTCTCCAATGTGTGGGGAATAATCCTTAAGGAATGGAAAGGATGTCCGAAAAAGACCATATTCGTGTTGGTGGCAGGAATACTTGTTCTGATTATTTCATGCTTCCTTCCTCAGTTGATTTGAATGCGAATTTGAAATTCACAACAATATAAGATTATTTAAATATGTCATCCGTATTAGACAATAACCCTGGACTTGCAAAGCAAGTGGAACAGGTGGCTGAAGCCGCAGGTTATCTATGGCAGAAAGGTTGGGCTGAACGCAATGGCGGCAATATCACCGTCAATGTGACAGAACACATTACAAATGAAATAAAAGCGATGCCAGCAATTGCAGGACCATTCCCAATTGGAACAACTCTCCCCAACTTGAAAGGATGCTGGTTCTACTGCAAGGGTACTCAGATGCGCATGCGCGACCTCGCACGCTGGCCTATGGACAACGGATCAATCATCCGTATATGCGATGATTGCGCAAGCTACGAAATTGTGGCAGACAATCCGGTTAAACCAACTTCAGAACTTCCTTCTCATCTTGCAGTTCATGACTATCTGATTGGAAAAGGTTCAATTTATAAGGCAAGTCTTCATACACATCCCATAGAACTCGTGGCAATGAGTCACAATCCGGAGTATCTCAAGAAAGATGTACTGACGAAGATACTTTGGTCTATGATTCCGGAGACTAAAGCATTTGCTCCGCGTGGTCTCGGAATTGTGCCTTACATGCTACCTTCTTCAAAAGAACTCGCTGATGCTACTATTAAAGCAATCGACGATAACTATGACGTGGTGATGTGGGAAAAACATGGTGTGTTTGCAGTGGAAAATGATATCATGTCAGCTTTCGATCAAGTAGACGTTCTCAATAAGAGTGCTAACATTTATATGTGTGCTCGTAATATGGGATTTGTACCTGAAGGTATGTCGGAAGAACAGATGACTGAAATTTCTACGGTTTTCCACCTTCCAAAGTGATAATACTGCAAAAGTAGACATAAATTATAAGTCTATAAAGAACATATGGCATGCTACTGAAGCCTAATTGCTGAAGTGGCATGCCATTTATTTGTCCAATCCAACTTTTTTTCATAATTTTGCAATAAGTTCTTACACCCGCAATATGAAGCTTATAAAAACCTTATTCTTTACGATCTCAGCGGCAGTAATGATGTGTGTTAGTGCCTCTGCATACGATAACATATCATTCCACTGCGCATCAGACACAACCAGAATTAACGAACTACTGAGCACCCCACAGCTTGAAAATATGAGCAGGAGTGAACGTGTCGCCTTTTTTGCACGACAGTTTGAAGGTTGCCCCTCAAACCTCAGAAGCGAAATATTGGAAAGTGACACTGCAGTCTTTACTCTAAATGTCCATTCGTTTCATCCTCTAAGCTTAATATCAACGTGCATTGCTCTTGCTCAGGCATATGAAACTTCATCGGCTCCGGGATGGCGAGACTATGCCGATAAATATGAGTCTGTGATGTATAAGGGTGGAAAAGTCGGTGATTTCATCTCAAGATTTCTGTATTCATCAGACTGGATTGCAGATAACATCTTTAGAGAAAATGTAAAAGACGGCACACAAAGGATTGAACTAAATATAAGAAAAAAAGAAAAGTCGATAGACTATATTTCACACAATAGAAGTGCGATAAAGGCTCTTTCTGACTCTGCGACATTTGAACGCCTGAAAATGCTCGAAATGGGTTTTCGCAATCATCAAATTCCCTATATAACTAATGGAGATCTCACCAATCCAAAACGTTTCAAGGAACTGGCAAAAGACGGCGATATATTCTTTTTTCTTGCTCCAGACTATAACTTAGATAGTCGGGAAATGGGTGTTTTGACTATTGAGGGCGACAAACTTCTGATCATTCAAGTGTCGCCGACGCTTGAAAAAGTTGTGGTAGAGTCTCTTCCATTCGAAGCTTATGTAAAGCGTTATATCAAAAGGATAAAAGGAGCGCGCATCATTCGCGTTGAATGAAATAAATGAAGGTAATCGCATTTGATCTCGATGACACACTGGTGCCGGAAGCTCTGTTTATAAAGAGTGGAACCCGACATATAGCCCGGATGCTTCATAAGAAGTATCCGGTTCTTTCAATAAGTAGAATAATCAGTTGTATGGATGCTGCTCTATTTGCCAGATGCAATCATTATTCAGCACTTGAGGCGTATATGGAGAGCATGTCGATAGATCCGTATCCAATAATGGCAGAAATAGTAGCAGAATTCCGCGGTCATATTCCAGACAGGGAAATCTACCATATGCCACCGTCGATTGTCGGTATTCTTGAAAATCTGAAGAAATCAAGCGATATAAGACTTGCTCTTGTCACAGATGGAAGAAGTATTACGCAACGTAATAAAATAGATGTAGCCGGACTATACTGCTACTTTGAAAAAGATGATATTTTTATATCGGGTGAGACTGGATATGATAAAAATACCCCCGATAGTTTTCTCGCGATAATGCGGAAATATGCGGGGGCTGAAGAATATCATTATGTAGGAGATAATCCGGATAAGGATGTAAAGCATCCATCACGCTTGGGGTGGTATACGCATCTTGTGCGTCCGTTTCCCCTTGCTGTACATCAAGGACTCAAGTAATAATAGAGGTCTGAGTCTGTGTTGAAGTAGATTCCTTACGGGATGCCGAGAAAACGATGTGTCTGGAGACTCAATGTCCATCTCGGATCTTCAAGCACTCGGCGAACTGTGCGTAGCATATTGGATTCTCTCTGTTTATTGTCTGCAACAAAGCAAGGTTGAAGATACATTAGTGTGTCGGCACTGCGACATGGCAGATCGAAATATGCGTCAAGTTTCTGCCCTACATCCACAACTTTGATTTCATCTGCCCGTTGAATTCTTATCTCCGGTGTTCCAATCATGTCTTCAATACCAGTCTTGGGAGAAACCGTAATCCAATCAATTTCGTCCGGAACATGATTTGTTCCATTGGTTTCGATAGCTATCTTTTTGCCTGTTGTCTGATGAATTAAACGCACGAAGTCTTGGTCAATCCATAGCGATGGTTCTCCTCCAGTCAGCACTACCCAGTCGGTCTTGTAGAGATTGATTGCACGAATAATATCAGTGTCGTTCATTTCTACTCCTTCATTGTGACGAGTATCGCAAAAAGGGCATTGCAGGTTGCAACCCGAAAAACGAATGAATACAGACGGATGCCCTGTGTGATGACCTTCTCCCTGAAGTGAATAGAAAATTTCATTTATCTTTCTCATGTTAATCTTCCTCGTAAATGGCGGTGTTACCTTCCGACTCCTGAACTTCGCAGCGGTAGCACTGCGGGATTGATTCTACTATCCAACGGGCGATGTTTTCAGCGGTTGGATTGAATGGAAGCACATCGTTGAGCACCGCATGATCGAGTGTGCCACATACGATGCGTTTAATTTCAGTAAAGTCTACCACCATTCCAGATTCGTTTAACTCTTGAGCCTTGCATTCCACTGTGATTATCCAATTGTGTCCGTGGAGACATCTGCACTTGCTTTCATACGGAAGACTCAATTGATGAGCTGCCGAAATTTCAAGTTTTTTCTTAACGTAATACATATACAGGTAACTTTACAGTCAGTCTTCCAATTCAATTCCTGCATCACGAAGTGCTTCCATGCGTTCTACGCATGTGCCGCACTTTCCGCAGTGTTTCTGTCCTCCCTTGTAGCATGAATATGTGAGGCGATAGTCCACACCAATCTTCTTGCCGATGCGAGCAATATCACTTTTGGAAATATTTGTGTAGGGAGCGTTTATTTTAATTCCATCGTAGGTGCCATGTTTTATTGCTGCGCTCATTGCATCGATGAATTCCGGACGGCAATCAGGATATATGGCATGATCGCCACCATGGTTTGCAAGCATTATCTTTTTGAGACTTCGGCTTTCTGCAAGACCGGCAGCAATTGCAAGCATTATACCATTGCGAAATGGCACTACTGTCGACTTCATGTTTTCTTCAGTGTAATTTCCTTCAGGTATATCCTCGCCACCCTTGAGTAGAGAGGATTTGAAATACTGCCCCATGAAGTCGAGAGGAATCACTATGTGTTCGATGCCTAACATCTCGCAGTTTTTGCGGGCACATTCAATCTCACGGGCATTGTGGCGCGAACCGTAGTCAAATGTTAGTGCGAGTGCTATAGAATCTTTATAATCATGAAGTAGGGTGACAGAATCCATCCCTCCGCTTAGCACAATTATTGAATCCTTCATGTCAAAAATCAAGTTGGGAGGCAAGTCTTGATCTAACAAGATCCTGATGATCAGAATCACCCCAGTTAGCAAATGGATGAATAGATATGCCACCGCGCGGCATGAATATACCTTTAACTTCAATATATCGGGGATTCATGAGGTTTCGCAAATCTTTCATAATGATATTTACGCAGTCTTCATGAAAATCACCGTGATTGCGAAAAGAGAAGAGATATAGCTTAAGACTCTTGCTCTCTACCATCTTGTGGTTTGGAATGTAAGCGATTTTGATGTGTCCGAAATCAGGCTGACCTGTTTTAGGACATAGAGTAGTAAACTCCGGACAGTCAAGCCTTACTACATACTCGTTTTCGGGATGCTTGTTTTCAAATGTCTCAAGGATTTCCGGAGTATAGTCATAACTATACTTAGTGCCTTGATTGCCGAGAAGCGTTACGCCCTCAAGTTCTTTTTCATTTCTCATAATTTTGATCATCAAAGGTGTATCAAATTGTGAACTACTGTCACTCGCCAAGAAGATGAGTAGACTCATTTTCTGGAGCTGTTGGAAAAACAGTCCAAAGCTGATGCAAAATTACAAAAAAATCCCCATTCCTACAATAATATGGAGTAGGGTAGTAGCGTTGAATCTGAGTTATAGAATCAATATCGCAAGTAAGTGTGCCACAACACCTGCCACAAGGCCTCCGATAGTGTGTGCGAGAATGGCTTTTGACGTAAGGTTTCTGTAGCCCATTGAGTCGAGCATGGCAGTGTGTGTGCTTAGATATCCGCTCCAGCACATGCCGATTGCAGTGAACACGCAGATTGCATTGCTATCGATCCATCCTTCACTTATGAATTTTGGAAGAAGACTGAGAGCGGCTCCAACTGCACCGAGGGCGGTGATGGGAAACCCTATTAGATGAGGATCATGAAAACCGAAAAGCCATTCGAAGATGAAGTTGATTTTGCCTGCAAACCATGGCAAGAACTCCACTCCCTGATATGCGCTGCCATCGTATCCGTTCGATCCGGGACCGAATGTGAGAATCATGACAAGTGTAGAAATCACAAGCACTCCGGGGATGATGGCAAGTCCGACTTCAACCCCTTTCTTGCCTCCATCAAGCACTGCGTTGAGAATTCGTGTAAATAGAGACTCTTTGTTGTTTCTACCCTCTTCTTCAGTCTTTTCTATCTCATTGCAAACTTCATCGATGGCTTTCATGTTGCGGAAATCTGGATAAGAACGCAGTATGAAAAATTGAACGCAGCGAGTCGACACCACGCAGCCCACTATTGCACCGGCAAATCCTATAAAAGGTTCAGCTATGTAGCCAAGACTTATCATGTAGATGATCACGAGTAGTCCCATGCCGAAAGCAGTTCCGAAGTTTGTAAGGGAAATAAACTGAAACTTCTTGAAATAGCGAGCAAATTCCTTATCTTTCGAGATGGTGATTATCGCAGGATTGTCAGAGAGAAAAGTCATTACAGCACCAAGCGACGCTACACCTGGAAGATTAAATAAAGGCTTCATTATAGGATGTAGCAGACGCTGAAGCATCGATACAACACCAAACTCCACGAGAATTCTGCCAAGAGCTCCCGTTAGCACGCAAACGGCCATCAGGAAAAAGCAAGTATTTAACAGAAGATCGTGTGCCGTTGCCATTATTGTCTTCATCATCGGAGCTATACCCATCACGTGGCTGATGCCACCGAATATTAGCAATATCCAACAAATGCAAAGCACTCCAGACAGACTTGATTTCTTCTTAGCAAAACGTTCAGACCAAATTTTAGTTGACTTCATAAGATTATTTGAAGTTTAGGAGATTCATATGCCAGGTCAATCCCACCGATGCATAGAATGTCTTAGATCGCATGAGGTCTGAGTCGCTATTATTCTTGCCTCCTGAAAAGAATGCAGATGCATGCAGTCTCAGCAGATGATTGCTTTTGCGTATCGGAAACCATTCCGCTACCACTCCTCCCATAGTGATTTGAGAACCTCGAGCCACTTCCGTATATGTCGTTAGATTCTTGCCCATATTGCAGTCGTATGATATTTTGCCGGTAAGTCTCCAAGATCGGTCTATATCCCAAGACACTTCGCCCATAAACGTATTGTTTTTGAAAATATGATTACGCGGATAAGTCCTGGTCATTAGGTCTACTACAAAAGTGAATTTATTGTCTAAGACAAGTTTATTGCCAAGAGCTAAAAAATTGCAGAATTTACCATCTGTGTATTCAATCTCATTGATCGACCAAATATTTTCGAAACGAAGTCTATCGTTGAGAACCCTCTGACTTTGCCACTGAAGATTGAAAGCATACAAGTCGCGGAATCCAGAATGAGCATATGGACTTTGTGTGATCTGAAATGATAGATAGTCGTTGGGCGAAATTTGATATCCGGCAGAGACACCAAACTGATAGCATGCGATGTTTGTGACAAATATATTAGGGCACATGAGGTCTATAGGATGGAGATTGTATTCATATCCGCCTATCATCACCACCTGTTTGCCAGCTCCGAAATCGAATTTGCCCCACTTGTAGTTTAGTTCCATAACGTCTGTCTGATCCCAGAAAGAGGCGTCTTTCGGAGTTCTGGAGAAACGCTGACGCCATGTGTAAGTAAGGCCATCAAATAGTTGACCATGCGCCCTAACAGCGATGTATTTTCCAATAAATCCGGTATTAGAGTGATCTGTGTGTCCATCATGGGTCACGAGTTCCCAATCAAGACGGGCTTCTGCGTCTAATGAAATCAGATGCTCCTCAGAAGCTTTAACCCGGATACTGTCTGAATCAGACGCAAAGGCACAAGTTGCTGATAGAAGGAATGCTGAGGCTACAGCACTTTTTATTAGTTTCATAATTGGTAAGTAGCATAAATACACACAAAATTATTAAAATTATAGAAACCAAACAAATTTATTTTACAAATTACAATGAAATATAGGGAAATTTTTGTAATTTTGCGAAAATAAATGAACTGTTAATCAAAATGACCATCATGACAGTAACCGATAGATTTCTCGAATTTATAAAATTTGATACGCAAAGCGACGAAGAGACCAATTTAACTCCATCTACACCAGGACAGATGACTTTTGCCAGACATCTGAAAACTGTTGTCGAGGATATGGGTCTTGAAGATATTACACTTGATGACAACGGTTATCTGATGGCTACACTGCCGGCCAACACTGACAAAGAACTTCCTACAGTTGGTTTTATCGCTCATATGGATACAGCGCCGGATATGAGCGGAAGGCACGTGAACGCACGTGTTATTCCTCAATACGACGGAACAACGATTACCCTTAATGACCGACTCAACATACAGATGGGAACCGATGAGTTTCCAGAATTGCTAAATTATGTAGGTCAGGATTTGATAGTGACAGACGGCACCACTTTGCTCGGAGCCGACGACAAGGCGGGTATTGCTGAAATATTATCAGCGATTTCGCGATTGCAAGCAACTCCGGAGGTAAAGCACGGCAAAATTAGAATTGCTTTCAATCCAGATGAGGAGATTGGCAAGGGTGCGCATAAATTTGATGTAGATCGATTCGGATGTGATTTTGCTTATACCATAGATGGCGGAGCCTTGGGTGAACTCGAATATGAGAACTTCAATGCAGCATCGGCAAAAGTTACCATAAAAGGACGCAATGTACACCCCGGAACAGCTAAGCATAAAATGGTAAACTCAATAAGAGTAGCCAATCAGTTTATTCAGATGCTTCCACGTTGGGAAACACCTGAGCATACCGAGGGCTATGAAGGCTTTTATCATCTTGTAGGCATCGAGGGCTCTGTGGAAGAAACAGTACTGAATTATATAATCCGCGACCATTGCCGCTCTCGATTCGAGAGCCGTAAGCGTGAGATGGAACATCTTTGCAGAAAAACCAATATTGAATATCCGGGAAGTTGTTCCGTAGAAATCAAAGATCAGTACTACAATATGCGTGAGAAGATCGAGCCGGTGATGCATATTATTGAGGTTGCTGAAAAGGCAATGCGAGAGGCTGGTGTTACACCAAAGGTTCAGCCTATTCGTGGCGGAACAGATGGAGCGCAATTGTCGTTTAAAGGATTGCCTTGTCCCAACATCTTTGCCGGAGGCGAGAATATGCATGGCAGATACGAATTTGTATCTATCCAATCGCTTGAAAAGGCAACTGATGTGATTTTCAATATATCGAAAATTGTAGGCGAACTCTGATTCTGTAGTCTTGAAAAAGATGATTGTTATCACCGGTGCCACAGCAACCGGGAAGTCCGAGCTTGCCGTAAGGCTTGCATTGGAACATGACACTGATATCATATCTGCCGATTCTCGCCAGATTTTCAAAGGAATTCCAATAGTCACCGCTGTTCCTGACAAGAGTCAGAGAATGGGGGTGACTCATCATCTTATGGAAGTTTTGCCTCTCGATTCATACTATTCGGCGGCGATGTTTGAAGAAGATGCACTAAGGATAGCCTACGATGTTTGGAAATGGCGAGACACTGTGATAGTGTGTGGAGGTTCGATGATGTATGTAGATGCTCTTCTTTATGGCATCGACCTTTTGCCTACGGTGCCTCAACACATCAGACAGTCTCTTGCCGATAGCCATGCCAGTATGGGTGATGACTGGTTAAGAGATCAGCTTAAAACCCTCGATTCGAATTATTACAATCAGGTAGATCTTCAAAACATGAAGCGAGTGTTTCACGCTGTAGAGATATGTCTGGCAGCCGGTGTTCCTTATTCTTCTCTCAGAACAGGAATTAAAAAGAAACGTGATTTCGAAATAGAAAAGATTGTTATCGATATGCCGCGAGAGCAACTTTTCGACAGGATTAACCGTAGGGTTGAGCGTATGGTGGAACAAGGACTTGAGGAAGAAGCTCGCAACGTATATCATTTGCGACATCTGAATTCGCTTAATACAGTTGGCTTGAAGGAAATGTTCGATTACTTCGATGGTGTGATGGATTTTGATACCGCAGTGAAGAGAATTCAGAAAAATACACGTGTGTTTGCAAAAAAACAATTGACATGGCTAAAGAAAAGAACTATATAAAAAAATGGATGCATTCAATAGCACTATGTGCTATTTTAATAGCTGTTGCAATCGGCTTCGGCTGTCGTAGAGCAAATGCTGATGAATTTCAAGGAATTCCTCTCTCAAGTCTTGAAAAAGTATCATATTCAGCAGAATTGCCTTCGATTGAGAAGCAATATGAGGGGTTCTTTGTAAATTTCAATCCGGAGAATAAGACTCCAAATTATGTTGTCTGGACTCTCTATGGAGATGAAACAACAGGTGCATCTTCACGAAGTAACAAGTTTTGGACAGACGATGACGTAGATGGATGCCCTTCAACAAAAGACTATACAAAATCAGGCTTCGATCGTGGGCATATGTGTCCGGCAGGTGAGCAGAAATGGAGTGACAGTGCAATGCACGACAGTTTTGTGATGACCAATATATGCCCGCAAAAGCATGAACTCAACAGTGGAGCTTGGAAAACGCTTGAGGAGAAGGAGCGACTGTGGGCTTGCCGTGATGGCGTTGTGGTGATTGTGGCAGGTCCGATATATGATTCTGATTCGTATGAAACGATTGGAGATAACTGTGTTAAAGTCCCTTCGGCCTTCTTCAAGGTGATTCTTGCTCCGTTTGCTGAACCTTTAAGAGCCATAGGTTTTGTTTATCCTAATATGCGTTGCCCGGGAAATATGTCGAATTATGCCACTACGGTCGACGATGTAGAGAGAATCACAGGTCTAGACTTCTTTTCAGAACTTCCCGATGAAATCGAAGACGAGGTTGAATCTTCGATGTCGTTTAAAGAATGGAACAGCAACAATAAAATACAATGATCATGACACCGCTTAATGACGACACTATTGTGGCACCGGCAACATCTGTCGGTGGTGGGGCGTTATCTATTCTGCGTCTTTCCGGTAGCGATGCGTTAAAAATTGCAGACTCTGTATGGAAAGGAAAGCGACTTACAGAATGCGATAGTCATACAGCCCATCTTGGTTGCGTGAAAGATGATTCTGGCAATATTCTTGATCAGGGTGTTGCAACTGTGTTTCGTGCGCCTAATTCTTTCACCGGAGAGGATTCTGTGGAATTTACTCTTCATGGGTCTTCTTGGATTTTGAGAGAAGTTACCGGACTTCTAATCCGCCATGGAGCTCGAGGTGCCGAACCGGGAGAATTCTCTCGTCGTGCTTTTCTCAACGGACGTATGGATCTTGCTTCAGCAGAGGGTGTGGCAGATTTGATAGCCTCATCTTCACGTGCAGCTCACAGACTTGCCATGATGCAGACTTTGGGAAATTTTTCCAAAGAGTTCAATATTCTGCGCGACAATCTTATAGAACTTGCATCACTTCTTGAATTGGAACTTGATTTTTCAGAAGAAGATGTGGAGTTTGCAGATCGCACTAAATTGACCGACACTACAAATCAGATTCTATCAAAAATAGATCGTCTCACAGCATCTTATGCTGCCGGGCGAGCCTTTAAGGAAGGTGTGCCCGTAGTAATAGCAGGAGTGCCCAATGTGGGCAAATCAACGCTGCTTAATGCTCTGCTTCAGGAAGATAAGGCAATAGTTTCAGATATTCCCGGCACCACTCGCGATGTTATAGAGGATACCTGCGAGATAGATGGAGTATTGTTCCGTTTTGTTGACACTGCTGGTTTGCGAGAATCAGACGATAAGGTGGAAACGTTAGGTATCGGTCGCGCGCGTAAGCGTCTTAGCCAGGCTTCAATTATACTTTGGCTCATTGATCCGACATCTGATGTCGATATCCAACTTGAGGAGATGTCCAAGACCATGGCCGATGTTGCTTCGTGGCAGACCATAATCCCGTTAATCAGCAAAACAAAGACGTCCGGTGTTTTGTCGGAAAACATTTCCGCAGCAGAAGATGCTATTAGACATGCCAATTTCAGTCAACCTTTGTACATCTCTGCAAGAGAAGAATACGGCATAGATCTGCTTAGAAACAAATTAAAGGCTACCGCCACAAGTGTTTACGATCCGGAAAAGGAATTGCTTCTTACTAACGCTCGCCACTATGGCGATCTATTGAAAGCAAAAGAGTCTCTTGTCAATGCGCTTAATCAAATGCAATCAGGAGCCTCTGCCGACTTCATAGCAATGGACATACGCGAAGCGATATCCGCCCTCTCTTCACTGACTGGCACCATCACCACCCCCGATCTTTTAAATTCCATATTTTTCAACTTTTGCATCGGTAAGTAATTGATTGATTATCAATGGTTTATATTGACAGTAGTTAATTATTGCTGAGCGATAAAACTTAACTCTTACAAGAACGCCTAATGCTGATAACTGTCAGTGTTAGGCGTTTTTATGCACCATTTTGTACGGATTTTGTACGACAGCGACTCATTTCACCCCAAGCGTCAGCAAGGTGGTGGAGGTTTGCGGACGCAGACGGACGTCAACGGACGCGCACGAACAAACTAAAGCGAAATTAACACCAACGAAATGAGTAGCAACATCAAAGTTGAGAGAATCTGCGAATGGTGCGGAAAGAAATTTATCGCCCAGACCACAGTCACACGCTTCTGCTCGAAGCGGTGTTCGGAACGATCTTATAAGGAACGATTCCGGCAGAAGAAGATGGCAGTATCAAATCAGGAGACAGCCACAAATGCCGCCAACAATAAATGGAGAGATAAAGATTTCCTGACTCCGACCCAAGCAACCGAATAATTAGGCATTGGCAGAATGTCTATCTACCGCTATATCCGTAATGGAAAAATCAAGGTTGTTAGGTTTGCTCGAAAGACGCTTATTAGCAAAGCCGATATTCAGGCGATGTTTGATTTTCTTACACCGAAAGAAACAGAGCAAGTAAAGGCCGCTGAGAAAAAGCCCAAATCAATCTCTGATTTCTATACCCGTGCCGACATTCGGGAGAAGTATGGCGTAAAGGATTCGTGGATTTATAAAGTGGTCGCTGAAAATAATGTACCCAAGACTATCCTTCGGGGCAAAGCTTATTTCAGCAAGAGCCATATCGACCGGCTTTTCTCAGCGAGAAAAGAGAATCCGGAAATTTCGGAGTGGTATTCGGTGGAGGATATTCAGTCCAAGTATGGCATGACTCTATTGGCGATTTACACGCTGGTCTCCAAAATCGGTATTCCGAAGCGCAAAGAGGGTCCGAAAGTATATTACTCCAAATATCACTTCGATGTGGCTAAGGGTGCCAAGTCAGGCGAGGATGTAGAGTTTATTTCGGTGGCTGACGCTATGGAGAAATACTCTCTGACCCGCGACCAGCTATATCACTACGTCAAGACATACAAGATAACCAAGCTCCGCTGCGGCAAGTATGTCAAACTGAACGCCAAAGAGTTAGAAGCATTGTTCAACCCTGAGATTCAGTTATAATCCGGTGATTTTTCTCACCAGGCAACGACCATTTACCTTTGTACCTTATAATTCTAAAACGGAATAATATGGAATCAGCAATCATCACCAAAGTAACACTCCGTCAGGAGAAACTGCGTAGCGGCAAACTGTCGCTATATCTCGACTACTACCCACCAATCTGGAATCCGCACATCAAGAAGATGTCGCGGCGTGAATTCCTTGGCCTTTATCTCATAGGCAGCCCGAAAGATAAGTTTGAGCTTGACTACAATGAGGAAATCATGCTCAAAGCCCGAGGCATCCGCGCGACTCGAGAACTTGCCATCATCAACGAGGAATTCGGCTTTTTTGACTGTACCAAGAAACAGGCAGACTTCCTTGAATATTTCGAGAGCAAGACCAAAGAGAAATATCAGAAATGGGAAATCGTGTATAAGCACTTCAAAGCCTTCTGCAATGGCAGATGTCTGATGAAAGACGTGACCATTGGCCTCTGCAACGACTTCCGCACATATATTCTCAAAATTCGTGTGAAGCAGTCTGGCAATATCATATCCCGCAATTCAGCAGCCGGATATTGGTCAACATTTCGCGCTCTACTGAAACTGGCATATAAGGAAGGCTGGCTCCGTGAGAATGTCAACGACTATCTTGACCGTATCGACTGGGAGGAACCGAAAATCAACTATCTCGAAATCGAGGAGGTGAAACGCCTTGTCGCCACCCCTTGCAAAGTGGATGTTCTTAAACGCGCGTCTCTTTTCGCCTGTATGACAGGACTCCGTATCAGTGATATTCTGCAACTGCGTTGGGTGAATATCGAACTGTCCCCCGATGGTGGGTACTGTATGCGTATCCGCACACAGAAGACCAAGACGCAAGCGACATTACCGTTAAGCGATGAAGCTCTGTCGTATTGCGGAGAACCTAGCCGTGGCATGGTATTCAAAGGGCTGAGTCGCGCCCATACCCGCGAGCCATTCAAGAAATGGCTCAAAGATGCCGGTGTCAAGAAAAAAATCACCTTCCACGGACTCTGCCACACATACGCTACATTGCTGATAACCAACGGTACCGACATCTATACCGTCAGCAAAATGCTTACGCATAAAAACGTGGCCACGACTCAGATCTACGCCGACGTTGTGAATCAGAAGAAGCGCGATGCCGCCAACTCAATCACCCTTAAATAACCCACAAATAATTTTGCCAAAGTAAACCTTTTAGTTAACTTTGCAGTTAGATAATAAAGATATGGCAAATAGGACCGTAAAAT
>CAYZPH010000002.1:0-179906 GCA_964480495.1 uncultured Sangeribacter sp.
TCTTGACAGACAATATAGTTGACTCCGTTTCGGATAAATCTCTCCGGGGTCACAAGCCAAGTGGCTAAAATGAGTAAATCGCTGAAACTAAATAGTTTCAGCGATTTCTTATTTTTACCCTAATCCCATGAATCAAGAAGAGGCAACTCCGTACCCTCGCCATCATCCGGTTCAACTCAGCCTTACGTATCCGGCAACGGTTCCGTAACATCCAACTCAACAATATCATTGAGCGACAGCAGTGGCAACGTCTTGGCTTCGTTTATCGTACCCGACAACTATAATGGCGGGTCCACAAGCCCGATGGGCAACCCGGAGGCGGGCCCGGAGGTCGTCCCTAACTCGATATATTCAAGAATACTTAACGAGAATTTTATTTTGCCTGCGCTTTTAGAAGTGTCGCCCTGCCGGAGAGATACAACTTTGTCATCACGGCAGGCAAAAGCAGAGTTTTACCAGCTTTCATAAGAGACTTACCGGAGTCATATTCCAGTGCAACTTCCCCATCTATACACATAAGCACGGTAAAAGAATCAGCACCACAAATCAAAGGCATCTCACCGTCAACGGATATGCGATCTACCGTAAAATGGGAGCAATCAACAAGGGTCGACACTGCAACGTCAACAGGAGCATCGGGCATCTTGTAGTCGTCACACACAGTATAGTCTATCGCATCTTTGGCAAGATCTGTGTGTAGTTCACGAGCATTGCCCCGGGCGTCGCGACGCTCATAGTCGTAGATGCGATAAGTGATATCGCTCGATTCTTGAATTTCAGCGAGAAGGTTACCCGCTCCTATGGCGTGCACTCGGCCAGATGGGAGGAAGAACACATCGCCTGGCGCAGAAGGATGAACAGCAAGAGTCTCTACAAACGTTCCATTCTCCACTCTCCTCACATATTCTTCCGGAGTTATTGCCATGCTAAGACCAGAATATATCTTCGACCCCTCATTGGCATCAATGACATACCACATTTCAGTCTTTCCTAAGCAACCATGACGTTTGGCAGCCAAGTCGTCGTTTGGATGAACCTGCACTGAAAGGTTGTCGGCAGCATCGATAAACTTAATCAGCAGTGGGAACTTACCATTGTATTTTGCCATCACTGCAGATCCAAGGAGATCCTCTCCGAAAAGGTCTGCAAGTTCTGTAATCGGCTTTCCCTTATAAGGGCCTTCAGCCACTATCGACTCATGACCTTTTACCGCTGAAATTTCCCAACTTTCTCCGATATTTGGCTCTTGATGATTAATTCCCTTATACTTGCAAATTTTGTTTCCGCCCCATATCACGCTTTTTAAATATGGGACAAAAGCTATCGGAGCCACTTCAATCATTACCATCAATTTTAGAGAGAGCATAGGCATATGCTCCGGCAGAAATTGCTTTTGATGCTCCAAGTTTAGAAATAACGACACCTATACGTTTCATATCATCGTATTCAACAAAGATATCCGTACCGCGAACTGCTATCTTCCTGGAGTTCCCCTTAGCAAACACATCAAATTGCTCAGGATCATCCAAATCAAAAACCTGCATCTGAATTCTCCTCACAGATTCTCCACCCAAAGTTGCAAACTCGCCACGCAGTTCCTTGAGCAACGAAGGCATTATCCAGCGAGAAGCCGCAGTGATGCCACCACCAATCACAATGATGCCATCTACGAGTTGAGCAGCAATTGCCATTACGTTTCCGGCTATTTCCCCCATCTCGGCAAAAGCCTTTCGAGCAGCCTCCATATTTCCAGGCCTCTTACCTTCAGCAATCTCACAAATATCCTTAGGTTCAAATTTATGATTGAAGTCACCGGATACCTCAGCATACACACGCTTAATTGCACGAACAGCGACACCTTCCTCTGCAATAATGCCGGACTTGGTTTTGTGAGGCAGGCAGAAAGTCTCCACGCATGAATTATCTCCACGGTTAAGGCTTCCGTTCACGACCGTTCCGATACCAAAACCGGTGCCGAAGGTATAACCGATAAGGTTACTATATCTCCGGTTACTTCCCACCTCTTCCAGACGACGATTCACTTCAGGCAAGGCTCCGCACAAAGCTTCCCCATAAGCAAAGAGATCCCCATCGTTATTGATAAACACAGGAATTCCGAACTCATGTTCAAGGAAAGGACCAAGCGCTACTCCATCACGAAACGATGGAAAATTCGGAAGATACCCCCCAATAATTCCATTGGCATAGTCAGCAGGACCAGGGAATGCAAAACTAATCGCCACCGGCTTTTCATCAATTGAGTCAATCACTTCTCTGAACCCCTTGACCATAGTGTCAAGACACTTATCAAGATCTTGCGAATTTGATGGATATGTCACCGGTTCAGTCACGAACTCACACCCACGCATAGCTCCGAATACGAGATTAGTGCCACCGGCATCAAGAGTAATTACTATTCTATTGTCGTCTGTATACATAATTTGAAAGTCAGCAGTCGGCTTGACTGTGGTCCGACATGCGAAAAACGTATTTATGCTGATTTTTATTATATAAATAACCGATTATTAGCTATTATAGTCTAATCTATTAGCCTAACAATGCCAATTGATCATAACAGAAACAATTCATATTTCGTTAAGTTTTTATTAAATTATTCAGTTTGTTGGATAGCGTAATAATAAAATCATTAATTTTGCGGTATGAATACACGGGATGTCAAAATTCTGGTTGTGGACGACGAAGACGGAATCCGCAAAGGGCTATGTGAATATCTCGACCTTGAGGGATACTTCGCAGAGGGAGCATCGAGCGCAGAAGAAGCACTAACAAAGGATATTTCCAACTATGACTTGATTCTTCTCGACATAATGATGGATGGGATAGACGGTTTCGAACTTGCTCAAAAATTGAAGCAGTCACAGAAAACGGCATCTATCCCAATTATATTTCTAACAGCCAAGGATTCAGACGAAGATATGGTAAAAGGGCTCAAACTTGGAGCAGATGACTATATATCCAAACCGTTTTCAATAAAAAACGTACTTGCACGGATTGAAGCGGTTATGAGACGAGTCAAGCCAGAAGCCACACCTACCGAAGGGGTTCAGTGTGATCGATCTTCATTGACATGCCGCGTAGATGGCAGAGAGTTAAAGTTACCCCGCAAAGAATTTGAAATTCTTTCATTTCTTCTCGACCACCCGCGCCAAGTTTTTAGCCGAGAAGCGCTTATGAAACAGATATGGCCAGAAAACGTAGTGATCACAGACCGCTCCGTGGATGTGCACATCACACGCATAAGATCTAAAATAGCTCCATACGGCAAGTATTTGGTTTCTCGTTCAGGATATGGTTATGGCTGGCAGTATTAGAATTTCCTTCCGAACAAAGATACTTCTCATTCTTCTGGGCACATGCTGGACTCTGGCAGGTTCTTTCATGGTGTTTCAATACCACCGTGAAAAGCTATACAAGACCGAAAAGGTGAACACCATACTCCAGATGCACAACGCCAGAATTCTTGACGACTTACGAAGGGGAGAGTCTATCACCTACATATTGTCGCGCATCAGTAGCCCCGCAGAAGACCTCCGCGTCACACTTATAGCACGCGACGGCAATGTGATATTTGACAGCAGCAAGAATCCGCCCAAGTCAAACCACAACAACAGACAGGAAATAAGAGATGCACGAATCTCGGGCGAGGGTTACGCTATAGAGCGTGTATCAGAAAGCGATGAGACCAGTTATTTTTATTCAGCATTGCTCGGCGACAACGGAATGGTGATCCGTTCGGCAGCCCCCTATACCCATACTCTCACCGATTTTCTATCGGCAGACCAAACGATCCTATGGATAATGGGAATCATGACACTTGCAGCCAGTATCCTCGGCCTTATTGCAACGAGAAAGGTTGCAGTTAGTATCAGCAGGCTTAACCAGTTTGCAAAAAAAGCAGAAAAAGGGGAAAGGATCTATACCGGATATTCATTTCCCCACGATGAACTGGGAACCATAGCCACCAACATCGTAAAACTTTATGTTCAGCGAGACAACCAGCACAGGGAGACCTTATGGCTTGAGCAAGATAAGGCTCGACTGAAGAAGCAACTCAGCAACAACATCAACCATGAGCTCAAGACTCCAGTAGCATCCATTCTCGTGAGCCTTGACCTTCTCGACGACCATCCAAACATTCCGGAAGAAAAGAAGCGTGAGATACTGTCAAGAATCAGAGCAAACACAGAGCGGCTCAACGCCTTGCTTAAAGATGTGTCGACAATAACACGCATGGAAGACGGAGAGGAGAAGCTCGACAGGAAACACGTAGACCTTACCGCACTGATTCAAGAAATAGTAGAAGAAGCCAGGTTGCATACCGACATGCATATCAATGTCAACGTGCCGACACTCTCCATATATGGGAACCGCCGACTGCTTGGAACAATATTCCAGAACCTCATCGACAATGCGATAGCATACAGCGGAGGAACGGAACTAAACATAAAAGCAGACAAAGATGGAATTTTTCGAGTCTGGGACAATGGCAAAGGGATAGCAGAAGAGCATATTCCCCACATATTTGAGCGTTTCTATCGCGTAGACGACGGTCGCTCACGCGACACGGGAGGCACAGGGCTCGGACTCTCCATAGTAAAAAATGCCGTAGCAGTGCATGGTGGCACCATCAAGGCAACAAGCGTCAACGGACTTCTTTTTGAATTCAACCTTCCGCCGACAGGTTTTCCAACAGATTCCACTACTCGATAACAACATCAGAAGGCAAGAAAAAAATTTTATAACAAAATAGATATGGACTTATTGTTTTTAGGAATCATCGTATTTCTGTTTCTGCTCGCTATATTTGATCTCTCGGTAGGAGTGAGCAACGATGCCGTCAACTTCCTGTCGTCTGCGATAGGGTCAAAAGCAGCATCTTTCAAGAAGATCATTATAGTTGCAGCAATCGGTGTGTTTGTAGGCACTATCATGAGCAACGGCATGATGGATGTGGCACGCCATGGCATCTTCCGACCGGAAAACATGTCGTTTTACGACATCATGGCCATTTCCATGGCAGTAATGGTGACCGATGTGATACTACTTGACATATTCAACTCAATGGGAATGCCCACATCTACAACAGTATCGCTTGTATTCGAATTGCTCGGAGCTGCGTTTGTGGTTGCACTCTTCAAAATGGGAGATCCCGGCAACACCCTTGCTATGGGAGATATGCTGAACACCGAAAAAGCCTTATCTATCATCATCGGCATCTTCCTTTCAGTTGGCTTGGCATTTGTATTCGGCACAATCGTCCAGTATATTACTCGACTGATATTCACATTTGAATACAAAAGTCGCCTTAAATGGAAAGTCGGACTATTCGGAGGAATTTCCAGCACCGCCATCATATACTTTATGCTACTCAAAGGCTTAAAAGATCTCTCCTTCATGACTCCGGAAATCAAGGCATGGATCGGGAGTAACACAACAATGATACTATTGCTCTGTCTTGTAGGATTCACCATACTGATGCAAATTCTACACTTACTGAAAGTAAATATTTTCAAAGTTGTAGTACTTCTCGGCACCTTCTCACTATCAATGGCATTTGCCGGCAATGACCTGGTAAACTTCATCGGCGTACCATTGACATCGCTCGCATCCTACAATGATTATGTTGCCAATGGCGGAGGCGACGTCCACGGCTTCATGATGGACAGTCTGAACGGACCGGCCAAGACGCCATTTATCTATCTCGCAGCAGCCGGAGCCATCATGGTGATAGCACTCGCGACATCGAAAAAGGCACGACAAGTGACTCAGACCACCGTAGGACTGAGTTCCAAATCGCAAGGAGATGAAATGTTTGGAAGTTCCCGTTTGGGAAGAACCATAGTTCGCTCCTCGCTTAACACTCTCTCATGGGTGAGCAGTCACACCCCGGCCAAGATAAAAGCATGGTGCAATCGCCGAATGGACACAAGTATAACACAAGAAGAAGATGGAGCAGCATTCGACCTCATCAGAGGGGCCGTCAATCTGATGATTGCCGCAATACTCATAGCCGTAGGCACATCTCTCAAGCTACCTCTTTCCACTACATTCGTAACATTTATGGTTGCAATGGGAACATCGCTTGCAGACAAGGCTTGGGGACGAGAGAGCGCAGTGTTCCGCGTAACAGGAGTAATCTCCGTGATTGGAGGATGGTTCCTAACCGCAGGAGTTGCATTTGTCGGTGCGGGCATCGTGGTCTGCCTCATGCATATGGGAGGGATTCCGGTGATGGTTATCGGAGGAATTATTGCAATAGCCGTACTTATCCGAAGCAACAGGAAATTCAAGAAGAAAAAAGAAGAAGAAGAGAGCGACACTCTTTTCCAGACAATACTCTCCACCGACAATCCTTCGGAGGTTTGGAATCTGCTACTACTTTATATTAACGATAAGCAAAAACTATTCCTTGAGTTTGCCACCGGATGTTTCAACGACATCACCCGCGGATTCATCGACGACAATTCCAAACTGCTTTCAAAATCAGAAAAATTACTTGTCAACGAAAAAGGCATTATAAAATCCCAACGTCGTAAACTTACCCTCTGTTTCCTTCGTGTCAATCCTGAGACGGCAATCGAAAAGCGAACCTGGTTTCATCTAAGTAGCAACATGGCCATGTCGATGACCTATAACCTCCGCCACATTAATGAGGTATGTAAGGAGCATGTTGACAACAACTTTAGGCCACTCCAGCCCGAGCTAAGAGAGGCACTCTCTAAGGTAAGTAATTCAATCATCGATGTTCTGCACGAAGCAGACAACGTGCTTGACAGTAAGAGTCCCGAAGCCATTGACTCATTGAGAGCAAGATGCGGCATGATCAAAGACCAACTGTCGTATATGACACGTGACGCCTATGACCTTCTACAGAAAGGCGACACAGAAAACATGACCGTGACTTACGTGTATTTAAATGTACTTCAAGAAACGCAGGAATTTGTCACCTCACTTCGCAAGATGCTAAGAGCTATAGGCAAATTGAACCTCACCCCTGCTTCTTACCGCAGTTTTTCCCGACATAACAGTTAAATTTTAATAAAAAGGTCTACATTATTGTTCTATAATAGGAGGGGGTATTGATACCTCCTCCTAACGTTATAAAGTAGAGTCTCAACGAATATAATCTACGTTAATCTGACATCGATGGAGAATACAGACACCGGCTTAAGCTACTATGTAGGCATAGACCTTGGAGCCACCACAACCGACATAGGCATAGTAGACAATAAAGGCAATATAGCAGCAAGGAGAAGCATCAATACGCGCACACACAGCGACGTATGTCGCTATGCAGACGAATTATATAAAGTCACGGAAGAACTCGCAACGACGATAGGTGGCATTTCGAATGTAGCAGCGATCGGAATTGGAGCCCCCGGAATAAACCGAGAAGGAGAAATAACCCACAACCAAAACCTTCCGTGGAAGATGCCAGTGCCATTGGCAGCTATTGTCAGACAGCGCTTCAGCGTTCCTGTAACGATAGACAACGATGCAAATGCTGCAGCAGCCGGAGAAATGATCTATGGAGCAGCACGAGGGATGAAGAATTTCATCACCATCACCCTTGGCACTGGAGTCGGTTCCGGCATTGTATGCGATGGGAAAATACTTCGTGGACATCGCGGACTGGGAGGAGAGCTGGGACACTTAACAATGAGACGCACCAATGCACGCACGTGTGCCTGTGGCAAGATTGGATGCCTTGAAGCCTACTGTTCGGCAACCGGCATGGCACGCACTGCAAGGGAGTGGCTTGCAAACGATCCGAATCGAGAAACATTGCTACGAGATATAGCACCGGAACAAATCACGACTCGCGACATTTATGACGCGGCCGTTAAGGGAGACACACTCGCCCTCGAGATATTTGACTTCACCGGCGGGATGCTCGGCGAGGCACTCGCTGAGTTCATGAACATAAGCGACCCTGAGGCATTTGTACTCTTCGGTGGACTTTCCAGAAGTGGAGATCTACTATTAGCGCCAGTCAAGGATTCTTATCAACGCCATCTCATGTCACTATGGCGCCGCTACGAAACAAAAATACTACTCTCCACACTTCCGGGCGCGGATGCCGCCATTCTCGGAGCCGCTGCTCTCGCCGCCCACGGTTAACTTTTGGGGCGACTACGATAAGAGGTGGGAGACATTCCCATGATGTGTGAGAACTGGCGTGAGAAGTAATACTGATCGCTGAATCCCAATTTAAGAGAGATTTGATTAATCTTCATCTCCGTATTATCGAGGAGATCGCAAGCTTTCTTTGTCTTCAGCAAAATGAAATAGTCGATAGGGCTATAGCCTATTCTTCGTTTGAAGATGCACGAAAGTCGAGAAGATGAAAGCCCTGCATAATCGCATATATCTTTGAGAGACAGATGTCGCTCTATGTTCTCCTCAAGATAATGTATTGTTACATCCACCACATCCCTACTGTCGGCCCCGCCAGTAGCAGCTCTGTATTGTCTCAGATAGCGTAGCGAAGCAAGATAATGCTGAAAAGCGACCATTGCATACCGTATGTTTTCCATAGCGAAAGACTGATCGAGAGTACGAAACACCTCCTCAAACAGACTGATACGGTTATGAATTCTTGATTCAACCCCCGGACGGATATCAATTGGAGAAAGAGAATCCGGCACATAATACTGTGCAAGATTTCCTCTGAAATGAATCCAATAGATCGACCACGGCTCTCGGTCATCGGCAGCATATTCATGAGGCTGCCCTAACGGCAAAATGAAGTACTGGTCGCGTGACACATCAAACCGCTTACCGTCTATTTCATAATGACCTTTGCCATCCACACAATATATGAAAACGTATTCGCTGATACCCTCAAATCTCTTTCTATAGTGATATCCTGCTTTAGGATAGTAGCCGATATCCGTGATAAAGAGCTGAGAAGCCACCGGATCATCCTCAATGTAACGAATCACCGCCTTCGGCAATACTACACTTCTTTCACCTTTGAATCCTTCTTTTCTTTTCATAGATGCAAATATAATCAAATTTTATCAGCGAAGTAAGATAGTGCATCAAAAAACCTAAAAAATTCATTGTTGGGAAAGCTGAATACAGATAATTTTGCAACAGATAAATCCGGCACTCTAATCAGAGTGCCTACACAACAACTTATACCAATGGAAAAATTCAACACAGGTTTTATTTATTTCATATGCCTTGTTTCTGCCATGGGCGGACTGCTATTTGGCTATGATTGGGTAGTGATCGGAGGCGCCAAGCCCTTCTATGAAGTATATTTCGGAATAAGCGATTCTCCATCGCTACAGGGACTTGCCATGAGCATTGCACTTGCCGGATGTCTGGTAGGCGCAATGGTGTCAGGGAGTCTTGCCGATCTTATCGGAAGAAAGCCCCTTCTATCTATTTCTGCATTTATATTCCTTATCTCAGCATACGGCACCGGAGCATTTGACATCTTCAGTGGGTTCTTGGCAGCTCGGTTCTTGGGAGGGATAGCAATCGGTATAGCCTCCGGACTGTCGCCCATGTATATCGCGGAAATAGCCCCCGGCTACATCCGAGGGAAGCTTGTATCGCTCAATCAGCTCACAATAGTGCTCGGCATACTTGGGGCACAGATTGTGAACTATTTGATAGCAGAGCCGATGCCAGCGGGTATTACAATTCCACCAGCCGATTCGTGGAACGTGCTCGAAGGATGGCGGTGGATGTTTTGGAGCGCGGCATTTCCCGCCGCCCTCTTCCTACTGCTTGTGGCATTCATACCCGAAAGTCCCAGATGGCTTGCCATGAAAGAAAAGAAAGAAAAAGCAATGAAAATTCTTAAGAACATTGGTGGCACAAAATATGCTGAAAGTGAATTACTGTCCGTATCACAGACTACCGATGAAAAGAAACACCAGAGTGGTCTGAATACGCTTTTCAGCAAGCCATACCGCCCGGTGTTGATACTCGGAGTCATCATCGCCGTATTCCAGCAATGGTGTGGCACAAATGTCATATTCAACTATGCTCAAGAAATCTTCTCCAATGCAGGATATGATTTGGGCGAGATGCTCTTCAACATCGTTCTTACCGGCATAACCAACGTGATTTTCACATTCGTAGCGATATATTCGGTAGACAAGTTAGGGCGCAAGAAACTGATGCTCATAGGCGCCGGAGGACTTGCGATAATCTACGCAGTGCTCGGCACATGCTACCGGATGCACGTGACAGGCTTCTTCATGATTATCCTTGTGGTGGCTGCCATTGCATGCTATGCCATGACCCTCGGACCTGTAACATGGGTGCTGATAGCAGAGATATTCCCCAACCGAGTAAGGGCAATAGCAGTGGCAACCTGCACATTCGCACTTTGGACAGGTTCATTCACTCTCACCTACTCTTTCCCACTGCTCAACAACTCACTTGGAAGCTACGGAACATTTTGGATCTACTCTCTGATATGCGTGGTAGGTTTCGCATTCTTTGCCACACGACTTCCGGAAACAAAAGGGAAGAGTCTTGAAGAGCTCGAAAAGGAACTCATAGCGACAGACAACAAAAAAGAATAACCAACGATACAGATGCCGCCAATGTGGCATACAATTATTAAAAAAATCATTTCAAAACAAATACACATCTCATATTATCATGGTTAAGGCATGGAAAGAAACCGTTGTCATACCCACTTATGAAGTGGGACAAGCGGAAAAGAACCCCATATTTCTTGAAAAGCGAGTATATCAAGGCTCAAGTGGCGTGGTATATCCGTACCCGGTGATAGAGTCGATAGCCAATAAAAAAACAGACCGCGAATGGAACGCGGTATTCATAGAAAACGAATACATCAAAGTCATGGTGCTTCCAGAACTTGGAGGCAGGATACAGATGGCGTATGACAAGATCAAGCAGCGTCATTTTGTATACTACAACCATGTAATCAAGCCAGCGTTGGTTGGTCTTGCAGGTCCCTGGATCTCAGGGGGCATCGAATTCAATTGGCCACAGCATCACCGTCCGTCGACCTACATGCCGGTAGACTGCACCATCGAAGAGCATTCAGATGGAAGTGTCACAGTATGGGTTAGCGAGATGGAGCGAATGTTTCACCAAAAGGGAATGGCAGGATTCACTCTGCGTCCGGGATGTGCCTACCTTGAAATAAAGGGAATACTCTACAACCGCACCGACATGCCACAGACCTTCCTATGGTGGGCCAATCCTGCGGTTTCAGTCAACGACCACTACCGCTCGGTTTTTCCGCCAGACATCAACGCAGTGTTTGATCATGGCAAACGAGCCGTGTCATCGTTTCCGATCGCCACCGGCACATACTATAAAATGGACTATTCCTCCGGTGTAGACATAGCAAACTACAAGAATATATTCGTACCGACATCGTATATGGGAGTCAATTCAAAATACGATTTCGAGGGAGGATATGAATGTGACACAGAAGCCGGAATGCTCCATGTGGCAAGTCACCATGTATCGCCCGGCAAAAAGCAATGGACCTGGGGCAACGGAGACTTCGGGCGTGCCTGGGACCGCTGCCTGACCGATGATGACGGCCCCTATATCGAACTAATGGCAGGAGTCTACACCGAAAACCAGCCAGACTTCTCATGGCTAATGCCCTATGAGAAGAAAGAGTTTACACAATACTTCCTACCATATAGGGAACTTGGAGTGGTTAAAAACGCCACCAAAGACCTGCTCATGAACATCGAAATGACCAGTGATGGGAAAGCTACGCTTAAAGTGTTTGCCACAAACTTTCAGAAAGTCAGGATAATCCTTAAAGACAAGTGCGGGAACCTCTATCTGAATGAGGAAGCCTCCATAACCCCCGAAAAAGTATGGGAGAAAACCATCGATGTAAACGGCGTTGAATTGGCAGATCTGCAACTGAGATTCGAGAAAAATGGGCGTGTGGTATTGGAATGGGAGTCGGAGCCTGACGAGATTCGACCTATTCCCGATCCGGCAGAGGCAGCCCTACTTCCGCATGAGATCAAGACTGTAGAACAACTATATCTTACAGGTCTTCATCTTGAGCAATACAGACATGCCACCTATTCACCGGTAGATTACTACGAAGAGGGTCTGCGACGAGACCCTGATGACGTGCGTTGCAACAATGCCCTTGGTCTTTGGTATATCCGCAAAGGAAGATTCGACAAAGCCGAGAAGCATCTTGCAAAAGCAGTCAAAGTGCTCCTGAAACGGAATCCTAATCCTTATGACGGAGAACCACTATATAATCTCGGACTCGCCCTCAAGTATCAGGGGAGACTCGATGAAGCATACGCTCACTTCTACAAATCGACTTGGAACGGAGCTTGGCAGAATGCCGGATACTTCGCATGTGCGCTTATAAGTTGCCGACACAGCAATTATGAAGACGCGCTCTACGAAGTAGACCGATCACTTCTCTGCAATTGGCACAACGCAAAAGCACGAGTGCTAAAAGCAGCTCTCTTGATAAAGGTAGGTCGCGCCGATGAGGCAGAAACACTTTGCAACGAATCGCTTGCCATTGACCGGTTCAACTACGGATGTCTCCTCCTGCTCGGCAAGACAGCAGAGATGGAGACACTGATGCACGGCAACGCACACAACTACGATGAACTTGCGCTCGACTTCTGCGAAGCCGGTTTATGGGAATATGCCATAGCAGTGTGGAACATAGCAAAAGGAAACGGTTCAGTCACCGCAATGACCCACTACTATCTCGGCTTGGCCCACCATGAAAAAGGAGAGCGAGAGAAAGCGGCAGAAGCATTCGCTGAGGGAGCTACAAGTTGTCCGGACTATGTATTCCCCAACCGACTGGAAGCTATTCTCGCGCTGGAAACTGCTATTGCATATAATCCTGATGATGCCTTTGCCCACCATTATCTTGGCAATCTCTTCTACGACAAGCGGCAATATGACCTGGCACAAAAGCACTGGGAACACGCCACAGCAATCAATCCGAAGTATCCCACATCATGGAGGAATCTCGCACTGATATACTTCAACAAACTTCATGACAGCCGCAAGGCCCAAGACGCTATGAAGAAGGCATTCTCACTCGACGAGAGTGACTCACGGGTGCTGATGGAACTTGACCAGCTTTATAAGAAATTGCAACACCCCCACGCACAGCGGCTTGAATTCTTGCAGAAATATCCAGACCTCATCTCTCAGCGCGATGATCTTGTGCTTGAAGAAATCACACTGCTCAACCAGTGTGGGAAGTATAATGAAGCAAAAGAAAAACTTGACAGGCATCAGTTTCATCCTTGGGAAGGAGGCGAGGGAAAAGTTCCTGCACAGTACCAACTGTCGCGCATAGAACTTGCCAAACTTGCCATCGCAGAAGGCCGGTATTCCAACGCCATAATCCTCTTGGAAGAGTGTCTTGAATATCCGCACAATCTCGGAGAAGGGAAACTCTATGGGGCTCAGGAAAACGACTTCTACTACCTGCTCGGCATCTGCCGGAAGGCTCTTGGAGAAGAAGAGGAAAGCCTTAGGTGTTTCACACAGGCAACTATTGGACCCACAGAACCGGCAGCTGCAATGTATTACAACGATGCAAAACCCGACAAAATCTTCTATGCAGGACTTGCCTACCGCGCACTTGGCGATGAAAACAAGGCTCGTGCATATTTCAACCGACTTGTAGACTACGGCAAGCAGCACCTGCACGATGAAGTAGTGATGGACTATTTTGCAGTCAGTCTCCCCGATCTTCAAGTTTGGGATGGCAGTCTTGACGACATGAACCGCATCCACTGCCTCTACATGCTCGCACTAGGCTATGCAGGACTCGGCGACAGGAAGCACTCAGAGCGATACTTGTCAGAAGCAGAACAGATGGATATCAACCACTTGGGGATACAGGCATTCAAGACCCTCGCAACGAGTGTGTATAAAAAGTAAGAAGAGTTCTTCTCCCGGTGGGTGCTTGTGTTGGCAAGGTCACCGGGGGTGAGGATTCTTATTTGAGAGCGGTCATTTCATCAAGGAGATCTTGATAACTGGTAACTTTGTGATAACGTACGTTTGCGGTCGACATCTCGTTAAAGAGCTTTTTGCAGCATTCAATCTTTGCATTCTCTATAGCGTTGAGTTGCATCGATTGTATCGAGCCCTTTGTTTCTGCAATGAAGAAAATGTGTTTCACATCGTTTTTATTCATTGCTATCGCCCAGTCTGGCGCATAGTTGCCTACCGGAGTTGGGATTTGGAACGAGCGTGGCAACTTAGCATATACCACCACTTCGCTTGCTTCGTCAAGGTGTTGTGCAAACTGGCGTTCGCCCTTACTGTCGCTAAACACATAGTCTGTGATGTGCTTCTTCGCTTCATAAGCTTTGTCGAAATCCATCTTACTCTTGACAGTAAAAATGTCGCTGCTATATTTACCTTCCGTAATATTGTAGTGGATAGCTTCGACAATCATCGTTGATTTCTGCTCCCTGATGATGCTTATCACATTACGGATAAACTCTTCCGGATTATTCTTGAAAAGATAGAGTTTACTCTCCTTGATGCCTTGGAGAATCTTAACTACAGTGCGGCGAGTAAGGTTTGAACCTTTAGCAATATCGCCAACAAGGTCGTATTTGACTGTAGAAGTACACACATCGGTCAGTTCACGCGATTGCGACCGAGTGTCGCCAAATTCGGTTACTTGCTCTTCGTTTTGAGAACCCTCCACCATCACATACCGAAGCTTCTTAACCTCCAGATTGGCATTGATATGCACGATAGCTTTCTCTATCAGTTCATCGCTATTGTAGCTCACCTGATAGACATACTGATGGTTGATTTCATTCCACAAGGCTTGGAACTCGGCACGATTGAAATTCTCGTTCAACTTATTGGCTGGCGTAGAGGTCTTTTCTTCAACAATCATATCATCGATAGCCTTCGGATCGAAGATAGAGTTAATAAGTCGAGTAACACCCTCTGCTATCGGTTGCAGTTTTTCCGGCAACGGAGCAATAGAAGCATTAGCCACCGCCTCCCGATATTCCGGAGTGATATTCTTCCGGTCGTCGATATAGCCGTTGTCTTCCAAATAGACAATGATGCGGCTTGCTTCTGCTTCGCTAACGGTGTGTATCTCTTCACCAATCTTGATTTGTTTGCCTGTGAAATAGGCAACAGTAGCTTTTGCAGCACGTTCACGCAAAGCCTCGCGTGTTTCGCGTTGCAGAGCAGTAGTGAAATCGGCATAGCTTTCATTGGCAATGACGGTCAGTACATTAATATCGTGTACTTCTTCGCCGAGAAGGTCCTTATCCTGACGTATTCCGTTGCGGTCAACACATATACGCAATCCACGTCCTACCTCCTGACGTTTGGCTGTAGTTGAATTGCTATGGCGGAGCGTACATATCTGGAACACATTCGGATTGTCCCAACCCTCACGAAGTGCAGAGTGTGAGAAAATAAAGCGAGTCGGTTCCTCGAAGCTCAACAGGCGTTCCTTATTCTTCAAAATAAGATCGTAGGCTGAAATATCATCAGACAGTCCAGTTTTCTTCTCCACTTTACTGTCAATGACACGATTGGTTTTCTTGTCGATTGAAAAGTAGCCTCGATGAACATCATCTGGAAGGAATTTGCTAAGGTATTCATTGTAGTCCTCATCCCAGAAATGAGATTCGTTGCTTACAAGATTCGAATACTCCTCCTCGAATATCTTTTGGAATACGCCTTTCACTTCGTTGCCCTCTTCATCGTAACTTTTGTATTTGGAGACCTCATCAATGAAGAATAGCGACAAGCACTTTATGCCACGTTTGAACAGCTGACGCTCCTTCTCAAAGTGCGACATAATCGTTTCGCGTATCTGCACACGCTGCATATTCAGTTCATTGGTGTCGCCAATCACTTCGCCACGGCGAATGGTAGTGCCATTGAGGAAAGTAACATAACCATTCACATTTATTTCCGACACTGTAAATCCATCATACTGAGCCAATCCCGACTCTTCGCGCAAACTGTCGCCCACGCCAAAGGTCTTTATCTTGCGAATTATAGAGCCAGATGCAGTTTTGGTCTCTATCTCTATGCGAGCCATCGGAGGTTGCTTGGGAGACAACACAATATTGTCCAAATAAAGATAGCCACTTGTACCTCGCAAGTTCTTTACCTCAAAACCCTTGACATGGATACGCTTCACCAACTTCTGTCGGTAGGCATCTAATGCATCGAGTGCATAGATGGTATCGTGCTTGGTCTTGTGCGTAGCCGAGTAGTTAAGGACAAATAGCGGATTGAATCGCTTGATACCCGCTTGTGTAGCATCGCCCTCCATTTTTTGTGGCTCGTCCATAATGATAATCGGTCGGTTAGCGGCTATCACGTCGATTGGTCTACGAGAGGCAAACTCGTCACGTTTTGAGTAAATGATACGGCTTTCCTTTGAGCGACCACCCTCTTTGAGGGAAGCGGCGAAAGCCTGAGTATTGATAATCATTATATTCAGGGCGGCATCCTGCGAGAATTGGTCGAGCTGATTGAGGTTCGAGCTGTTGTAGACAAACCAACGTGCTTTCTTTCCGTAATGCTCCATGAAGTGTTCTTCGAGCATACGGAACGACTTGGCGACACCCTCGCGGATAGCGATGCTCGGCACAACGATGATGAATTTCGACCAGCCGTAGAGTTTGTTGAGTTCAAACATCGT
This sequence comes from uncultured Sangeribacter sp., assembly GCA_964480495.1. Lineage (GTDB taxonomy): Bacteria > Bacteroidota > Bacteroidia > Bacteroidales > Muribaculaceae > Lepagella. Next base: position 16,691 of record CAYZPH010000002.1, read on the forward strand.
CTTGATATAGACGTAAGTCTTGCCGGTACCGGTTTCCATCTCGACATCGAGGTTGACTGCACCGAGGCCGTCGATCCTCGAAAGGGACTTAGAAAGAGGTACACCTGCGGAAGTCTGCACAGAGTGGAGATTTTCGAGAAGCTGTTTAGCCGAAAGTTCTACGTCGGCATTACGATAGCCGTCATCGTCAATAGTCTCATGTATTGTGCCATCCTTGATTCTACCTATATCACGGCGATACTTTGCAGGGTCGCGGTTAGGTTGCCCAGTGAAGATGGAGGTCGTATTCTCGACCGCATCCGTTTGATAGCTCTGAATTTTAAACTTGAACTTCATTTTTGAATCGTCTTCTTTTCGCACATCCTTAAATGAGAATCCCATAGAAAGTTTACGAGGGTAAGGGAAGCACCCATTGCCAATTTAGCATGGCGTTCTTCAAGACCTCTGTAAGATGGACTTTTCCCATGCCCGCTACCATAAGAGTTTCTTAATTCTGCTATTCCATTTGCAATCCCAGCGAGATTTCCGAGTAAACCCTTCATTGACTGAGCACAAGGAATATTTTCAGGAATGTCTTCTGGAGTCACATTTAATAACGTCCTTGTCTTCTTTGTCAATTCAGGAATATCCCATTTCTTATCCCAATTGATGCCATTGGCCTCAAGTATGGCTTTACAACAGCTCTCTATGAGCTCTTTGGTTTTGCCAATTGTTTCGGTGGGGTTCTCTTTCTGCATAGAAAGCATTAATTCAGTTTGTTTGTCTATATATTCGCTTGTAAACGCCTCTTTAATAGCAGAAATTGAATTTTCTACAAATTGATTACCACATATTGTGGGACGAAGGCTTTTGCATTTTTCGTAAAGGTCCTTCCAGTCTGGTTCATTGGTGTATAGATTTGGTCGTTCTCCCTTATAAGCTTTAGTCTCTTCTCGGAAGCCGTGGTACTCATTTTCATAATACCCTAACAAATCAAATAAGAGTTTATCCGTTAGCTCGGAGGGAGCTTCTTGGACAAATTGCGTCAAAGAACGCCCTTTAGACATCCTATATTTATTGCACAATCCAATATTGACACTGTCCATAGTGAACGTGTCAAATTCAGGAGTGCTAAAATCAAGGACGTACCCCCCTCGATTGAATAGCTTTATAAATAAGCTTTTTTCTCTTGGTGATAGGCTCATATTACAAAATCTTTCGGATTGTATCGGGTGAGTAGTGGCGGAAGATTTGCTCGAAGTTGTCAAGGACATTGTCATTGGCAGCGGAAGCATCACGCATAACGAAGTATTGTGGCTTCATCTTGGCAATTTCCGTCACTGTTGACTCATTGACTTCGGTGTCGAATGTGGCAATGAGATAATTACCATCTACGAAGAACACCTTTTTGCCGTTGACCTCTTTTTCCTCAATCTTGACTGACAATTCGATGTTGAGTTCGGGCAGGACTTGGAAAAGCAGGTCGAGCGGAGCGCGGTCTGACTTCACGTTGTCGATGAGGCCTGTAATTTTAGTCGGGTCGAAATCATCAGGAGTATAGAAAACATCCTCCATATTCGATGAGTCGAGTTTGAGTACGCGGAAGCCAATGTCGAGGTCCTGGCCTTGCAGACCCGCCTCCTCCTTGATGCGTTTCCCGGTACGGAGGATACGTTCCTCTCCGATTTGGCAGATGTTTTCGTAACCAGCCTTACGCGCCTCGCTCTTTTCACCCGTAACTTCCGGAAGCTGTACCATAATGAACTTTCGATGTCCACCGTCTTCGGCATTGAGCTTCATAACAGCATGTGCAGTCGTAGCACTTCCACTGAAAAAGTCGAGGATAATGGAATCTGTTGTATCTATCATTTCCATAGATTTTACAATCAAATCCACGGGTTTAGAATACTCGAATATCTTGGAATTGCCTAATACCTCTTTCAGAATAGTGGTCCCATTCTGATAGTTCATTTCGGCATCATCCCAAATTGATTTGGCTTTGGTCCTTTTTCCTTCTTCTCGATTCAGATAATCTTTCTGATAAATATCCCATTCAAGCTGACCATTTCTTGTTACCTTTTGAGGAATGAGTTCTGATAAACTTGAAAGAATTTTTTCTTTCGACCATCTCCATGTACCGTCTTCTCCAGTAGTAGGCTGAATAGGATATACGACAACTGAATATTCAGATGTGAATTCTAATGATAATTGTTCAGTCTCTGGATTAATGTAAATGGGGAAATATAAATTTGGTCTATCTGTTCTTCTCCAAAATCCCCCTCTCATCCTCAGCCCCATCAATCGATATAGCCCCTTAGAATCGCTATATTTATATTCAGAGAGCATTTCCTCAGATAGCTTATGCCCAATCACGCTCGCCACCGCTCGATTTTTAGCACAAAGCAGAAGATACTCGTGAAGAGATGCAAGTTCGGCCGATGACATAGATCCACGCGGATTACTCTGGATAATAATATCTCCGATGTAGTTGGATTCTCCGAAAATTTCTTTGCAGATCTTTTTTAAATTCTCAAGTTCATGTTCATCAATAGAAATGAAAATGACGCCATCTTCTGTGAGCAGCTCGCGAGCGACTTTAAGTCGAGGATATATCATATTTAGCCAGTCGGTATGAAAGCGACCGTTGGCTTCGGTGTTGCGCTGCATGGGGTCAATAGTTTGATTACCTTCGGCATCAAACAGACCACAGCCGTGCTCAAAGTCCTCTTTACCCTGTGTGAAATCATCGTTATAGACGAAGTCGTTACCTGTATTATAGGGAGGGTCTATATAAATCATCTTGATGGCACCAAGATAGTTCTCACGGAGAACTTTGAGCACATCAAGATTATCGCCCTCGATGTATAGATTCTTGGTGTCCCAAAAATCTTCAGAAACATCAAGGTCGGGACGGAGCGTTTTATCTGTGGGCTCATTTGCAAGACGCGAAGCGGCACGCTTATCAGGCCATGTGAACTGATAGCGTTCCTCGGCCCCATCGAGCAAGTCCTTCGACAACTCGTCTCGGAGCTTGTCGAAGTCAATGACAGACCGACTCTCATATCTAAAAGAGCCGTCGGGCATCGTGATTTTATCAGCCGTTTCAGTGACACACTGAGGAAACAACGCGGCAATCTTCGTCACATTGCCATCCGCTGCGTCATGGCTTCGCATTTTGAGTTTTTCCATTATTATAGTTATCGTTTATTACATTTTCAATTTTTTCTATAGAATTATCATCTAATGCAAGTGGAATATATTTAGCGATAGCTAAACTTGCTAAAACCGATAAAATACATATAGTTATAGATATAATTATCGTCCACTTTTGCGATTTGCGAGATTCTTTAAGGGATTGTTCTGCAATTTCAAGAGCCTTATTGCTAATTTGTAATTGCTCCCTATATTGTATGTCCTCTTTGCTTAGAAAACCATTAGCTACTAATTCGATTAAATAAGGTGAGGGAATTATTTCAGCATAATATGAGGCTTTCAAAAAATTAATCATTTCTGCATCTTTAAAGAAATGTGGAATTGATATTTTGGGACCACCTGTCACTCCGTCGATTTCATCATCACCTAGTTTATTGGCATAAATCAATTTGTTGTCATATAGTTCTTTAATAAAATAGAGCGAGAAGATGGTTTCGTTTATAATTGGGTAAGCCATTATCCAAGCTTGTTCACCGAGTTCTGGAAGGTCTTCAGAATCTTCTGATGAAATAATATATGGAGCAAACAATTCAGGAGAGCTTACAGCTATGTAAACATAATCATCTTCTGTTCCAACATATACATTAAAATCTTTGTTCCTAAAATTTAATAATTCATGGACATAGCAGCCCAAAGTGTTCCCTTGTTTTACTGCATATGGGTTGGTCTTTGATGTTTGGGTTTTATACCAATCTACAATATATGTACAAATTGATTTATTTAATTCTATATTAAAGGCATCCATATAATTTTTTCAATTTACGTATTTTATCGAACAGCTCGCGCTTGCGGCGAGGCTGTTTAGCGGTGTTCATTCGCTTTTCGAGAGCGGCAATTTGTTTTTCGATTTTTGCGCGTTCATCATCAATCTTGATTTGCACTGTGAGCGAGTTTTCTTGTTCAACTGAAAACTGCCCGACAGAAGAAACAAGTGATTGCCAGACGGCATCAAGATTCAGACCTTTCAGAGTGATGCTGGCAGAGTCCAACGATTGCCACGGAGTGGTGAAAAGCTTGGAGTGATACACGGCAAGCATAGTCTCGTCCTCGAAGCGAAGTAGATATATTACGCGCTGCGGAATACTTTTAGCGAGAAGGACAATGTTCTTCGGGTCGTAGTCTCGATTTTTGAGAGAGACTTCGATAACGAAAATCTCTTTAACTTCGGCACCCTCAGAGATAGCCGGGAGTGTGCGCGGCGCAATCCAGTTGACAAAGTCAAGACGCGACACTTCGCCATCGAAACTATCACGTTGCGATGCTTTCCAGTCGAACCGCTTATAAAGCTGCGCTTTAGGGAGCGGTCGCTTGACTTCTGTTGATTCAGGTAAGTTTAGCATATCTGTTTGGACTTTTCTTCGTCTGGCGATGACGATATTAAATCGTTTGTTTTGTCAATATATGGTGTCTTTAAATCTTCGGGAACGAGCTTAAAAATTGGGTATTGCACATAAATAACTTTATCGTTGGAACTCATTTTTCTCCAATATCTTTCAGCTCGATTATACTCGCCAAGAAGAATACATGCCGCCCATCGGTTGGTGTAACTGGAATCTTCTTCGCTTATGGCATATAATTTTTCTTTTTCATCGTCAGTATAAGATTCACCTAACCGCCGCTTAATCTGTAAATGATTTAGCAGATATATTGGATTGTTTTCTTTTGAAAGCAACCAGTTACAAAGTTCATTTGCCTTTTCGATAAGTATAGGAGACTTTTTTTCATCATAATGGGTAAGCAATAAAAGGACATCCTCATTCGCCGCTTCTATAATATTCGGATTTTGAAGAAAGAACTTGTTGTAATCCTCAATCATACTATCAAAATTGATATTTGATTGAAGCGGTTTTTCATTAAGAATTTTGGACAAAACCGGAACAGGTTGGAGCTGTCCATTCGCATCCTCTCTTGCCGCAAATAAAGAATCTTGCAAATTTTCTAATTTGCATTCTTTTTTTCCAATAAGACGAACGAGCATCACAATATTAAGATTGCCAACTATTGTTCGCTCAAGATGGTCATGCCTAAGCTGAGTTGTAAGAGTTTTATTATAAAGAATCGCTTGAATTAATTTGCGTAAATTAGTATAATCTATATCTGTCAGTTTGTTTATGTCAAGCTTCTCGTAAACATGTAAAATCTGGAAGAGTGTATTTGCATCTTCCCAAAATCTGAGTGTACTTTGCCACCGGTCAAAAATCTCCGACTTGTCATCTAATTGTGGTAACATTAAGGTAACTCCATCCATAGTAAGACTTTTAGATTTTCCAAGAGCGACTAAAAATCTTAACTCATGAATTATTTCATCAAATGTGTCTGCATGTAAAGTTAGCGAAAAGTTATAATTGGTACCATTTCCGATAGGCTCAATTGATACAGATAGGCTCTTGCCAATTTGCAAAGTTTGAACTCTTTCAGGTTCATATATTCTTGTAATACTTGAATAGAAGTCAACCCCATCAATAGACACAATTCGTTTTTCCGAAACAGGAGTCTTGATATTAACATCTTCACAATCAAGATAAAATTCGCCTTCCAGTCCATCAACTTTAATAACCAGCTGTTTTTGATTTCTGATAATAAAGGCAATGTCGTTTTCACCTTCGAGCTTAGGAGCATCACAACGAATTCGAAATGATTTGTCCTTCAATTCCAAAGGTGAAACGGTAGTATGCTTCTGTTGAATATGGAATGTAGTTGCCTCGTTTAGAAAATCAGAAATGTCATCCGACAATGGATTTAATCTCACGGAACGAGATTTCCCATCCATTGAATTTATATATGAGTGCAGTTTGTGTTTAGTGAGAAAATTATAATAGATTTTCCTTTTACGGCCAACAATCAGCACTTTAATGAAAAGGATGCCGCCATCATTCTTATATAGCTCTAATTCTTTACCTGATATTTGATAATATGTTTTATCTGGAAAATCCTCTTTTGAATATTCTTCACCTTTTAATTGTAGTGGTATCTTGAATCGGAGAGTATCATTACTCATTTCACGTTTTTGAGAGTAAACGAGTAGATTCCCATCCCATACAGGTGTTTTATCATTTTCTGCTATATAAGGACGTACAAAACCAGTGTAGGTAAAAAATTCGTCTACCTCTGTCTTTGCGAGTCTTTCTATTGAGATATTATCCAATTCTTTCATCACTAAATTTTATTTATATTATCGGATGATAAGAAAACAAATTAACTCAAAATCATCGAGGCCACGAACTTCATTGCCGAAAAGAGAGCCGCTATCACCGTCGAGGAATGAGAAAAGGTCGGAGGTCTCTTTGACTTTTATTAATGATGAGATGGCATCGCCAAGCAGACGGGAGTAAGTACCCATGCGTTGACCGTCGCGAGTTTCAGCATTGAACTTACGACACAGTTCAAGTATCGGTTCGGACTTGCCACGGCAAAGGTGGCGCATACGATCAAGAAGGTCTTTCGGATCGAGGTGATCTATAATCACCTCAGAGTCTTTCGAAATATAGACCATATAGAACGGATGCAATCGGTTCTTGCGGTCGATATTGATTTCGTTGTTGCGATTTTTGAGCACGAAAATTACTCCCGGAGGGGCATCTTGCGCATACGGCACGATGGAATGAAGTCCCATCGGTGTGTGCTCAATGTCGTGTCCCTGCTTCATATAGTCGAGCAAGTCAAGGCGGAACTCGTTTAGTCCCAAGTCCATGATTGAAACACCGGAGTTCATTTCCTCAATATCAACAACTTCCTCTTTGAGGCGTTCCAACTGATCACGACGATATTTAAGGTCACCCTGTTCCTCGGCAGAGAGTTTTGACCAACGGTTGAACGCGGTCTGAGCTTGCCGGAAAATATCGTCGAGCGAGGAATGAGTAGAGAGAAGTGAGTCAAGGTTAGAACTGTCTCCCTCGTAAGCGAGGGCAAGCTGATTGCGCAGGTCGTTGAAGCGGTTGTTGACGGGAGTGGCCGACAACATAAGCATTTGGTTTTCACTCCGGCACGAATAACCTTGTTCATCAACTGGAGATAGCGGTTTTCGCGAGAATTCGCGTCGTTGCTTGTCGGCTTTCTCCGTAACGAAAGAAGGGGATGTGAAGATGAAGCGCAACTCGTCAATTTCACTCAGTTTCTCACGAAGCTCCTGAAACGCATAGATTGAGAAGCTCGCGGCAGCGATAGCCACGCGACTGCCAGACTTGATGGTAGACATCAAATCGCCACGAAGTGTCTGATTTACATTATCAATGAGTTGAGGTTGCACTATGAGTCACTCGCTTCCCAGCCATTGACTCCATAATGGCAATTGATTGTTAGGATAAAAGAAAAGCGGGAGCCACACCTTGCTCATTCCGCCATTCGAGGCCTACCACAGCCCTTGCAACTGAACGAGCAATGGTAGAATCACCCCGCGAAGTATGTATATGCATAAATTCCTACTTGCAATATCTCTACTGCAAGCAGGACATACATAAACGTACCCAAGGGGCATCTACTATTGCTTCATTCTTGGTTGCAAATTCAAAGGTGGTAGTTTCGAATAGCCAAGAAATAAAGCGCAGTAAACGCCTTTCGTATGAAAACGAGCCTCCCGATACCCGGTGTAGCCCCTCCTCTGAGGCACCACGCATCGCGGGGTTCTGTATGCAAAATTAGTTTATTTTTCTGAGATATCAATCAAATATGCTGCGAAACATAAAGAAAATCTTTATCGAAGCATTAGAGTCTAAAAAACGATGAAAAGTCCCAAAAAGTGCCATCTCAACAAAAATTAGGGGATTATGGAAAACTGTTTCCGTTTGGTGAATACAGTCATAATACTTAACTTTGCAACCATGAATACACTGCTCAACATAGTCTGGGTGATATTCGGTGGACTTATAATCTCAATCGAATATATTCTTTCGAGTTTTGCCCTAATGATCACCATCATAGGCATTCCTTTCGGCGTGCAAACCATCAAACTGGCGCAGGTAGCCCTCTGGCCATTCGGCACACGGGTTGGAAGCACAAGTTTTCCATCCGGCTGTTTTGCCGGCATCATGAATGTGATTTGGTGGTTTCTCGGAGGGTTTGCCATTGCCTTCACACATTTCTTTTGGGGAGTAGTATTCAGTATCACTATTATCGGCATTCCCTTTGGCAAACAGCATTTCAAACTGATGCGACTTGCTCTCTTTCCTTTCGGGAAAACCATCAACTGACAAACACTCTACACAGGCACCCAATTATCGCCTAAATATAAGGCGTGTAACACAAAAAATTCCTCACTCTCGGTGGTGCTCTCAGTGGATTAGTCGTGGGGATTTATGTCGTTGATGTCGATAAGGTGGTGAAGTATTGCGAAGATTGTAAGACCTGCCGCAGAGTGAATCTGGAGCTTAGTGCTGATGTTGCGGCGATAAGTAGTCACAGTATTTATAGAAATGAAGAGTTTGTCTGCAATTTCCTTGTTAGACAGGCCCCTTGCCACACAACGAATGATGTCTTTCTCACGCTCCGTCATGCTGTCGACAAGTTCATCTGTCTCGGTTTCAGACTCGGCATCGGGACAGTTGTCTCGTTCCCGGAGTTTAAGTGATTTCTCAAGGCCCTCGACAGCCGGAATGAAAAGACGGTCTTCTATCTCGCTATGTAAGCAGAGATCCTGATGACAGATGATGATGTCGCTGAGAGCCGATGCAAGCCAAAGATTATCCTTACGATGATAATGACGAATGAAAACCTCCTTCAGGTCGTTGAGTTTGTCAGCCTCGTTAGTGTGTCTCACAGAATAGTCGGCAATCCGGAACTCATCTGAAGTCTCGCCGGCGAGCAGACGGTCTACATAAGAAAAGATTTCAAGGTTCTCATGCTCCATGTGTCTGCGCACTTCCTTGTAATAGTCGTCGAAAAAGCCAAGCAACTGCACGAGGATATCATCGATATGCGATGAGCTGATTGACTGGAGCATCTTCTGACGAATGGAGGGAAGCTGGAAGTCAAGTATATAAGCGTGTGCACTTCTGAGATATTCCATAAGCGACCGAAGAGAAATACCCAAAGAAGAGTAAGGCCTGCCATCTATGAAATTACACACTGCCAAAAAGGAAGAACAGTCAACGCCATTTTCCTCACAAACCTCCCTCACTGTCCTGTCTCCAAACCCGAAAGCCAAGCCAAATCTTGCAATTACTGTCAAAATAAGATTATTCTCCTCTATAAGACTTCGCATACGAGCTTCCGGTCTAAAAGATGTCTTGCTGTTTGTCATGATGAACTATGCTCATGCGGATGGGGCCTCCGCCATACACTTTTTCCCCATGCAAAAGTATAAAAAGAATCAATGCCAAAACATACTCAAAAATGAGTATTTTTAATCTAAGATACACGCAAAATTGGCTAAAATGAGAATGTTTCAAGAAATTTTAATCTCATTTTTGGGTATTGCCGAGCCTCCAAAACGCTTGTAATTTTGCATCCGAAAAATTACAGACAACAATGATCAACAAACAATCTATCAACGCTGCAATAGCAGCAATAACATTAACCACAGGCGCAATCAACGCTGAAAAGCCGGTATCCGGAATTGCAGAGTCAGACTCTCCGACAGCAATTCTGGCCGACACCGCCGGCTACAACAAATTCCGTTTCGGAGGCTACGGCGAAATGGTGGCATCCTTCAAAGACTACGGCATCAACCGGTTTGCCGGGACCTCGCAAGGGAACACCAAAACTCATCGCAACACTATCGCAATACCGCGATTCGTAGTTGCTTTCGACTACAAATTCACACCGAAGTGGATTCTCGGAGCTGAGATAGAGTTTGAATCGGGTGGGACCGGAACGGCTGTTGAATTAGAAAACACTGAAAACGGTGAATACGAAACAGAGATTGAAAAAGGGGGAGAAGTAGCCCTCGAACAGTTTCACATCACAAGACTTATTATTCCACAGTTCAACGTAAGAGTCGGCCATATGATAGTGCCCGTGGGACTCACCAATGCACACCACGAGCCTATCAACTTCTTCGGCACAATTCGTCCGGAAGCAGAGACATCGATGCTTCCATCTACATGGCATGAGACCGGCATTGAGTTATTTGGTTCGTTTGGGAAAAGGTATACAAGGTTTGATTATCAGCTCATGATCGTAGCCGGTCTAAATGCCAATGGATTTGACCGCAATGAATGGATTGCCGGAGGGAAACAGGGATTTTTTGAGACAGACAATTTCACCTCTCCCGGATATGTGGCACGCATCGACTACCGAGGAGTGCCCGGGTTGCGCACAGGAGTATCGTTCTACTACTGCCGCGACACCGGTAGCAACTCCGACAAGAGACAGACATACTCCTCAATAGGACGCATTCCGGTGGCTATCGGAACATTGGATGCCCAATACAACAACAAATATGTGACCGCACGCACCAACGTGACCTATGGATATGTGGGCAACTCAGCCGCTCTCAGCGCTGCCAACCGCACCCTGTCGAACAAATCGCCATACAGCAGACTGATACCCGTAGCCAAAAACGCGCTAAGCTATGGAGTGGAAGCCGGAGTCAACCTCAAATCAATAATCAAGGGAAACTGCCCCACGATATATCCCTTCGCAAGATATGAATACTACAACACACAGTATCGCGGAGAAGGCAAAAGCACCACAATGGACCGACGCCTTGAGACAAGCGAATGGCGAGCAGGGCTCAACTGGTTTGCTCTTCCCAACCTCGTGGTGAAAGCAGACTATGCCACACGACAATTCGGCACATCGAAAGTGTTTGGAAACGGCCTCTACAATTCCGAGAATGAGTTTTCGATCGGCATAGCCTATATAGGTTGGTTTCTAAGCAAATAAGACAATACCCACAATCGAATATATAAAAGAAATAAACAACAGACATATGAAAATCAGAACTACACTATCAGCGGCAGCACTCGCATGTGTAACCGCACTTTCAATGACAGCCTGTTCCGACAGCAATGAGCCTAACAATGGAGGCTCCGACATTGACGACAGCGCCAATATCGACTATAACGAAAAGAACGCTGCAAGCTGGGGCAACTACATGGTTCAAGTGTCAAACCTTCTGCGCAACGATGCCTCTGAACTCTACAATGCATGGAGCGTGTCGTATGAAGGAGGAGAGCCATTCGCCACAAGTTTCAAGCAGCACAAAGGTGGCGACTACTCCAGTGCGCTGAGCTGCGTGGAGCAGATCATCGATGGCTGCGCCGACATAGCCAATGAGGTAGGTACGGCCAAAATAGGTGACCCCTACCACCTATACATATCGGGCGACGAAAAGAGCGCACTCTATGCGGTGGAATCATGGTATAGCTGGCATTCCCGCGACGACTACTCCAACAACATACTCTCTATCCGCAATTCATATTACGGATCACTCGACTGGGAGGTAAGCGAAAACTCACTGTCAGCACTCATTGCATCGACAGATGCTGCGCTCGACACCAAGGTTAAGGATGCAATCACAACTGCTTACAATTCCATTCTCGCCATTCCACAGCCATTCCGCAACCACATCAACAGCAACGAGACACGCACTGCCATGACAGCCTGTGCAGATCTTGAGGAAGTACTTTCAAAAGATCTGAAAAGCGCGGTCAACAACCTCGGTGATGATCAGCGTCTCCAAAGCATTGTTGACAACTACACCGACACTGTAGTACTCCCCACATATAAGAGCCTCAAGACCCTTAACGAAACTCTCCTGCAAACAGTAGTCAAGTTCCAGCAGTCACCCTCCGATGCAAATTTCGCAGCAGCCTGCAATGCATGGCTCGAAGCACGCGAGCCATGGGAGAAGAGCGAGGCATTCCTCTTCGGACCTGTAGACGCACTCGGTCTTGACCCCAACATGGACAGCTGGCCTCTTGACCAGGACAACATAGTGCAGATTCTTGAATCGGGCAACTATGACGACCTGAACTGGAGCGATGGCGACAGCGATGACGCAATCGAAGCAGTGCAGTCGGTACGCGGCTTCCACACTCTTGAATTCCTCCTCTTCAAAGATGGAGAACCACGCAAAGTGAAATAAGCATGACAAAAACCTGTCAAAAACATATCCGTCATTTCTGTATCGCCGCCGGTGTAGCAACAATGCTAACATCGTGTGAATCAGACGGACTTGACGCACTTGACATAGAGATTCCCGCCGACTACGAACTGTCGGCGGGAACCTCCACCGTATTTCTGAACTCATCAGTGGCATACGACAGCGAAGCACCTTGGGTTAAGGGCGACTATCTAACACGCTTTGTGCGTGGCGACCGCCTCTATGATGACGTGCGCACCTCGAGCAACGGACATGGCGGAGGGCTCGGACCAGTCTATGCCGGCTACTCCTGTGGCAGTTGCCACCGCAATGCGGGGCGCACACGCCCCGGAGTATGGAACGACAACGGCTCCGGATCATACGGATTCTCGGCAATGCTTGTCTACATAACCCGCAAGAACGGAGCTTTCTTTCGCGACTACGGACGTGTGCTCCACGACCAGTCGATCTATGGAGTGAAGGCAGAGGGAAAACTAAAGGTAGATTGGCATTATGAACAGTTTAGTTTCCCGGATGGAGAGCCGTATGAGCTTGCCTATCCCAGCTACACAATCACCGACTGGTATGCTGACGCCATTGCGCCCGAAGACCTTTTCTGCACAGTAAGAGTGCCATTGCGCCATGTAGGAATGGGGCAGCTAATGAGTTTGGACCAGACAGAAATCGAACAACTTGCAGCCAAAAGCAACTATCCGGAATGGGGTATAAGCGGACGTTGCAACTACATCAGCGAACGCGGAGTAAAATCGCTCGGCATCTCCGGCAACAAGGCCCAGCACGCCGACCTCACCGTAGAACTCGGTTTCTCAAGCGACATGGGGGTCACCAACAGTCGCTATCCGGAGGAGATTTGCGAAGGACAGATTCAGATGAACCAAGGCTCAATGATGGGACTGACCTACGATCAGCTCGACATCTCCACAGAAGACATGGAAAACGTAGACCTCTACATGCAATCGTTGGGAGTGCCGGCACGCCGAAATGTCAACGATCCCGAGGTGAAACGAGGAGAACAGGCGTTTTATGAAGCCGGTTGCCATCTCTGCCACGTCACCACACTACACACACGTCCTCGCGGTTCTACCCTTCTCGCAGGCACATCACTACCCTGGCTGGGCAACCAGACAATCCATCCCTATAGCGACTTTCTTCTTCACGACATGGGTTCGGAAATCATGGGTGTAGGTCTTAACGACAACTACGTGTCGGGACTCGCCCGAGGCAATGAATGGCGCACCACACCACTTTGGGGTATCGGACTCCAGGAGAAGGTGAACGGACACACTTATTTCCTACACGATGGCCGCGCACGCAACTTCACCGAAGCTATCATGTGGCATGGAGGCGAAGGAGAGGCATCTAAAAACAAATTCAAGAATATGCCCAAGAGCGACCGAGAGGCTATTATAAAATTCCTCCAATCTCTTTAAAAAACACAAACACACAACTCAAACCGACAAACGATTCACATGAAAAAGATTCTAATCATCATAACCGGCATCCTTGCCTTCGCCAACACCGCGATTGCGCAACATGCCGAAGACACAGAAAACGGCGTGGTATCAATAGCCGATCACCGTGGTTTCCAATTCACCACAAAAAAAGGAGACTTTCTGTTTAAGCCCTATCTGCTTGTGCAGACAACAGCCAACTACAACTATTACGATGACGCAGGGCTTGACCCGGCATACAATCAAGATAATGTAGCAAATTCCGGTTTTGCAATTCCATATGCAGTGCTCGGCTTCACGGGCAAGGCATTCAATATAGTGACATTCAATCTATCTATCAACGCTTCCGCATCGGGAGGATCTCTACTCCAACAGGCATGGGCAGATATCCGCCCCAGTGATGAATTTGGCGTAAAGATAGGCAAGTTCAAGACACCCTTCTCGCACTCCTATCTCACCACCCTCGGGGAAACACTTTTCCCCTCTATGCCTACATCTCTGACATCGTCTGTAATCCTTCCCTATTCTCTCAATGCCGTGACACCCCACATCGGCACCGGCTTTGACCTTGGAGTTGAAGTGCATGGTATGATCAAAGACAAGTTCGGCTATCAGGCAGGCATCTTCAACGGCACGGGAGCATCGGTCAACGTAGCATCCAAGACGCTCAGCGACGACTGGCACATTCCTTCCCTACTCTATGCCGGACGCCTTACATGGCAACCCAAAGGAGTCATGCCGGCATCGCAAGGCGACCCTCGACGCCTCAATATCGACAAGATGCTTGTCGGTGTGTCAGGATCACTTAATGTGGAAAGCGAAAACGAAAGCACCAACGACCTGCGCCTCGGAGTGGAGTGGGCATGGCTCAAAAACAGATGGTATTTCGGAGCAGAATTCTACTATATGCACGTAGGCTTCACCAAACGCCAGAAAATAGACAAAAGCTACAACTACTATGGAGGCTATGCCCAAGCCGGCTATTTCATCACCGACAAACTTCAGGGATGCTTGCGCTATGACTTCTTCGAGCGCAACTCGACAAGCAAAGGGGGATTCCTGAACATGCCGGCAATCGGCGCGAACTACTTCATCGGGAGCATAAACCTCAAACTTCAGGCAATGTATCAGTATACAGGTCGCACCGGACATGCCCGCCAGATGGATCGCGATGAAGACAATCTTGGGTTAGCCACAAGCTCTGTGGTAGTAATGGCACAGTATTCATTCTGATCATCACGCCATGCGACACCTGAAGAAACATATTCTCTACGCCATTGTCGTGATATCACTCTCAGCCTGCGATGAAGGACGCATCTATGAAGACAACAGCGTAATAGGCGAAAAGGGAGGCAGCATACATCTGACAGCGATCACGGAAGGCTCAGATACGTGGCCTTCCGGCTACACTCTGGCAGTGGCAGGATTTGCAGACGGCAACGGGTATGCCCTTGTAAGCAAAAACATAGGAGAGATTGACGAAAGCGGGAAATGCGACGTAACACTGAACGGAATTCCTTCGGAAGTCAGCACAATCGAACTCTGCGCTCTCGACCGCCTAAGGAGACGGATTGCAACCTTCCACAGCATACCCTACAGCGCATCGTCAGATACGCAACAGATAGAACTCTCCACCACAGACATGTCTATGACCGCAGCAGTGCAGAAAGAGATTTTCAACACCACCTGCACAAACTGCCACGGAGGTTCCGGACATGCAGCCGCCAACCTTGACCTCACAGAGGGGAAGAGCGTTGCCGATCTCGTGATGCAGAAATCTATGATGATGCAAGGGCTATACAGAGTAATGCCCGGCAAAAGTGCGGAAAGCGTGCTCTACCTTATCCTTGGAGAAGGGGAATCGGCAGATTGGAGCTATGACCACTCTGTGGAAGTGGTAAGACAAGAGAAACTGGATCTTATCCGCAACTGGATAGATGGAAGCATCGAGTAAGCGCCATCACCAATCATGATTCTATTAAGTTAATAATTCCGAATACATCAATGAAATATACACAACTGAAATATCCCGGGGTAAACGTAAGTCTTGCAGTCTTCGACACTAACAGACAAGAGGCACACGCAATGCTGACCCCGGACCACAGCGGCGATGCTGCAACGCAATTGGCAGAAATCGTGAATGCCGCCAACAATCTTGTGAAAGACACAGGTCTCCGCCCTGTGTTCAAGCGATACCTACTCAGTGACGCATCGTGCCAATGGGAACTACTGCCCGAAAAAGAGGATTGCGCAAGCTGCATACTGCAACAGTCCCCCCTCGATGGCACCAAAGGTGCGCTCTTGATGCTACTTGAGAAAGATGCAGACTATCAAGATGTGGGCGACGGACTTTGGAAAAATTCCAAAGGTCGCATATGGGTAGGTGAGATGGGATCCGTGATTCCAGAGTATTCCCAGACAATGACCATTGATTATCTTGAACGCCTCAGCCACCGGCTATCGGAATACGGATCGAGTCTGCTCGAGCATTGCATCCGCACATGGTTTTTCGTAAGAGATATCGATAACAATTATGCCGGAGTAGTGAGTGGCAGGAACGCAGTGTTCAACCGTCGCGGTCTCACCCCTCAGACCCACTTTATAGCATCTACCGGCATAGCCGGACAAAGTCCGATACCAGAACGCATTGTAAGTTTCAATGCGTTTGCAGACACCGGTTTGAAGCAGAGCCAGATCACTTTCATCCAAGGGAAGACTCACTTGAACCCCACGTATGAATATGGGGTTGCATTTGAGCGCGGAACAGCAGTAGACTATGGCGACCGCCGCCACGTATATATATCCGGCACAGCCAGCATTGACAACAAAGGCAACATTGTTGCTCCAGGTGACATACAAGCACAGACACTCCGTATGATAGAGAATATCAGTGTACTGCTCAAAGAAGCCGAATGCGAATGGACAGACGTGGCTCACATGATAGTTTATCTGCGCGACATCTCCGACTATCAGACTGTGAGAGTGATGATGGACGAGAAATTCCCGGACATCCCGAAAGTGATAGTGCTGGCACCGGTATGCCGCACCGGATGGCTCGTAGAGACTGAATGCATGGCAATTAAACCATGTGAACACGCTTGTTATGACCCGTTCTGAAAAAGCATCATTCTATATAATCGTTTCGAGTATACTCTTGATTGGAGTATGTTCTTTTATGCCGATAGAGGTATATTCATCGGCATATTGGTTTGTGTTGTGGATTGCAGTAGCAATCACGCTGATTGCCTTGATCGCGAGATTCCGGCTATGGCGTAATCTCCCGGCGTTGATCATGCACGTTTCATTTTTGTGTATGATAGCCGGGGGGTTCTGCAGCGCCAATTTTTCCAAACGCGGCACCATTCATCTCTTGCCGATGGAGACTACAGATACGTATACCGACAACGACGGCAACCAGCAGAAACTGCCCACCACGGTTACACTACTCTCCTTTTCACCGGAATACTATCCGGGGATGCAATTTCCCAAAGACTTCTGCAGTGTATTGCTGACAGAAGATGGCGACACCATGCGCATATCGATGAATCATATCGGTCGATATGCAACCTATCGGTTCTACCAGACGTCTTACGACAATAAGGGAGGAACAATACTAACTGTAACAAGCGATCCCATCGGAATCAGCGTGGTCTACATCGGGTTTCTGCTTTTCACTATATCCGGGGCAATATATCTCATAAAATCACTAAAAAAGAAGAAACCACACGCTGCAATCAAGATGGCGGCAGCAGCATTCTTAATGTGGAACGGAGAGGCTATGGCAGTGCCCGCTGTAGATCCGAATCTTGCAGACTCGCTTGCATATCAACAAGTGGCATTCAACGGTGAAACAGTACCATTCAGCACAGTCGCCACCAAATTCACCTACAAGTTGACCGGACGTGGAGACGTAGGCGGGCTTACTCCGGAAGCTTTTGTGGCGTCGCTGATAAAATACCCTGAAGAATGGCGAAGTGTCCCTTTTATAGGGATAAAAAAATCGATCCTGCGCGATACACTCGGAA
Organism: uncultured Sangeribacter sp.; assembly: GCA_964480495.1. Lineage (GTDB taxonomy): Bacteria > Bacteroidota > Bacteroidia > Bacteroidales > Muribaculaceae > Lepagella. Next base: position 34,402 of record CAYZPH010000002.1, read on the forward strand.
TCAATGGAAAATATGCCTCCGTGTCTGACCTCTACGACAATGACGGCAAATATATCCCTGCTTCACTCTATAAGGAGGGAGCCGGAACTCTTGATGAAGACATCTTGCAACTCGATGACCGCGTCTCACTTCTTGTCAGGCTCTGGACAGGAGAACTCTTCACACCGCTCTCCAAAGAATCATCGCTCAAGCGCAGCGAGACATCGGTTACGCTCGAAGTGCTATACAACCGGACGAAACCTATTCGCCTGATGTTTATTCTTTCAATTATCCTTTCCCTGTCGATGATAGTTGCCTCCGCCATTAAAAAAGGCTTTCGGGGACGAATTCCGATGCTTATTCTCGGCAGTTTAGGGTGTGGCATTATGATTTGGGGATGGTATATATCCGAACGGTTTCCTCTCACAAACACCACCGACATGATTGCCTTTACGGCTACTGTGGTTACGCTCGTCAGTGCATATACAAGTTTCCGGCTACATTCTCAGTTGATGTCAGGACTCGGAATGCTTGCAGCATCGTTTCTCTACCTCGTGGCATGGATAGGGCAAAAAGACCCCGCTATCGGGCCTGTGATGCCCGTTCTCGCATCGCCATGGCTATCGGTACATGTGTCGCTCGTAATGACGTCGTATGCAATCTTAGGCTTCACTCTGCCGGTAGCAGTAACCGCTCTTCTGAAGTCACAACAACGGGGAGAACTCACCTCGTTTGCCGTTTCATTGATTGGCCCGGGCACATATCTTCTCGGAATTGGAATAATAACAGGGGCTATGTGGGCAAACATATCGTGGGGACGCTATTGGGCGTGGGATCCTAAAGAGACGTGGGCACTTGTCACCATGCTCCTCTATGCCGTGCCACTTCACCGGCGCCTACGACTTCGGAGCAACCCTAAGGTATGCAACATCTACCTAATTCTTGCATTCGCTTCGATACTGATGACCTACTTTGGTGTGAACTATCTGCCTTCATTGCATGCTTACAATTAACCCACAAGAGTAGTAAATTCAGCGTTGCAATCATTGCAATCTTTTGTTTTTAACCTTTAGAGCAACAAGAGGGGCATACACCTTTGAGCATGAAATTGACACCTTTCACCTGAAATCCGGCAGGAACAGGAATGTCTGGTACAGCAACGTCTTCAAAACAGAAAACCTCATTGCATTTCTCACAATAGAAATGGACATGGTGATCATCATTGTGCTGATGATGATCATGGCTATGGCAGATTTCATATTTAGTAACACCCCGACCATCTTCCATCATGTGCACGAGATCATGGTCGGCAAGTACGGTCAAGACACGAAGGATGCTGGAACGTTCGAGAGTCTCCAATTCAGTCTCCAGTTCGATAAGACTTTTGGGTGATGGGGCATCCATCAGCGCCCTAACCACAAGTATGCGGTTGGAAGTTGGCTTCACTCCAGCCTCTTCAAGTATTTCTATTTCCTCTGCGTTCATACTATGATAACAACTATTGAGGGGAAATAGACCAGAATTACCCCAACTTATTATGTCACTTAACAATTGTATGAATTGAAATGATTTTGAAGTCTGATCCGCAGAATTAAAGTTCGCGAATATTGATGATGCCGGGAGGGTATGATTCTCCGTCGTAGACCACAGTCTGCTCCGTTACATACGGAAGCAATCTCCTGACATAATCCATAAATGGAATCAGCTGAGATATATCGAATTCAAAACGCCATTCGTATTATACACTGTCAATTCAACATTTCCATCACAAGAAACGTCATAAATAGCGTTAACATCAGATGTAAAAATATTACCTTCGTTGTCCAGAGCCGTTCGGAGCAGACTGCTATAATGTCGAGTTTTTTTGCTAATTTTGCAGTCTGAATCATAATGAGGATATAAGAATTGACGATATGGAAGAGAAAGAGACTGATAAAAGAATCGTATTTAGCCGGAGTTATTATCTGTCGGCGGGGGAATGCAATGCGCAGCAAGAATTATCCGTGCCAATACTGGCAGAAAAACTTATCGAGGTAGCTACAGAACATGCCAACCATCTTGGAATCGGAAACCCGGACATGCCACAGCCAGACATGGGATGGGTATTGTCTCGCCTTACTATCGAGATGCAACAATATCCTCGCGAAAACACCGAATACACAGTCACCACATGGGTAGAAGACTGGAACCGTCATTTCTCTCGCCGAGCATTCTCTATATCAGACAATAAAGGGGAGGTGTTAGGCTATGCCCGCTCCATCTGGATGGTGCTCAACACAAAAGACAGGAGCAATGCCGGTCTTTCTCAACTGGAATTCAACCGAGAATGGATCTCCGATCGAGAATGCCCTATTTCGATGCAAGAGAAGCACACGAGAATCGTCTCGGATAACGAGAGTGCACACTATAAATTCAAATACTGCGACATCGACTTTTATCGACATGTAAACACAACCAGATACATAGTGCTTCTGCTCAATCAGTTTCCGATGGAAAAATATGATTGCAACATTATCGGTCGCCTCGAACTTTCATTCCTTCATGAGGCTTCATATGGAATGGACATAAAAGTCATGAAGAAAGAGAGCGATAGCGATGCACGTATTCATCAGTTGTATCTGGAAAGCGCAGATGGCACGATGCCAATCTTATACTCTCGTATACGCTTTGACATCAGAGAGGATTGAGCGAACGGATAGCTGAAAGAATCGACAGAGCTTCGCTCACTGTGGGCACATCCTCGACAAGAAACGATCTTTTGCCATTAACTTCCCGCAGTTTAGTGCGGCGAGGGTCAAGCTGAAACCATGCCAGCATGCGTCCGAATGCGGGCGAATTGTAATACGCCTTGTTGTCGTCGCCAACAAAGTAGAGATACATTTTTCCACCCTTCAAATTCAGACGCTCCACACCAAGTTTCTTCGCCTCCATGCGGAGAGGTACGACCTTTATTAGTTCTTCGGAAGTGTATGGTATTTCACCAAAACGGTCTTTCAACTGCATACGGAACTCTTCAATCTGTTCAGGGAGCTCCATGTTGTCGAGTTGCTGATAGAGCGAAATTCTCTCGCTTTCTTGTGGCACATAAGAGGGAGGGAGACGCAATTCCAAATCACTCTCAATGCTACAATCCGCAACAAATTCCTCTTCTTTACCGGCATTTGTGTCAGTAAACGTATCAGCAAATTCCTCAGTTTTCAGTTCCATAACAGACTCTTTGAGAATCTTCTGATAAGTCTCGTAGCCAAGATCTGCGATAAAGCCGGACTGCTCTGCGCCCAACAGATTACCCGCACCACGAATGTCAAGATCCTGCATTGCGATATGAATGCCACTTCCAAGATCGCTAAAACTCTCAATCGCCTGTAGCCTTCTTCGCGCCACAGGAGTAAGTTGCGCTCCCGGAGGCACCATGAAATAGCAGAACGCCTTGCGATCGCTACGTCCGACCCTGCCTCTCAACTGGTGAAGTTCGGAGAGGCCGAAATTGTGAGCATTGTTGACAATAATTGTATTTACGTTTGGCATATCAATGCCATTCTCCACAATAGTAGTAGATAGCAGAATATCGTAATCGTGAGCTGCGAAGTCAATTATCGCCTTCTCAAGCGTCTCAGGTGGCATCTGGCCATGAGCCTTCACCACGCGAGCATCAGGCACAAGGCGTGACAACATATTCTCCAACACGTTTAGGTTCTCTATACGGTTGGATATTACAAACAACTGGCCGTTGCGCGAGAGTTCGAAATTGACCGCTTCCATCACGGTATCATCATCGAGCGAAGTCACGGTAGTGACCACAGGGTGACGGTTTGCAGGAGGCGTGTTTAGCGAACTTAGATCTCTGGCACCCATCAGAGAGAACTGAAGAGTTCGAGGGATGGGGGTAGCACTCATGGTGAGCGTATCTACATTAACCTTCATCTGCTTGAGTTTCTCCTTTACCGCAACACCAAACTTCTGCTCCTCATCAATGATAAGGAGTCCGAGATCGTGGAATTTCACAGATTTACCGATAAGTTTATGAGTACCTATCAGGATATCCACTTTTCCAGCTTCAAGATCTTCAAGAATCTGCTTTATCTCCTTCGGTTTCTTTGCCCTTGAAATAAACTCGACACGCACCGGGAGATCCTTAAGACGCTTAGAAAAAGTGTTGTAGTGCTGCATGGCAAGAACCGTGGTCGGCACCAAGACAGCCACCTGCTTCGAATCTGTGGCAGCTTTAAACGCCGCGCGGATTGCAAGTTCCGTCTTACCGAAGCCCACATCGCCACACACGAGCCTATCCATAGGGCGATCACTCTCCATGTCAGCCTTAATTGCTTGTGTAGCCTTCAACTGATCAGGCGTATCTTCATAAATAAAACTTGCTTCCAGCTCGTGCTGCAGATAAGAATCAGGAGAGAAAGCAAAACCCTTTTCATCGCGTCGCGCTGCATAAAGACGAATGAGATCGCGAGCGATATCCTTCATTTTGCTCTTCGTGCGGTCTTTTAGCCTATTCCAAGCACCGGAACCAAGTTTGCTAATCTTAGGGGGCACACCCTCTTTTCCGCGGTATTTCGACAGCTTATGTAGCGAATGAATCGACACAAGAATGAGGTCATCGTTCTGATAGAGGAGCTTAATCATCTCCTGTGGATGTCCATTGATATCGGTCTTGATGAGTCCGGCGAAGCGGCCGATACCATGGTCAATGTGGACTATATAGTCGCCCACTTCAATCTGGTTGAGTTCCTTAAGCGAGAGGGCAAGTTTACCGCTACGCGCCTTATCAGACTTAAGACTGTATTTATGGAAACGGTCAAAAATCTGATGGTCTGTGAAGAAACAGGTCTTCGAGTCATGATCGACAAAGCCGGCATGAATAGTCTTATCGACCGGAGTAAAAGCTATGTCATCGCCACGGTCTGCAAAAATTTCCTTAAGACGATCAGTCTGATATGCGGAGTCACTGAGAATAAGCAACCGATATCCATCTGCAGTCAATCGGCTAAACGACTCAGAGATTATATCGAAATTCTTATGATAGAGGGCCTGTGGTGACGTATTGAACTCCATAATCGCATTTGCACCTGAGGATGTCGCAGTCACTCCAAACTCGAAGATCCGGCACATAGAAAGTTGATACTCGAAATCATCCGGGTCTACAACCTTATCCATGGAGTGAGAATCACCCTCTCCGGCAAGGAGTGAGGATTCGGAAAAAGACTGCGAAGCGATATCTCGCACAGTAGAAACGAGTGTCAAGGATGATGCCACAAATAGGAGTGTTCCAGCTCCTACAAACTCAAGAAACGACACGCCAGACAAACTGCCACCTTCTGCAGCTGACGAAGGCACTACCGACATCTCCTGCATGCGTTGCTCAGAGAGTTGAGTCTCGACATTGAAAGTTCGTATGGAGTCTATTTCGTCGTCGAAAAAATCGAGACGGTAGGGAAGTTCGTTAGAGTAGGAGAAAATGTCGAGAATCGAGCCTCTGCGGGCAAATTGGCCCGGTTCATAGACGTAGTCCACTTCGCGAAAGCCAAGATCTTGCAATTTTTCCTGAACCAATCCGATATCAGCCTTCACTCGAGTGGAAAGCGTGATGGTGTTTTTTTCGAGTTCCTCCCTCACCGGGACTCTCTCGGCAAGTGCCTCAGGGTAAGTCACCACCCATCGTAGGCGACCGGAGCGCCATCCGTCGAGCGTTTCAGCACGCAAAATCTGCTGAGGAGCGTCTACCCTGCCATATTTGATGTGTCGACGATAGCCAGAGGGGAAAAACCCTACAGCTCGCTCGTCGGCGACACGAGAAAGGTCGTGATAAAGATATCCGGCAGAATCAGCATCGTCAGCCACAATGACCACAGGGCAAGCCTTATCTTCAATAGAACCAAACAATAGTGATGCTGCAGAACCTCGAAGTCCCAACAGGGTAGCTCGAGACACTTTGCGGTCAGCTATGAGAGCCCTCAAAGCCTTCTTTTTCGCAGAAGAGACAAAGAGGTTGGAGGCTTCCTGAATAGTCATCATGTTGCTCATTTACCGGGACCTTTCAGAATAGATTCATAACGATTGGTTTCCAGAATATCCACAGCTCTCGTCACCACGGGATCGGTGCGAATTTCCACAGCCACACGTCCGGAATCGCCGAAATATCTTGAAGCTATCTCCTCCAACAGGTAATTGGAAATTTCCTCTTTCTTAAATGCGAGATCACGCTCCAAATCACTACCAAGTGCCTTTTCAAGCACCGACAGGGTAGAGTCGTTTGCATCTGTCATATACTCCTGCTCTACCACCTGCTTGCGGAGCTCCTTCAGAAGAGCATCGAACGCAGTGTCATATTTCATGCCACTCCCCTTTACAAACTCACAAAATTCCGCATATACAGAGTCGTCGACAACAATGTCGTTGACCGATTGCGGAGTGGGATGAGATGCACGATATTTATTGGCGTAGTCAAACATCTTATTTTTCGCAACAAGATTATACAAGAGGTCGGAGTAAGACTTCATCTTCACTGTTGAATCAGGTTGCAGACCTCCTCCATCGCGCACCTCGCGACCACGGAGAGTGTGAAAGACATTGGTAAGCGAGTCTGGAGTGCGAGCCACTGAGCCATCGGGATTGCGACGCGAATAGTCGAGAGCTTGAATGAGGCGTCCTGATGGAATATAGTATTTAGAGACAGTCACCTTCAACACAGCATCGTGGGGAAGTGGGAATGTGGTCTGAACAAGGCCCTTGCCAAAACTTCTGTTTCCAACAAGGACTGCCCTATCAAGATCTTGGAGAGCTCCGGCAGTGATTTCAGAAGAAGAGGCAGTACTACCATCGATCAATACAACCATCGGGATGTCGGGAAATGTCGGATTTGTACGAGTTTTATAAATACGCTCAGTTCCCTTTCCTTTAGTGCGAAGCACCTCAGTACCCTTCGGCACGAAATTGCCAAGAATTTCAATAGCACTCTCCACAAGACCGCCATAATTGCCACGCAGGTCAAACACAAGGCGGGAGAACCCCTTGTTTTTTCCAAGGCTATCGAGTGCAGCCTGCACTTCCTTACCGGAATTAACGATAAAGCTATTAAGGCGAATATAACCCACAGATGGGGAAATCATTCCGAAATAAGGCACCGACTTCTCCATGACCTTCGCACGAGTTACGGTGAATGATTTCAGCGAATCCTCTACATATGGACGAATAATATCGATATGCACATCCGTGCCCGGAGTACCTTTAAGGAGTTGAGACACCTCAGAATTCTTTTTCCCCTTGGTATCTACAGTATCCACCTTTACAATTCGGTCGCCCGGTAGGAGTCCGGCAAGCGCAGCCGGGCTACCCTCCATTGGTTGGGAAATGCACACGAAGCCTTCATATTCCGTGATATAGCTTCCGATACCGGCATATTCACCGGTAGTCATCTTCATAAGGTCGTCACGTTCGTCGGCTGTATAATATTCAGTATAAGGGTCTACTGTATTAAGCATGGCACGAGAAGCTGTATTGAAAGCCTCATCGACACGAATAGAGTCGACGTAGTTTTCCTCTAAGACCTTCACCATTGCGTTGAATGTCTTTAGGTTTCGTTGCAAAGCCATATCATGGCTTTTCGATGCGCAAACGCATGCCACACAAGCGAGTGCGAGAAATGGGATAGCAATCCGTTTCATAAAATTCACAACGCTATGTTTAAAGTCATTGTTCGTTAGAGATATCTGGATGTGGATAATCTATTGTGTAGTGTAGGCCTCGACTTTCTTTTCGTTCTCGAGCTTGACGCATTATCAGGTATCCGATGTTTATGATATTTCTAAGTTCGCAGAGAGCTCGAGAAGGCTTACTTGTTCGGAAGAGTTTTTCTGTCTCCTGATATAAGATATCAAGGCGGTTCCAAGCACGGTCGAGACGGAGATTACTTCTGACAATACCGACATAATAACCCATTATCTGGTTAACCTCCTTCTCAGACTGAGTTATCAGCACCATTTCTTCTGGATGAGTTGTGCCCTCATCGTTCCACTCCGGCACATCGTTGCGGAAGTCAAGACCTTCAATGCGAGTGGCGGCATGCTTAGCAGCAGCATCGGCATACACCACCGCCTCAATAAGAGAATTTGAAGCGAGTCGATTGCCGCCGTGAAGTCCGGTGCAAGAGCACTCACCCACCGCATAAAGACGATCAATGCTCGACTGTGCGTCGAGATCAACCTTTATGCCACCACAAAGATAGTGAGCAGCTGGAGCCACCGGAATCATATCTTTAGTGATGTCGATACCGAGCGAGAGGCATTTCTCATAAATATTGGGGAAATGGCGTTTAGTTTCCTCCGGGTCTTTGTGTGTGACATCGAGATAAACATGGTCTGTGCCATTAAGTTTCATCTCAGAATCGATAGCACGAGCTACGATATCGCGTGGCGCGAGCGACAGACGGGAATCATACTTATGCATGAATTCCTTCCCATCAAGGGTTTTCAGAACGGCTCCGTAGCCACGCATCGCCTCTGTGATAAGGAAACTTGGGCGGTCGCCGGGATGATAAAGAGCAGTGGGATGAAACTGTATGAACTCCATGTCGCTAACAGTGCCCTTTGCTCGATATACCATGGCAATGCCATCGCCTGTTGCAATAAGAGGATTTGTGGTAGTAGTGTAGCAAGCCCCCACGCCACCTGTTGCCATAATAGTAATTTTAGCGAGGAAAGTGTCTACCTTTTCGGTTTTTTCGTCGAGCACATAAGCACCATAGCAGGTTATGTCTGGAGTGCGTCTAGTCACAATTTTTCCGAGATGATGCTGTGTGATGATCTCTACAGCGAAATGATTATCGAACACATCAATATAAGGATTTTCCTTAATTCTCTCCACAAGCGAGAGTTGGATTTCCGCACCGGTATTGTCTGCATGGTGAAGGATTCGAAACTCAGAGTGTCCGCCTTCTCTGTGGAGATCGAAAGAGCCGTCTTCTTTCTTGTCAAAATCTACGCCCCAACCAAGGAGTTCATTGATCTGTGACGGGGCTTTTCTAACCACTTTCTCCACTGCATTGCGATCAGAGAGCCAGTCGCCCGCCACCATTGTATCGTGAATATGCTTGTCGAAATCATCGACTTCAAGATTAGTAACACTTGCCACACCACCCTGGGCATAAAAGGTATTCGCCTCATCGAGAGAAGACTTGCAGACCACAGCCACACGATGCGCTTCAGAGGCGACCTTTAGCGCAAAACTCATTCCGGCAACACCAGATCCGATAACGAGATAGTCGTATTTGAAAATCATTTCGTTTCTGTTTAGAAATCAATTGTAAGGCGTGAGCCAATCACGGCCCACGCCCTTCAGGTCGAAGAGTATATTATGCGTCTGTAAAAGACGTCATGACTCTATCAGGATTAAAGAGAAGAAAGGTTGTAGCTTGCAAACTCAAGGTCTTTCTTAGCCTTGTCAGCCATCTTGCTATCAAGTTTCACAGCTTGGCGAAGGTTAGTAAGCACCATATTCTCATTATTAGTGCGAGCACCTACGATAGCAGCGAGATAGTAAGTTGTAGCGTTGGGGTTCTTGATAGAAGCGAGTGTGTTCTTAGCAGCGCTGTAATCCTTTGAAAGAATCTGAGCAAGAGCTGAGTTATTGTTCTTCTCGCCACCGAAGCTATTGATAGCGTTTGAAACTTTGCCTTCTTCAAGGTAGAGAACACCAAGAGCAGAAGCAGCTTCAGGAACACCAGCAGCACCACCAATCAGATCTTTAGCCTTGCTTACGTTGTCGTTAGCGAGAGCAACGAGACCTTTGTTGAGTTCAACCTGCTTGTCGCTTGGAGCGAGTTTAGTAGCCTGAGCAAGAGCTTTGGAAGCGGCATCATAGTTTCCGAGCTGGTATTCAACAGCACCGAGGTTGTTCCAAGTACGATAGTCGTTAGAATAAAGCTTAGTAGCTGCAGTGTAGACAGCTTTCTTACGGTTGAGGTCGTCTGTGAGAGTACCAACGAAGAGGATCTCATCGATAGAAAGTTTGCTTGGATCTGTATCAAACTCGCTGTTCATCTGATCATCGCTCTTACCGATAACATTTACAGTAGCGACAACCTTAGAGTAGCGGAGCTGAGGAAGGATCTCGTCTGCAAGTTCATCAAACACAGCAGAAAGGTTGCGGAGTTCTTTTTCGCGCTGTTCAGGATCCTTATGCATTTTGAGAACGCTGAGGATAAGTTCTTTATCCTGGATGCTGCTATTCTCCACGAGCTTCTGGAAACCTTCCCAGTCTTCCGGAGTGAATGAAGAAGTAAGTTCACCAAATTCAGTGATCTTGTCTTTCTTTAGCTGATTTTCAACATAAGAAACAGTGTTTGTTTCACGCTTTTCAGCAAGCTTTGTGTTGAATTCGAGAGTACCATCGGGAGAAGCGAAAGAGTTGACAGCAACACCTGCGATTTCACGATTAGGAGCCTCGTTAGCCTTCTGGAGCTGGTCGTTGAACTCAACATAGTCAGCAGCCTTCACCTGATTAGCGCGAACATTTGCCTGGTTGATGAGGAACTTGATTTCAGCGCTATACTTCTCTTGGATCACACGTTCGAAACCGCTTGGAGCAGAAGCAGGAGCAAGAGTAGCCACATCAGTAAGAGTTGAAGTAGCAATAACACCATAACCAACCTTCACACGGGGAAGCTCATAATCTTTGCCACCCTGATTAACCTTGAAGTCAAGATAGAGGTCGCTATTCTGCATTTCAGGCTGATAAAGCACATTGAACGGAATAGTTACAGAACCACCTTCCTTATAGGAGATAACTTGTCCGTTGGCGCGAGCATTTTCTCCCTGGAATACAACCTGAGAGCTTGAAGCTTCGCCACCATCCCATGCGAGTACGGGAGTCACAGTAACAACCGCATTCTTAGGCATGAACTTTGCCGGCACTGTACCACTGATAGTAGCAGGAACAGTCTGTCCTACAGTCTCAAGCGGAGTCGGATTAGTGGTGAAATACTCAGAAGCGAATTCACCCACCTTCTTGGAGCAGGAGCCCATAGAGAGGACAACCGCACCTAATGAAAGATAAATTAAGGATTTTTTCATGATTGTGTATATAAAAACTAACTTAAGTATCGAGTTATCAATACATTAGACCCATTGACCACTCATGTATCCACACAAATTAGTCAATATTCATGCCAAAGTTACATATTTAACTTAATATTTGCAACTTTTTTAAAAAAATTCGCACAAAAAAGTTCGCGATTGCACGTAACGAAGTCATTGACTACAAGACTACACGAGCGAACTTCTTCACCAAGATATCGAAAAGATCCGATTATCAGCGATTATGTATGATTATGCCTCGTAGAATATGGCCTCCTTGAGGTATCTTGACATAAGAGTATTATAAGCCCAGTCTTCGCAGGGGTTAAGAGTAATTCCACGCGACTCATCAATGATATAGTCAGCAATCGGAGCTCCTGCGAAAATTGAGCATACCACACCACCGCCGAGACGGGGATTTACTTCCATCAACAGATAGCGGTTTTTGTCAAGGTCGTGAATAAACTGAAGGGTGACCGGGCCACGAAGATTAAATGTTGTTATAACCTTTCTACTAAGGTCGTCAAGTTTTGCGTTTCGACAGGTCATGGTGCGAGTGACCTCACCACCCATTACTTCAAGGCGACATCTTGGCACGACAGTAAGAATTTCACCTTTCTGAGACACATAACAGTCTACGGTGTATTCCTCTCTGTTTTCAATATACTCCTGCACCAAATAGTCATTGAAGTTCTCTAAATGCATCAGTTCGTCGATAGTATGGAAAATCTTAATTCCTCGAGACGCAGAACCTTTCCTTGGCTTTGCGATTGCCGGCATCTTTGCATTAATCGCAGTGTAAGTTTTGGGAATTGGAATTCCGGCAGTCTCAAACGCTTTTGCAGCAGACACCTTATCGAACATTGTTTGGTTAATCTCGAAATCACCAACAGGGATAAATACCTCCGGAAGATGAGGCCGAACCTTTGAAGCAATTTCTATGGCACCATCTACAAACGGGAGAATAATGTCTATTTCGTATTCTTTAGCCACTCTCACAATATCAGAGACCACATTTGGATCACTCCAACGGAGACCGACAACAACCTTTCCCTCCAAAGCGATAGGCACCTGCTCCATAAGTTCGTAACTTATGATGCTGACTTCTCTTCCGATTCTCTCACCACTGCGCTTGAATAGTTCCGCCATCGACACACGGCGCGCACCACCGAGCATCATGATATTTATCTTCTTCATACGTTGTAAATACCGGATTTGTATTTCTTAAGATTATCGGGTATAGTAAACCAGTCGATAGTTTTCTGTAGTCCTTGTTCGAGCGTAAATTGCGGATGCCAGTCTGTCATAGACGAAATCAGAGAGTTGTCACCGAGCAACCTAAAGACCTCACTTCCACTCGGACGCAACCTATTAGGATCAACAGTCCATTTCACATCAGCCCCCATAAGACCTGCAATTGTTTCAAGCGTAGTAGCCATTGATACTTCCCTGCCGGTTGCAATGTTTATCTCCTTACCGACCGCCTCTTCACACTGAGCAATAGCAATAAAGCCGGCAGCAGTGTCTGTGACAAAGTTGAAATCGCGCGTTGGGGTAAGATCGCCAACTTTTATTTCTCTTGCACCTTGAGCTATCTGAGTGATTATGGTTGGTATAATTGCTCTTGCTGACTGCCGTGGGCCATATGTATTGAAGGGACGTACGATGGTAACCGGAAGTTGGAAAGCGTTAAAGAAGCTCAGCGCAATAGCATCTGCTCCAATTTTCGATGCAGAGTAAGGCGACTGTGGTTGCTTTGGATGCTTTTCATCTATGGGCACGTAACGGGCAGTTCCGTAGACCTCAGAAGTCGAAGTCACAAGAATTCTCTCCACCCCTTCATCTTTGGCAGCCTGACACATATTGAGCGTACCCTTTACGTTTGTATCGACATAAGAATCGGGGGCTACATAACTGAAAGGAATTGCGATAAGCGCAGCGAGATGAAACACAGTATCGACACCTTTCACGATATGGCGACAAAAATTCGGGTCGCGCACGTCACCGGTTACGACTTCAAGTGCCGGACTGTGAATTCCTTCAAGCCAACCCCAGTCATTGAATGAGTTGTACTGCGCAAGCGCCCTAACACTATAACCACGGGCGAGGAGCGCCTCTGTGAGGTGAGAACCAATGAAGCCGTCAGCTCCAGTCACCAGAACCTTATTCATTGCAAATTTCTTCTTTATACGTTTCGATGTGTCGTTTTTTCTTATCATCGAGAATCTCAGAAATTGTAAGGAAAATTCCACTTTCCTCCACATTGCCAAATTCATGATTGACCGCTGTGCCAAACATTCGCATTGTAGGCGACAGGCTCATATATGCGTTTACAAGCGGAGGAATGTTGAGTCCCTGTTCTCTGATAATTCGGTGTAGTATCTTATAATCGTCTTTAAAATTCTCTCCATAGAGAAGTTTCTGAATCTCCGACGATGAAGCTCCTGAATTTACCGGATTAATAGGCCAAACGAGTCTGTCCGGGTCAGGAAAGTGTTTATTTAAAAAAGCAAGAATCAAATCAAGATTTTTCCTACCAAGACCTTGATACATAGTCACTTTACCAAATAAATACTTAAGATGTGGATACTTAACGGTAAGAGCGCCAAGTCCATCCCAAAGATTATCAAGGGCAAATATAGCCTTAGAACCGACCTTAGAGCTTTGATATCCAAGGGAAACGAAAGACCTTCCGAGTTCAAGAGTATATGGAAGATATTCTGTAAGGAATTTTTGCGAAAACTCAAACATGTGAGATGTAGCAATACGCGGAACGCCAGTCGACATATCAATCTTGTCGCCGGTGATGAAACGATAACCTCCAAGTATCGCTTTCTCTACCGGATCCCAAACTATCAGTTGACGACAAGGATCCGGCATTGTGTCAAACTCATCAATGTCGCAACAAAGGCCTGTGCCACCGCCAGCCTGACGGAACGCCTCCTCACGGAGACGGCCAATCTCCCTCATCACATTGGGGGCACAAAAAGCATCGACAACATACAGATGGTTGTCGCCTTTGTTAGTATGTCGCAAAAACCGCTCTGCTGTCAGTTCTTCTTCAATTGCATCGCGATCTACTGGTGGTATGATGGAATCCATTTTCTTGTTATATCAATTCACTCCTACCCAACGGAACTACAAAGTTAGTAATAATTTTCGGGAATATAATAATCCTACGAAAATAATCTCTTCGCATACCACACTTAAGCGTTATGAATTTTGAAAATGAGACACAATCAGAGATGCTTTTGCCGGGCCGATAATTTCAGATATTTCATCGAAAGACGCTTCTTTCAGACGCTTCACACTTTTAAAGTGACGTATAAGAGAGGTTCGAGTTGCAGGACCAATACCCTTTATTTTGTCCAATTCTCCGACGGTCTGACCCTTGGAGCGGCGGTTTCTATGGTGAGTAATTCCGAAGCGATGAGCTTCATCTCGGAGCGCCTGGATCACTTTAAGACTGGGACTCGTTTTGTCGATATATAAAGGAAGAGAGTCGCCGGGGAAGTATATCTCCTCAAGACGTTTCGCAATTCCCACAAGAGCGACATCACCTCGAATACCCATCTCATCAAAAGCTTCCACAGCGGCACTAAGTTGTCCTTTACCACCATCGACAACCACCATATCGGGGAGCTTATCACCTTCAGCCATCATTCGGGTATAGCGTCGGTGAAGCACCTCCTTCATCGAAGCAAAGTCGTCAGCTCCGACAACAGTCTTGATGATGAAATGTCGATAATCCTTTCTCGAAGGCTTGCCATTTTTAAAGACGACACAGCTCGCAACTGGATTTGTGCCTTGTATATTCGAATTGTCGAAGCATTCGATATGCCTAGGCTGCACACTGAGCCGGAAATCTCGTTTCATTGTTTCCATAAGTTTATCGACACTTCTTCCCGGATCGAGAGCCTCGGCTTGTTTTTCGCGATCATTGAGATATTGAGTCGCATTTTTGACTGCCACCTCCAAAACCTTTTTTAGGTCGCCTCTCTGAGGGCAAATGAATTTAATTCCATCAAAATCCACATCAGGGATGAACGGCACTACCACTTCAGAGAAAGAACGAGAGAAACGGTGTTCTACTTCGGATATTGCCATCGAAAGAATCGCTTCTTTTGATTCAGCCACACAGCGCCGATATTCGAGATTTATACTCTGAATAACCGCACCATTGTGAAGATGCATAAAGTTTACCACAGCCATATCACCACTACCATCTGCCACATAAGAAAATATGTCGAGTTCGGCAGTATCAGTTCGAGCAATAACACTTTTAGCGTTGTATTGTTTAACTATCTCATATTTGTTTTTCAGTTCTTGAGCCTGTTCAAACTTCCATTCCTCACTGAGTCGCTGCATATCAGAGAGCAGTTTTTGTTCCAGTTCCAAGGTCTCTCCCTTTAGAATAGCACAGACACGCGAGACATAGTCGCCATACTGATCACGATTAACGAATCCTCGGCAAGGACCTCCACACTTGTTTATGTGATAATCGAGACATAGAGAATATTTCCCTTTTGCAATCTTACTTTCATCAAGAGCATGGCGACAACTTCTCAAGGGGAATATATCCCGAATAAGTTGAAGCACCACCTTTGCAGATTGAAGATTTGAATATGGGCCAAAATATTTCGCATCAAGAGTTCTATCTCGAGTCAAAAACACTCTGGGGAACTCTTCTTTCGTCACCACAATCCAAGGGTAAGACTTATCATCCTTGAGAAGCACATTATAACGCGGCTGATACTCTTTTATCATTGCGTTTTCGAGGTGCAGTGCATCTTCTTCGGAATGCACCACAATAAAGCGCATATCGACAATACTTCTAACAAGGAGATTAGTGCGCGCGATGTCGTGATATCTATTAAAATAGGAAGAGACTCGCCTCTTTAGTTTTTTAGCCTTGCCGACATATATCACAACACCCGACTTGTCAAGATACATATATACGCCAGGAGAATCAGGAAGAGAAAGTATTTTTTGTCTTAGCTTTTCTCCAGGGCGGTTATTCCGCAAATCATCAGCGGTTCGGTCTGACTTAATCTCGAGATTAAAGCCACCGAGTTCATCTATATCTCGTCCGGCTCCGGCCAGGACATCGAGTTTCGGGGATATTTCGGATTTAGATGGAGGCATATTTTTTAATTAGTGCAACAAATAGCGAAACAAAAAACAACTTCAAAAGAGAAGTAGAAAAAATGGCAAAAGTTCCGATGCTTACGAAGCATCAGAACTTTTTTAGCAGAAGTGACTATCAATATTTAAGGAGAGTAGAAACCTCGATGTCTGAAGGAATAACATCGCGTCCATGAAGGTCTGTAAGTTCAACGATACAGTTGATATAGATTTTCTTCGGATTCATCGACTTCACAAGCTGGCAACATGCATTCATCGTACCACCTGTAGCAAGAAGGTCGTCGTGAATAACCACGATATCATCGGGAGAAATTGCATCATTGTGAAGTTCGATTGTATCTACGCCATATTCTTTAGCATAAGAAGCCTTCACTGTAACCGATGGCAATTTTCCCGGTTTTCTTGCAGGTACGAAACCAGCGCCGAGACGCTCTGCGAGAATCGAACCTCCGATGAAGCCGCGAGATTCAATGCCGATCACTTTAGTCACACCTTTGTCTTTATAGATTTTCTCGAGAGCATCCGCCATAACACCGAGAGCCTCACCATCCTTAATCATAGTGGTAAGATCTCGAAACATGATACCCATAGAGGGGAAATCGGGGACATCTCTAATCAAATCTTTCAAATCTTCTGTTTTCATAGGCATTTATATTTGATAAATAAAATTGCAACAGGAACAATTACACTTGAAATTTTTCGATAAAATCGAAGAATTTTTAATAATCTTTATTTAGAATTACTTAATGTTTCACGTGAAACATTTTGTCTATAACAACGCCTTCCACAATCTGTTAAGTACAGAACGATTATCCGCATTTACGGATTAATTCCGAATCATAACAAGAAGGACATTGACATCTGAAGGAGATACTCCTGGTATTCGGGAAGCTTGACCGATAGTAGCAGGACGAATTCTATCAAGTTTTTGGCGTCCTTCTGTAGAGATTGACGAGATTGACGAATAATCGATAGAATCAGGTATGCGGAGCATTTCAAGGCGGCGCATACGATCGGCAGACTCACGTTCGCGAGATATATAGCCAGAATATTTTATAAGAATCTCTGCAGACTCAATAATCTCATCTCGACGTTCAGATTCAACCTGCTCACTACGATTTCTGAGCGAAGCAACCAGAGGCAACAAAGCAGAAATACATAATTGCGGACGGCGTATAAGGTCTGCAATCTTCATCGAACCGGTAAGGCGCCCCGTGCCAACCTGCTCAAGGTAATTCTGAAGTTCCGGCAGAGGACGAACTGAATTGTTTTCGCACCACTCCACAAGAGCATCGCGTTCTCTGTATTTCTCAAGCATAGATTCATATCGAGAATCGGACGCGAGACCTATTGAATGACCAATTGGAGTAAGACGCAAATCGGCGTCATCTTGACGAAGAAGTATTCGGAATTCCGCTCTACTTGTGAACATACGATAAGGTTCATCTACACCTTTTGTGACAAGATCATCGATCAGCACTCCGATATAAGCCTGATCACGCCCCAGAATAAGTGGAGACTTGCCGGAGCAGGCAAGTGCCGCATTTATTCCAGCCATCAAACCTTGAGCTGCAGCTTCCTCATAGCCGGTAGTGCCATTAACCTGACCAGCCAGATAAAGATTTCCCACCACCTTTGACTCAAGAGAATGAGAAAGCTGTGTAGGATCAAAAAAGTCATACTCTATTGCATAGCCGGGACGATAAAACTGCACGTTGCGCAACGCGGAAATCTTCTGAAGAGCCTCCACCTGAACACTCCAAGGAAGAGAACTTGAGAAGCCATTTATATAGAATTCGTGGGTAGCAACACCTTCCGGTTCTAAAAACAGTTGATGGCTCTCCTTATCGGCAAAAGTAACAATTTTTGTCTCGATTGAGGGGCAATAGCGCGGGCCTATGCTTTTGATCTGACCATTATAAAGCGGAGAATCCGCAAGATTATCATGAAGAATGGCATGCACTTCGGGAGATGTATGCACAATATAACAGTTGCGAGGAGGTAGATTTCTCTTCACATCCGGCAGGAACGAGAACTTATGAAAATCACGAATCACTTCTCCATTTTCAAGGACAGAATCATCTCCGCTTTGCACTATTACCTCATTATAATCGATGGTACCACCATCAATGCGAGCCGGGGTTCCAGTCTTCATTCTGTCGACTCTTATACCGAGTTCGCTGAGCTGATCAGAGAGACCCAACGATGAAGATTCAGCAATTCTGCCACCTGGAATCTGAGTCTTTCCGAAATGCATAAGACCATTAAGGAAAGTGCCAGAGGTTATAATCACTTTGCGAGAGCTAAAAACTATTCCCAGAGCGGTCTCCACGCCCTTCACAACAACGTCAGAATCTTCATTTGAGGCATCAGATTTCTCAATTACAAGACGTGTCACCATATCTTGAAAAAGGAAAAGATTGTCGGTTTCGTCGAGGGTCTTTCTCCATTCATCTATAAAGCGAGTGCGATCTGATTGCACTCGAGGCGACCACACAGCGGGGCCCTTACTTCTATTGAGCATGCGAAACTGAATTGCTGTCTTGTCAGCAATAATACCGGTCATTCCGCCTAACGCATCAATCTCGCGCACGATCTGTCCTTTAGCAATACCGCCTACAGCAGGATTGCACGACATCTGTGCCACACGATTCATATCTGCAGTTATGAGGAGAGTAGATGCACCAAGACGAGCCGATGCTACCGCTGCCTCGCATCCTGCATGGCCGGCACCTACCACTATTACGTCGTATTCAAATCTCATAATGTTTCAATTGCTTTTATCCCAAAGAGCGAGTGCTTCGTTTTCATTAGCCTCCATGATTTCCCTTTCACCTGGGCCTTTGTCGTTGATGCCACAGAGGTGTAAAACGCCATGAATTATAACACGCAGGAGTTCTCGGAAGAAGGGAATTTCATATTTCTCTGCGTTTGAAGCCACAGTATCAAGCGAAATCATGACATCTCCAGCAATACGCTTGCCACGAGAATAATCAAATGTTATAATATCTGTGAAATAGTCATGATTCACAAATTGACGGTTTGCAACGAGAATCTCCTCATCGTTTACGAAGAGGTAGTTCAAATTACCGACATAGCGGTCGTGTGATGCAGCAACCTCCTCAATCCAGGTAGCCACTTTCTTTCTGTCGAAATCTGGCATTTCGACATCATTTGTTTCAAAATCTATCATTATAAGAATCTGCGAAAAAAGAATCCGCACCAAAACGCAAATTTAACAAAATCTTGTGATATGCCAAAGTAGTATAGCAATAATTTAAAACTGACAATCAATATTCACAGAATAAATTGATACGAAAGTAGAAAATTAAGGCACTGCCATACTCTATATATTTTCAACTTTAGATTTGATGCTATTTACGTTCACAAAAAGCCAAATCATAACATTTAGCTATCTTGCTATTTTTTAAGCTATTACCATTCAATATTCGAGTTTTAAGGCCTTGAGAATTGAATATTTTAAACAATCCGGGCAGGTGAACGCGATTTTTAGAAACAGATCATTAAAAAAATAGCATTATAACAGCGATTCAAGGGTGGCGCTGGAGGAAGAGACCGTTAGCCGCACATGAGCACCTTCAATAAGGGGGACATTGCAATCGCCATGACCAACCGGAAAATCGAAGGCAACAGGGCATGAGATATTCCACTGGCGGAAAGCCGAAGAAATCATATCGTAGATAGAAGAGAAATTTCTGTCTGGTTTCCACTCAGTAAACTGACCAATAATAATTCCCTTTGCAGCCTTCAACACACCTTGCAGGTGAAGACGCCATAGCATACGCTCCACAGCATAGATAGGTTCAGCTACATCCTCAATGAAGAGAATAGCATCCTGAACAAGACACTCCCCCATCAAATCGAACGGAGTTGCCGCAAGTCCATTTAGCACTGCCAGATTTCCACCAATAAGGATACCTTCACCGGATCCATTGATATTGTATGCGTTGGAGTCTATGCGATATGCTAAGCGTGGATGTTCCGACTCCACGAGCGACTTGAGCATCTGACGGTAAGAGCCAAAACCACAGTCCGGATTCTCTACGAGTTGTTTTGCCATGCCACCATGAATGGAAGCCACTCCATTATGGAAATATAAAGCATGAAGCGCAGAGACATCCGAAAAGCCGACAAGCCACTTAGGGCGACATGACGACAAATGTTGCCGGACGGCATTCAAAAGGTGAACGCATCCGTAGCCACCACGTGCACATATCACTATATCCACATCATCATCTTCAAGGGCATCACAAAAATCTTCAACCCTATTACGAAGATCTGCTGCGTAGGAGCCACATGAGCCAGCCTTTCCAACCGAAGGATAAACTACCAAGCGGGAGCCAGGAAACTCGTCGTGATGTGTATTGTACGCCTCTACAAAGGCATCTACAATCGCAGGAGCAATTCGAGATGCAGGAGCAACAAGAGCGACTTTCGACTCGGTTCTTACTGGTGGGGGAAAAAGCATTTGGATATAGGATTTATAATTGAGAATTAGTTTACCTTGACCGGAATCTCCGTGGCGTCTTGGATTCGTCTGCCAATTGCTCGCAGTTCTTCAATTTCGACCTTTACGAGGCGTTCTTCGGGCGTTGAACGGTCTAAACTATATATCATCACCTCGCGCGGTTTTATCGCCTTATAAGCAGCAATAAGAGCCTCAATCTCCACATCTGTGGTATTGTCTACTACCATATCATCGTGAGTACCTCTCAGCATCATAGTCTGTATGATTCCGGAACCCTCAAACTGCTTCAATGCCTCCACAACCCTATCTACTTTAAAGTCTGGTGAGTTAGGACGATCTATAAGTCGCATGGTTGATTCGATGGCAGAGTCAAGCTTAAGGATGTTGTTGTCTACTTTTTTAAGAGCGGCCACTACATTAGGGAAGAAAATCCTTGTGGAATTAGTAAGAACAGAGACCTTCGCCTCGGGATAGTCGCGGTCTCGAAGAGCAAGGGTATCATCGATAATTGCCGGAAAATCGGGATGAAGTGTCGGTTCTCCGTTGCCGGAAAAAGTAATGACATCAAGAGGGGAGTTCTCTGCTTTCATCTGCTTCAGTTTGGCATCGAGCAGATGATAGACTTTCTCACGCAGAGGGAGGCCTGTGGAACCGCTACCCTGCGCATTAAAACCAGCCTCACAATATAGACAGTCGAAGGAGCATATCTTGCCATCGTCTGGCATAAGGTTTATCCCAAGCGACACTCCAAGACGACGACTATGAATAGGACCAAAAACTGATGAATGAAACAAAACGGTCTGATCTGACGGCATGATTTCTAATTTTAAATCTGTAACAGAGAATACGTAGTCGGATTTTATTTTAGCTTTTGCAGAAACTTCTGGCGGTCTACCACATAGCGAATGTGGTGGCCTTCTCCTATCATACGTTCATCACAATAGGCTGCTATGTCGAAATGTAGAGCAGGTCCTTCAATCTTTCGAAGGGTGGCCACGGCCGTCACCTCCGAACCAATAGCAGTAGGACGGATGTGAGAACATTCCATAAAACCACCAACCGTGGTTTCAGAGTCTCTGAGATGGGATGCGACAGCCATCATTGCAGCATTCTCCATCAGGGCTATCATTGCTGGGGTCGCAAACACAGGGAGGTCACCGCTACCCATTGTAGCCGCGGTACTTGACTCGTCAACTA
This sequence comes from uncultured Sangeribacter sp., assembly GCA_964480495.1. Classification (GTDB taxonomy): domain Bacteria; phylum Bacteroidota; class Bacteroidia; order Bacteroidales; family Muribaculaceae; genus Lepagella. The sequence continues at coordinate 56,293 of CAYZPH010000002.1, forward strand.
TAAGACGGCTGGAGTATCTATTGCCTATTTCTATCATATTAAAGCTATTTAAACTAATTTGCAAAAGACAAAAACGTAGAAGTACTAGACCTGTCGTTTTCAACACAAAATTAATCAAATTTTAGAGAAAAGACAAATTGAATAAAACAACAAATGCCTCCGTAAGCAAAAAAAGCTCACGGAGGCCAATTTATTAGGTATCGGGAATTATTTGCGTTGGGCTGTTTTGGTAAAGACGAGAATAGCTCCATTTGTGCCACGAGAGCCGTAGATAGATGCATCTTTCATGACTTCAACATGGTCCACATCATAGAGGTTAATTCCATTGAAATCACTTACAACCACTCCGTCTACAAGATAAAGCGGCTCGCTGGAAAGCGTCAAACTGTGTACTCCCCTAATGGCTGCGCCACTGGAACTAATTTCAAGTCCCGGGACAAGCCCCTTAAGAGCCGACAATATGTCACGTTGACCCGTACGCACAAGAGTTTCTCCGCTAATACCGTTTCTAACACCCGTAAATTCACGTTTCTTCACAAAACCATAGCCATAGCTAACTAGTTGCTCATCTTCCTCAGAACGAACATTCTCGGCAGCAAGAAAGATCTTCATACTCTTACGCCCATCCACAGGAATTACATATGGGAACTTACGCTTTTTCACTTTCACGTGAATAGTGTCGTCAGACTGAACATCTGTAAGTCCGAAACGCCCTTGCTTGTCGGAGGTGGCATAATGCTTCGGATTGTGAGTATAGACCTGCGCACCCTTCACCGGGTTTCCCTGGCCGTCGAAGACCATCCCATTAAAAGGGACATCTGCATAACAGCATGCAAAGCTTAAAAAGATTAAGAGAAAGAAAATCAATCTTTTCATGGCTAAAAAAATCTTATAAATTTACTCAAGAGTAAACGACAGAGACTGAAGTCTGTCGCTATCAGGACCAGCCATCACACAGAACTCACCAGGTTCTGTCACAAATTCAAGTGCTGAGTTATAGAATCCGAGAGATTCAGGCGTAATGGCAAAATATACAGTCTTCGACTCACCGGGAGCTAAACTAATACGCTCGAAATGCTTAAGTTCCTTCACGGGTCGCGCCACACTTGCCTTGACGTCTCTAATATAGAACTGCACAATCTCGTCAGCCGCCATTTTGCCAATGTTTGACACTTTGACAGAAGCCGTCACAGAACCGGTAGAAGACATGGTTGTCTTGTCAAGAGTAAAATCACTATATGCAAAATCCGTGTAGCTTAATCCAAACCCAAATGGGAACAAAGGATCATTGGGAGCATCAATATAGTTGGAGCGATATTTCTGGAACGTAGTTGCATCCGGGCTCTTAGGTCTACCCGTATTTAGATGATTGTAATATACGGGTATCTGTCCTACATTGTAGGGCATTGAAGCGGTCAGTTTACCAGATGGAGACACATCGCCAAACACAACGTCAGCGATTGCATCGCCAGCCTCTGATCCGGGGGACCACACATTGAGAATTGCAGGCACATGTTCCACCTCCCAAGTCATCACAGTGGGGCGACCGGAGAAATTGAGCATCACTACGGGTTTACCGGTAGCAAGCAAAGCCTCGAGAAGACGTTGCTGCGTATCAGGAAGCGTAAGTTCAGATCTTGAAGAAGACTCACCGCTTGACTCAGCAGCCTCTCCGAGAGCCGCGACAATCACATCTGCCTTAGACGCCACACGAAGAGCCTCTGCAAGCATTTCTTGTTCGGTACGAGGATCGCGCATATCATGTCCGAACACTTCACATGCTGCCTCTTTTAAGGAATCGGCATAGAGGTTGGAACCTTTCGCATACAGCACCTCGGCTTTTCCTCTTAGAGCATCCTCAAAGCCCTGTTTCAGCGTCTTGTATTTAGAATGATCTGCAGCCACACTCCACGTGCCCACCATATTCGAAGCCGTATTAGCGAGCGGACCAATCAGTGCCACTTTGCCTTTCTTTGCAAGAGGAAGGATATTGCCTTCGTTTTTCAAAAGCACAAACGACTGAGTTGCGAGCTTGCGAGCTACTTCTCTATGCACATCTGTATAGATCATCTTAGTTTCTCGGCTGACATCGTTGTATTTATAGGGGTCTTTAAACAAACCCAACTTATATTTAGCCTCGAGAATACGGCGCACAGCCTTATCGATATCCTCCATGGTTATCTTTCCCTCTTCGAGGCTCTTCTTAAGCGTGCCTAAAAATCCGAAAGAGCACATATCCATGTCAGTGCCTGCAAGCAACGCATTCACAGAAGCCTCAGGGAGGTCTTCCAAGCCATGAACAGCCACTTCTCCAATAGATCCATAATCAGTCACTACAAAGCCATCAAAATTCCACTGATTGCGCAGAACATCGTTGAGTAGCCATTTATTTTCCGTAGCAGGGATTCCGTCAACAATGTTAAAAGAGGACATCACAGATCCGACTCCGGCATCCACTGCAGCCTTGTATGGGGGGAAATACTCGTTGTACATACGAAGCCTACTCATGTCAACAGTATTGTAGTCTCGTCCAGCTTCAGAAGCGCCATAAAGTGCAAAATGCTTCACACACGCCATCACCTCATCATTGCGGCTCATATCTTTGCCTTGATAGCCACGCACCATAGCCTCAGCAACGCGAGATCCAAGATAAGGATCCTCTCCAGCGCCCTCTGATATGCGCCCCCAACGCGGATCGCGACATATATCCACCATTGGACTAAATGTCCAGTTGACACCGGCAGCCGACATTTCCACAGCTGCAACACGCGCTGACTCTTCTATGCCGGAAAGATTCCACGTGCAAGACAATGCGAGAGGAATCGGGAATACAGTTTCATATCCGTGAATCACATCCATACCAATAAGGAGGGGGATTCCGAGACGGCTTTCCTCAACCGCAATACGCTGCAGTTCACGCACCTTTGCAGCACCCTTCACATTGAAAGTGCCACCAACCTGTCCGGCAACAATAGACTTACCAATATTGCTTTTAATTGACTGACCGGTTACGATGTCGTCGGAAGGGGGGAGATTAAGCTGTCCGAGTTTCTCATCGAGGGTCATTTTCTGCATTAGATTCGAGATAAACTTATCCATCTCGCTTTCTTTGGGCGCAGCAAAAGCAGTGCCGCATACAGAAACGGCTGCACAAATCGTCAAAAACGTATTTTTATCAAAAATTTTCATTTCAGCTTAAATTTCAAGGTTGATTGAATATTGTCGGAAGCATTCCCCACAGCAGCCACAAAAGTGCCAGGTTCTGCCACCCATTCATGCCTATCGGCATCAAAATAAGACAACTCATCCTTAGTAATTGACAAGCTGACCTTTCGGGTCTCGCCGGGCTGCAGATAGACTTTCGAGAAAGCCTTGAGTTCCTTAGCCGGACGAAGCACGGAGCATTCCGGATCAGAGATGTAAAGTTGAACAACCTCAGCACCCGCACGGTCGCCTGTATTGGTCACCTCTACACTAAAAGTAACGACATCGTTGGCAGAAATATTGTTACGGTCAGCCTTAAGCTTACCGAATCTAAAAGTAGTATAACTGAGTCCGTGACCGAAAGCAAAGAGAGGCTTCACTTTCTTGGTATCGTGCCAACGGTAGCCTACAAGTATTCCTTCCTTATATTCAAGGTCAATAATGGGGGAGTCAGCACGTTTCACTCCCGGATATGCACCAAGAGCATGCACAGAATTGTCACCGAGAGAGACGGGGAATGTGAACGGAAGTTTTCCTGACGGATTCACTTTTCCAAAGAGTATATCGGCAATAGAATTGCCTGCTTCGGAACCAAGGAACCAAGCCTGAAGAATTCCTTTAACGGAATTAACCCAAGGCATTGCCACGGCATTTCCACTGATATTCACAACTACAGTGTTAGGATTGACCTTTGCGAGAGCCTTGATGACCTCGTCTTGACCGTATGGAAGACCGAGTGCGACACGATCAGCATCCTCACAATCCTGTCCGGCACTTTTATTAAGTCCGCCTACAAATATCACATAGTCAGCACCACGAGCCTTCTCGCAAGCCTCTGCAATAAGTTCTGCGGGCGTACGCGAATCAGAGAGATCCTGACCGGTCACCACACCATTGTATTCTCCTGTGATGTCGCCCACATATCCGCGAGCGAAATCCACTGTACAACCAGCTTCTGCTGCAGCCACAGAAATACCCTGAAGAGGAGAGACTTCATACTGCACCTTAAGGGAACTGCTACCACCACCGACCGTCATCATCTTGATGGCATTCTCGCCCACCACGAGAATTTTCTTTCCTTCGCCGGCAACTATCGGAAGGACATTATCTTGATTTCGGAGCAAGACGACACCTTCGGAGCCGATGGTACGCGCAGCTGCATAGTGCTCATCGCTACAAAGGGCACCGTATCCCTTTCCTTCCTTCATTGACGTACGCATAATGAGCCTAAGCACACGGCGCACCTTGTCATCAAGTTCTGTGGTACCTACCTCACCTTTCTTGATAAGTTCAATATACGGGTCAGCAAGATAATAGTTGTCGTATGCATTGCTTTTGCCACCTGAAAGACCGTCGGTCCAGCTTCCGAACTCGAGGTCAAGACCATTGGCAATCGCTTGGCGAGTGTCGTGAGTACCGCCCCAGTCGCTGACCACTGCACCGTCAAACCCCCATTCCTTTTTAAGGATCTCGTTAAGCATACGATTGTTATGACAAAGATGTTCATCGCCATAAAGATTATAAGCTGCCATAAGAGACCATGCTCCACCCTCCTGAACGGCAGCCTTGAAAGCCGGGAGATATATTTCGTAGAGTGTACGGTCGTCGACAATCACATTCGTAGAGTGGCGATTTACCTCATTGTTGTTGAGAGCATAGTGCTTCACGCATGCAGCCACACCATTACTCTGAAGTCCTTGGATATAGGGCACAACCATTTTCGAAGAGAGAAAAGGATCCTCACCCATATATTCGAAATTTCTGCCATTGAGGGGTGTGCGATAAATGTTAACACCCGGACCGAGCAGAATATCCTTACCTCTATAAAGAGCCTCCTCACCTATCGACACGCCGTATAATCTCGACATATCCGGATTCCAAGATGCCGCGAGACAGGTGAGGGCGGGAAATGCTACACATGAATCATTGGTCCAGCCAGCCTGATTCCATTCATCCCATAATACTTCCGGACGAATGCCGTGAGGGCCATCTGTTGTCCACAATTCCGGGATTCCGAGTCTTGGAACACCCTTTGAGCAAAATTTAGACTGAGCATGAAGAATCCCTACCTTTTCCTGCAATGTCATTCGTGAGAGAGCATCTTCCACACGCTGTTCAATGGGAAGAGCAGGGTTCTTATATGCTGGAACATCTGCATTCCGAGCCGATATGGCAGTAGAAAGAGCCAGTGCTGCGGAAGCAATAAATAAAAGATATTTCATATCGTATCATTACTTTTTCTGGAATACTCGAACATAGTCAATCTCCATGGTGGTAGGCAGGCAGTTCTCATCAACACCCATGGCGCCACCCCAGTCTCCGCCCCATGCAAGATTCAGGATCGGATAAAAAGCACGATTGAACGGCCATGTGGATATATTACCCTTGCCATCGTTGGAGAAATTGAGAAGCATGCTTCCATCTACAAAAGTGCGGATGTAGTCTTCAGTCCACTCAAGGCGATAGATATGGAAATCATCTTGAGCACCTTTCGTGAGGCGTTCGGCAGTTTTCTGAGTACCCTTCACATGGTTGTAACTTTCACAGTGGATAGAAGAGGACGTATATTCCGGATTATATCCGACTTCCTCCATTATATCAATTTCGCCACACATCGGCCAAGGTGTCTTGTTCCAGTCGTTGCCTACGGGCATCATCCAATATGCAGGCCAAGTTCCTTTTCCTTTAGGGAGCTTAATCGACGCCTCGAAAATGCCATATTTCCATCCAGAATTGACATGGGCATATATCCTTGCAGAACAAATTTTGCCATCCTTAGCCTTGAAGCAATTGATCTTAAGAGTACCATCGCTGACCTCAGTGACCAGATTGCCGCCATAGGCAGCGTTGACATAAGTCTGAAGTTCATTGTTGACCCATCCTGGTCCCTGCACTTCATAAGTCCAGTCAGCACGGTTAAGTTCCGAGCCATCAAATTCATCATTCCATACGAGAGTGTATCCTTCCGGCTCGGTGATTGGACCTAATGGTATTTCCTTCCCTTCTTGCGATATTTTCACCTCTGCACGTTTCGTCTTACTCTGAACAAGAACTGATCCTGATCGCGAGAATCGTGAAGAATTGCTTTCAACTTCCACCCGGATTTCGCCTTTCGAAGATAGAGTACCAGACTTCGATACCTTAATCCAAGAATCGGAAGGAGTCGCATCCCATTCACTCGGAGCAGTAATACCTATAATTGCCTCACCACCGGAAGCTGAGACCTCCATAGTTTCTACGGACAATGAAATATCGGGAATGTTATCTACTGTCGGCGTGTCTTCGGAGTTTCCACACGCAGTAATCGAGAGCAGTAATTGTGACAGTAGTAGTAAAAACTTAATATTCATAAGAAAAAAATACTAAGGAGCCGGGATTGCGCCAAGAGGCGTAATCTCGGCTCCGAACCTACCTGAAAATTAATCGTGATGTACCTGAAGTATTATGTTGCTTACTTTTATTTCAGTATTGTCGGGGCAAGTGCCGAAGTCAAAGACCAAAGACACTGCCTGCATTGCTTGACCCTCGCTTGGAGTGAGTTTGGCACGCCAGAACTTGTTAGGGCCTGCAAGGAGAGGAGTTTCATCAGCACAGAAATAATTGTTGTCATGCTTGTTGTCTTCCCCTTCATCGGTCTGAACGAGCTTAACCATAACAGCCGGGACATCTACGTTCGACTCAATAGTGCAAGTGAAGTCATACTGCACTGTTGGGTCATCGATACGTATGTCTGTATTGAGTGCGCACTGAGCCTGCCAGCGCTCCGGAGCAGCTACTGGAAGAGTGAAAGTATATGTGCCTGCACCATCGTCAGAGAATGCTGGATCAGCAATCTGATTCCATCCTGGAGCATACCAGAACGACGGAGTATAGGTCATGCCATAGAAAAGGTTGTCAGCACTGTCATAAGCCACCCAGTTTGGTTCCGGATCTGTTGGAATTTCCGGGAGCACTGTACCATCATCATCTTTGTGGTTTTTAAGCACAATATTCTCGATTGTTATAGTCACTCCTGCCGGATTACCACCGAAGTCGAAAGTATAAACGAGATTGTTCATGTCTACTACTGCTTCAAGATCGGAGAAGAAGAAGGCAGCAGGTTCGTCGGCAGTAAGGTTAATTTTCTGATTGCAGAAGAATGAGTGAGAATCATCATCGTCACCATCAGGGTGAATCTTCATCGTAATATTTTTCATATCTTTATTTGCGGTGAAGATCACGGATCCATCGTAGTGCTCACCTGCGGGGAGCGAGATATCTGTGCCTACATGCATCTGCGCCTGCCACTGATCAGTAGTCGCCTCCGAGAGGGTGACTGAGATCACGTCGGTAGAGAAGTTGTGTGTAGGATCAGCAATCTGATTCCATCCTGGAGCATACCAGAAGCTATTGATCTGATGATTAGACTTTGGCCAGAGATTATATTCGCTCTCGTAGACATAACCGGCGAAGCCATTCATTCTGGTTTTATCTATTGTAAAGGTCTTGGTAATAGTGCCATTTGAAACGCCATTGCCGTTGCCAACCTTAACTTCGACGGTATATTCTCCAGCCTTACGATAATAGCGAGAGAATGCCATGTTGGTAGAATACGGCTTACCATCGATGTACCATACCGGATAAGTTCCCTTGCCGTTGAATTCGAAGTAAGCGGTGTTTGTTTCTTGATCAACATTGATGCTGACCGCATCCACATACGCAGAAGCCTCAGGGACATCGTTGATATTAACCTCGTAGTAATCCTTTTCTGAGCAGGAAGAAATCAGCAAAGGCGAAACCGCCAAAACTGCTGCGAGGAATGAAGATATACTGGTTTTCATGATTCTAAGATATTAATACGGATTTTGATTAAGTGTTTTTCCTGCGCGATCGATTTCGCTCTGAGGAATCGGGAGATATTTCTTGTTTGGAGTCCACGAGTTAGTGCGATAGCCGTATTCGTCAGGAGTTAGAACAGAAGCAGCCTTGCCAGTACGGATAAGGTCCCAGTAGCGTTTTCCTTCGCCAACGAACTCGAGATGACGCTCTTCGATGATATTGTCGATGGTCGGTTCGAGTTCTGTTTCAAGTCCTGCACGACGACGCACCTGATTGAGATAGTTGCGAGCGTCGGCAGTATTACCACCAGTCAGCACGATAAGTTCGGCAGCATTGAGAAGAGCCTCCGAATAGCGATAAACACGCCAGTTGTTATTGTAGTTAAGTTCTCCTGAAGCCACTTGTCCGGCATTTCCATCTGCACGTGCAGAGTATTTTTGAAGGAAGAAACCGAAATCCTGATAGCGCTTGTTGTAAGTGCCGTCAAACGAGCGAACATCCCAGCAAGTTGCATCACGTCGCACATCATTTGCAGAATAACGGTTATAGGTTTCGAGTCGCAGCGGACAGAATCCCCAACCAGTATTGTGTCCGTCTTGCCCGGCAGGCCAGTTATTAGGGCTAATGAGTGTTGGAAGCACAGAGCCACCAGCTAAGAGTGGGGCACCCCAATCTCTTGCAGCATTTTCCGAAATATAGTTGATCTCATAGATTGACTCTTGGCTCCATTCGCCAGATTCCTCAAAGATAGATGCGTAGTCTCTAACAAGATCATAGTCGGGAGAAGCGATAATCTCTCTCATGTATTCGAGAGCCTTTGCATATCTATCCTTATCGTTCTGATACATCACAACCTCTGCATAGAGCATATAAGCCATGGCTTGAGTGATTCGTCCATATGTGGCAGCGTTGCCTTTCCAGGGAAGCACATCAAGAGCAATAGCTTCCTCAAGATCGCTGACTATATGTGAATACACTTGGTCAGCAGTCATCTGATCAGTGATGTATGGGTCGGTGAGATTTTCGGTAAAGTAAGGCACATTACCATAGAATTTCCAGAGCCAGTTTGCATAGTATGCACGTAGCACGTATGTCTGAGCCTTCCAAGACTTGATATCACTTTCAGATGCTCCGATTATATCCTTGGAAAGATAGCTGAATACGTCGTTGCATCTTTTCACACCGCTGAAGCCGTCGATCCAAATGCTTGTAAGCACCTTCATTGGGGTAGCCTCATAGTTAGCTATAAGATGCCAAACCTGGTTATCGTTTTTGTCGGCACCACCAACCCAAAAATCGTCTGCCATAATGTCAGCCATAAGGGTGTATGGCTCATAGTTTCCCATGCTCCAATCTGTCCAGTGCATAGGGTCGTAAGCAGCCACAACCGCTTCTTCTACGTGGTCTTTTGTAGAGAAATATTCCGACGCGTCTTCCTGAGTCGGGGAAGTCACCGTAAGGAAATCGTCACCGCATGATGTAAGCGCAACAGCAAATGCGGCAATTCCCAACGCTTTATATATAGTTTTCATATCAGTCGAGATATAATGTTAGATTAGTATTATTTAAAACTCGATATTGAATCCCACAGTCCAAGTACGAGCCTGAGGATAAACTCCGAAGTCAACACCATTAGAGCTATTTGAACCTGAGGAGATTTCAGGATCATAGCCATGATACTTAGTCCAAGTGGCGAGATTCTCAACAGCCACATAAGCGCGGAACTTCTGCACACCGATTTTCTTAGTGATATCGGAGGGGATAGTATAGCCGAGCTGCATATTCTTCAGTCTGCAATAGCTACCGTCATACACATAGAGGTCGGAGCTCTGCCAGTTGTAACCATCGCCAATCACGAAACGCGGCACACGGTTGGAAGTGCCTTCGCCAGTCCAACGATCAAGCATCCATGAAGGAAGGTTTACCGAACGAGCATCGACACGTCTGGTAGCATCGAAGATGTCGTTGCCGGCTACGCCTTGGAAGAATATATTGAAGTCAAAACCTTTCCATGCGAGATTAAGGGTTGCTCCATATGTCCAGTCTGGAGTACCGTTACCGATGTTGGTACGGTCGTCTTCAGTGATTGCTCCATTGCCATCGGTATCGACAAAGCGAACATCGCCCGGCACGAGAGAAGTACCATATTTGGAATTGTATTCATTGGCCTCTGCCATGTTCTGAATAATGCCATTAGTCTTATAGCCATAGAAGTATGGGAACGGCTGGCCGTTTTCTGCTCTCAGGATAGTGCCTACACCCTGGAAGCTATCGAGGTTAGCCCAGCCCTCTTCGTTTCCGTATTTCACAAGTTTATTCTTGAGATACGAAAGGTTTGCGCTGATACCTACAGTGAGTTGATTGAAGAATTCATGACGGTAGCCGAGATCGAACTCAAGACCCCAGTTCTGCATATTGCCTACGTTGCCAACGGGGATTGCCTCACCAACATATTGCGGGAGAGACATTGTCATAAGCATGCCATTAGTTTTCTTGAAGAAGTAGTCTGCAGAGAAAGTCAGGCTATTGCTGAGGAAACCAAAGTCAAGACCGACGTCGTAAGATTCCGATTCCTCCCATTTGAGGTCAGGATTTGCGAGCTGCGATGGTTTTGTACCGATAGCAATTGAACCCGGGTTGCCAAAGATAGCATTGTTGTTGGAACTTGTGAGCGCCACATACTGGAAATTACCGATGTTCTCATTACCATTTTTACCCCACGAAGCACGCAGTTTCATGTTGTTTAGCCAGTTGCTCGAAGACTCCATGAATTGCTCGTTCATGATATTCCAGCCGGCAGATACAGAGGGGAATGTAGCCCAGTGGTTGTTTGCACCGAATCTGCTTGAACCATCACGACGTATAGTAGCTTGAATCATGTAGCGAGAATCGAAGTCGTAGCTTACACGTGCGAAATAAGATGCGAGTTTTGATTTCACCTGAGGTGCGCCCCATACGGTCATATCACCGTCTGCGGCAAGACCTGTACTTGCGTCAATATATGGACGGTCGTAGTTTGTGATATTATTGCGAGTTCCACCAAGGTACTGACCACCGCTCTCTTTAGCAGACTGACCGAGGAGGACGCTGAAAGTATGGAGATCAATAGTCTTGTCGTAAGAGAGGATATTCTCAATCTGCCATACAAGACCACGCTCGCTTGTGGAGATGGCTGTAGAATGGTCTGTTGAAGCACCATCGCGCAGATAGTAGATAGGAGTATAGCCGTCGTATCCCCAGAAAGAAAGGTCTGCGCCATAGCTAATGCGATAGTGAAGATTATCCCAAATCTGAAGATCGCCGGTAAAGTTTCCTACAAACTTGTGACTCCAATTATTATTGCCAGGAAGCATAAGATTTGCAATCGGGTTACTCATCTCCTGGAAGTTACCAAATGCTGTCGGCACCATTACGAGTCGACCGTCGTTGCCATACATAGGCACGTAGTCTGACTGGTTTGCAAGATAAGCCAACTGGGAAGCTTCCTCAGCGCTACCCTTTTCGAGATAAGGAGTGAGAATAGGCGACATTGCAAGAGCAGAGCCAAGAGGAGAGCCCCATGTAGAGTTAGTCTCAATGCCATGGCTTTTGATGCGAGTATATGCGAGATTTGTCTGCACTGTAGCTTTATTGAGCCAAGAGCGTTTTTTCGACTCATCGAAAAGCGTGATACCAAGATTTGAACGTAGAGTTAGACGATTGTAGTCTGAACGGTTGAAATTGCCACCTACAATACCATCTTGGTCATAATATCCAAGCGACAGCATGTATTTCACTGCCTCAGAACCACCGCTAACAGAAACTTGATGGTTCATCACTGGAGCGTTATTGTTGAAGACCTCTTCTTGCCAGTCTGTGCCTTCACCGTAAGAAGCAGGGTCAGCGTAAAGAGGAGCGACACCCGAATTGAGCGATCCCTCATTCATCATCATAGCATACTCAGTAGCGTTCAACACGTTGCGCTTCTTAGCAACACTCTGCCATCCGTAGCTGAATCCGTAAGTCACTTTTGCGCGACCGAGTTGTCCCTGCTTAGTTGTGACAAGCACAACGCCATTGGCAGCACGAGCACCATAGACAGCGCCGGAAGCAGCGTCTTTAAGCACCTCAATAGATGCGATGTCGGCAGGATTAAGATAGTCGAGTCCACCTTCAATCGGCATGCCGTCTACGATATAGAGAGGATCCGAATTATTGATGGTTCCGACACCACGTATGCGCACCCTAGCGGCAGCACCGGGCTGACCGGAAGAAGAAGTAACGGTGACACCCGAAGCGAGACCCTTGAGAGCATTGTCGACTCTGACGGGAGCAGTCATCTCGAGGTCATCAGAATTAATGCTTGAAATAGCTGCAGTAACGACGCTTTTCTTCTGCGTGCCATATCCGATTACTACGAGGTCTTCAAGCATATCGGAGCTTTCAGTAAGCACAATCCGCATAACCGGTTCGGCCTTTGCTTCCTTATCGCCGTAGCCCACCGCGCTGAAACGCAGGGTAGCGTTGTCAGGAACAGTAATCTTGAAATTACCATCGATATCGGTGGCAGTTCCTTTAAGAGTTGTTTTTTCGAGTACAGAGGCACCGATTATAGGCTCTCCAGCCGAGTCGGTGACAGTGCCTTTGACATCGATGTCTGCATAGGCGACTCCCATGCCTGCAATCGCTGCCATAAAAGCAGACAGATACCTTGCTTTAAACTTTTTCATGAGATATAATTTTAGGTTTAGCAAATGTTAAATATTCTCAGATTTTTTTTGCAAAGATAGTGTTTCTTTTCACTTTTTATGAATTATGTAAGTTCATTGGTAAGTATATATAAAAATTATTGCCCTGACAATCAGGGCAATAAAGAAAAGTTTCTTTAATTTTCGGTAAATCTCGAAACTTGACTTCCGAGCGTTTAGTTCTCTATTCTTCCGAGTTTTCTAACGGTTTCGGCAAACTGTTCACGGCTCACGGCAGCCTTGTTTCGTGTTCGTTGGCGAGTATTGTATACAGTCTGCACTGAGCAGTGGAGAAACTTCGCAATCTTTACGCTATCGTTGAGACCAAGTCTCACGAGAGCATAGATACGCAGTTCGGTGTTAAGAGTTTTAGGATTTCGCAACTTTATTCGCTCCTCGGGGCGCAACAAGGTGTTGAAATCCTCCACAAAACCGGGATAAATATTTAGGAAAATCTCATCAAAAGTCTCGTATAACTCCTTAATTTCGTCGTATGAAAGTTCCGGAGACTTCACTATATCTAGCACCTTGTCAAATTTTTTGTCGACGAGCAATCTGTGGATATTGCTACGGAAATCATCCATCTTGTTGATGTAGTTGCTACAGATAGCAAACATGTCGGCTATATGTCTTTCCTTTTCTTCGTTGACATCTGCAAGTTCCTTTGCATTGCATTTCGCAGTCTGATACATTTCCTGAAGCTTTTCATTTGTTTCATTGAGCTGAGCTCTGATTGCAGAAAGCGCCTTCACCTTGTCGTTGAGTTCGGCATTTGCTTCGTTGAGAGTGGCTCTGGACTGCTTTAAAAGCTTGTTCTGTCGCATAATGTAGAATATCGATGCATTGATCACCGCGATAATTACGATCAAAAGCACCATATAGATATGATTTATGCGAATCTGCCTCTCACTTCTCTCCTGAATACTCTGAAGTATATCCTTCTGCAAGCGTGCCAGATTGCCAGTTCTTACCCTGCTTTTGTAGTCGTTAGCGCATGCTATGCAATAGTTTACATATTGATTCGCATGATCCAAATCACCGATATCGTAGAGAATTTTGGAGGCTTCTTCAAGCGATGCGATTTCTTTGTTACAAGCACGAATATCTGCCATGGCCGAGGAAAGGAGATATTTCAGATAGTTTTGCTTGTCGCCAATCTGCTCGTATAGCTTTGCGAGCACCCATGCCATCATGGCAAAATCACGAGTAGCATTGTCGGAAGAATCAACAGTTTTCCTAAGAATAGGAATTGCAGAAGCCGCCTTCTTCTTGTCATTCAAGCTGCTCCAGCCCGTAAGCCAGTAATAATTTGAGTCTCCCTCTCTGAGGTCTTTTGTCATCTCATGTAGAATACTGTCTGCCATCTGAGAATACATTCCCATTTCGTATTCCACTCCTATATAAAGGTCCGTGTGTGTTGACAGAAACAGCATTCGATCGCAATATTTAAGAGCGAGCTCAGGGGAAAGCTGTGCTGAGTCGATTGAACCAAGCACCTCCGCAGCCTTTTCGAGGAAACCAGTAGCAGAAAGCAGGTAGACACGGTTGAGATTCATTTCATCCTCTAAATCCGTCCGACCTAGTTGCTTTGCAGTGGCAAGAGCCTCATCAGCATATTTCATCGCAAAATCAGAGTCGTATGCACTATACTCTTCGTAGAGCGATGACTGCAGCCAGTAACGCTGTTCAAGATTTCCTGTAGCGTCCAGTTTGCGATGAAAACTCTCAATGCGGCTTTCCTTTTCTTTTATGAACTCAGAAGATTTCAGCAGCAATGAGTCTAAATCGGTAAGTATCGTCTTTATTTCAGGCGTCAGGCGCGCCGGAATATCCTCATTCTGAGCCGTAGCAGTAGTAACCACAGCTACAACAGCACAGAACACACAACAGGCCCTAATAGCCGCACACTGCGCAATAAACGACAAACGCACCGCCACACCACATATTTTGTCTGAAATCGTTGAATTCATCTAACAGAAAAATCTATATCAAATCAACGGCCAGAAGGAATCCGGTGGAAGACAGGTTTCATCAGGAATGAGAAGGAGTAGTCACCATAAGGAACCATATACTCAGGGAGAGGAAGAGCCCCCCAACTGTTGACGCATGCGAGACCCATCTGCACCTTATCTATACAGAGATTAGTGTAGTCAACTTTTTTCACCTGAGAGCCGTGGCTCTGCTTCTTTTCAGGATAATCATCAAGACTCTCAATGCTATAGTTGAGCGCAGACGCCGAGAAAGGAGCTGTAGCAGTAAACTCCAAGCCATTGCCGGCACGGTTAAGCTGACACCAGTATCGAATATCTGTCTTGGTACCGGTCTCCTGTGGACGGATATAGGGATAGAATTGGTCTGAAACCTTCTGTTCGTAGCGTCCGATAAAGGCAGAGTGGTTGCGGTCGGCATAATTCTCTACGGGACCTCGACCATAATAATCAATATATTCGAAATCGAGCGGCATTTGCATTTGCATACCAAAGCGGAACATCGGGTTTACAGTCGCGTCTTTCGAAGCCTTGAAATTTTCTGAGACAAGCACTTCTCCTCTTCCATTGATTGCATATGTCATGCATAGTAAGCCTTCCACAGCAGGTATCTCGTAGTCGGCAATCACAGTCACGATACCATCAGCCAACGAAGTCTTCAAATCTTTCAGTTTAAGAACCGGATTTCTCCAGCAGTCATACTTAAGCTGGAGTCCGGCACCAAAATCGTTATCGGTTGGGGCACGCCAGAAGTTTGGAGTGAGACTACCACCCTCGGCAAGCATATGGATGCCATCAACATCATATCTTGTGATGAATCCATTATCTCTGTCAAACTCAATAGTAAAGTCATCTCCCTCGACGATTATCATGTTTCGTCTATGGTCAAGAATCCGAGGAACTGAAACACATTCGCCCGGCACTGAGCCAAGCTGAATAGATGGAGACAACTCCGGAGCTGCAACCACGGTAAGTTGGTCTCGCGCCACGATGTGTCCGGCAGATAGCAATCCATCTGATTTTTTAAGTTTATATGCCACATTAAGGAGCCATTCGCCATCTGAATGAGGCTTGCTATAAGGGATAGTGATCTCTGCGGTTTCACCCGGCTTCACATTTAAGTCTGTTATGATTCCAGTATCGACCGGACTACCATCATGGATTAGAGTCCATTCAAGATTCAAATCAGATAAATCGCGGAAGAAGTTTTCGTTGTATACTTTCACCTTCCCAGTCTGAAGATCAGCAGGAGTTGTCCATACGTTCTGATAGAAGTATCTAACCTCGTAGGCATGAGGATTAGGGATTCGGTCAGGACTCACCAAACCATTGCAGCAGAAGTTCTTGTCACTGCCGTCGTCATACGGATTATAGTCTCCGCCGTATGCGTAATATTCTACGCCATCCGCATCTTTTGCCCGAAGTCCTTGATCAACAAAATCCCATATAAAGCCACCTTGCAGGTTCGGATACTTTCTGATAAGGTCCCAATATTCTTTAAAACCGCCCATAGAGTTGCCCATGGCATGCGCATACTCGCACTGTATGAGTGGTATATTGACCGGTGGATTCTTACCAAATATCTCCATTCCTTCGTAGTTATAATACATCGGGCAAAAAACATCAGTAAGACCGGTTTGCCTTGCCTGCTCATACTGGCAAGCCCTAGACGGATCGAAATCCTTAACCCAACGATAAGCGTCTTCGAAGTTTGGACCATATCCAGCTTCGTTTCCAAGCGACCAGAAAATCACAGAAGGATGATTGAAGTTGCGAAGCACATTGCGACGGTTACGCTCAATGTGTTCATCATGATAAAGGGCATTCTTGGCAAGTGTTTTTTCCTTATAGCCCATGCCGTGGCTCTCGATATTAGCTTCCGCGACCACATACAATCCGTATTTGTCGCAAAGTTCATACCAAAGTTCATCGTCAGGATAATGGCAAGTGCGCACAGCATTCATATTAAGCTTCTTCATAAGAGCAATATCTTGAAGCATGCGCTCCGGTGACACCACATAACCTCCGTCCGGATCAATTTCGTGACGGTCAGCACCTTTGAAGAGCACCGGTTTCCCGTTTACGAGAATCTGTCCTCCCTTAAGTTCAATCTTACGGAATCCGACCTTGACTGGGATAACTTCATTATTTCCCTCCATTTTCGCAGTCAGGGTGTAAAGATAAGGCGACTCAGCCGACCATTTCATCGGGTTCTCCACATACATAACAGTTTTTCCGCTCTTAGAGGCGACAGTTTCAGCAACAGTATTACCATTAGCATCGGTCAAAATAAGGCTAACTTTGCGATTGGCAGTCAATGACAGATCGATATTAAGGGAGCCGTTATTATACTCGTTGTCAAGATCCGGAGTCACTCTGATGTCGGCAATTCGGTTTTTATCGCGTGCAAAAAGATAGCAATCACGCCCCACTCCCGACAGCCGCCAGAAATCTTGGTCTTCGAGATAGGTGCCGTCGCACCAGCGGAATACTTGGAAGCAGAACAGATTTTCCTTTCCGGGCTCAAGATAACGAGTAAGGTCAAACTCCGCCTCTAATTTGCTATCTTCGCTATATCCTACATATTTACCATTAACCCACAAGTAGATATTGGAAGTAACCGATCCGAAGTGAGCAAAGATTTCCTTACCCTTCCAAGAAGCCGGGACAAAAATCTCCCGGCGATATGAGCCCACATGATTTTCCTCCTCAGGCACAACCGGAGGATTGTTTTTAAAGTGATTATGCCATGGATAGTGGGTATTAACATAAATCGGGTCGCCAAATCCGTTTAGCTCCCACATTCCCGGGACTTTCATATCAGTCCACCCCTTATCGTTGAAATCTTTTTTCCAGAAATCTGTAGGTCGCGACGAAGCATCAGCGACCCAATTGAATTTCCAGTCACCATTAAGGCTAAGATAATTTGCTGAAAGTTTACGGTCGAGTTTAGATTCACCGGATTCCCCTTGGATGAAAGCAAAAGCTTCCGAATGCATTGGGGCACGGTTTACTTCATTTACAGCAGGATCCTGCCATTCACGGAAAGTCTGCGAGAAAAGTGGCAATGCCGCAAAGGCAAACGCCGTTGCGAGAAAGAGTCTATTCATGATATAGGTAACGCGATTAGATAATACTTATGATCTTACACAGTGAGAATTTCCTTTTCTTTGATAGCAAAGATCTCGTCGATTCTCTTAAGGTATTTATCGTGAAGTTTCTGTACGTTAGCCTCTGCATCTTTCTCTGCATCTTCGCTGAGGCCCTGCTTAATTTCCTTTTTAAGTCCGTCGATAGCCTCACGACGAGCATTGCGAACGGAAACCTTGGCGTTTTCAGCTTCAGATTTACATTGTTTCACGAGCTGCTTTCTACGATCTTCGGTGAGAGGAGGGATGCATAGACGGATAACCTCGCCATTGTTTTCAGGAGTTACACCCAATTCAGAGTCTAAAATTGCCTTTTCGATAACACGGAACATTGATTTCTCCCATGGAGTGATTGCGATGGTACGAGCATCAGGGACTGATACGTTTGCCACATTCGAGATAGGAGCCAAGCTGCCATAATAATCTACGCGTATGCCGTCGAGCAGTTTAGCAGAAGCCTTTCCTGCGCGAATACGTGCGAGAGTCTCTTCCAGATAATCGGCAGCGAGTTCCATCGACTCCTGCGCATTGTCAAGATATTCTTTTACTTCCATAATTTTATTCAATAGATAATAACTGTTTACAGTGTAATAATTATCTCAAAATCAGTGACTACTCATTGATTAATAAACGAGGGTGCCGACATTATCGCCGGAAATCATTTTCTTGAGATTGCCTTCTTTGTCCATATTGAACACATAGATAGGCATACCATTTTCCTTACAGAGTGCGGTTGCAGTAAGATCCATCACCTTGAGACCTGCAGATATAACAGCATCATAGGTAATTTTATCAAACTTTGTGGCTTTCGAATCTTTCTCCGGGTCTGCAGTATAAACGCCATCGACGCGTGTACCCTTCAGCATCACATCAGCCTCAATCTCTATAGCTCGGAGCGCGGAGCCTGTGTCGGTTGTAAAGAAGGGCTGACCGGTGCCACAACTCATGATAGCAACTTTTCCATCCTTCATGGCATCTATTGCCTCCCACTTGCTGTATGGTTTCCCGATAGGGAACATTGGAATTGCAGTGAATACTTGAGCCGGCTGGCCAACTGATTCGAGAGCAGAAGAGAGAGCCAGGGAATTGATTACCGTAGCAAGCATACCCATCTGGTCACCTTTCACTCGGTCGAAACCTTTAGATGCACCCTGCAGTCCGCGGAATATGTTGCCACCGCCAATTACTATTCCTATCTCCACTCCAGTTCCGGCAATCTCTTTTATCTGTCGGGCGTAAGATTCAAGGCGATCACGATCAATACCGTAACCTTGAGCCCCCATCAGCGATTCTCCGGAGAGTTTAAGTAGAATTCTTTTGTATTCCATGAAACGATTCGATTTGGTTTTCACAAAATTATTAAAAAAATCCCATCCTCCCAAATTTGCAGTATGATAAATCTGAAAAATTTGTGTATCCCATAAAAAATACCTATTTTTGCGCAATTAACTTATAAAAACTTGACATATGAAAACTCATATAACACTTTTAGGACTTATCGCAATAACTTTTTGCGGAAATGCCGCAACAATAAGCAGTCCTGATGGTCGTCTGGCATTGACAACCTCTATAAAAGATGGGAAACCTGTCTATTCCGTAAGCTATGATGGCAAAGCAATACTATTAGACTCTCCACTTGGATTCGAGTCGAATATTGGAGATTTTACGCAAAATCTCACACAAACCTACGACAAAACCGGAGCAGTAAGTCGCAGCTTTGACCAAGATCGAATAAAAAAGAGCCATATCGACTGGAAAGCCAACACACTGTTGGAAGAATATTCCAACGCAAAAGGACAGAAGTTTTCCGTTGAATGGGAAGTAGGCGACAATGACATAGCATTCCGCTATGTCATACCGGAACAAGGGGAGGCACGCAGCATGATTGTAAATAAAGAAGCAACGGGGTTCCGTTTTCCAGACTTCACCACAACTTTTCTTACCCCTCAAAGCGATGCGATGATTGGATGGAAACGCACCAAGCCATCATATGAGGAAGGCTATACCCCTGATGCACCACTCAACGCACCATCGCACTACGGCCACGGCTTTACTTTCCCTGCACTATTCCATGTAGGAGACAACGGCTGGGCACTTCTGACAGAGACCGGTGTAGACGGCAGCTACTGCGGCAGTCGTCTCAGCGATTACAAGGGAGGCGTTTTCACTATCGAATATCCTATGCCGGAGGAAAACAACGGCAACGGCTCCTCATCGCCTGGCATACCCCTACCGGGGAAAACACCTTGGCGCACTATCACCGTAGGGAGCAATCTGAAACCGATAGTAGAGACCACAATACCTTGGAATGTTGTAGAGCCACTTTATCAAGCAGAAAGCGAAGTGCGCCCCGGTAGAGGCACCTGGAGCTGGATTATTTGGCAAGACAACTCCATCAACTATGACGACCAGATCTCTTATATCGACTTTGCCGCTGACATGGGCTACGAGAATGTGCTCGTAGACTGTGCATGGGACATAAATATCGGACGAGAGCGCATGGAGCAACTCGCAAAATACGCGCAAAGCAAAAGCGTGAACTTGATTATCTGGTATTCATCGTCGGGCTGGTGGAACGATATTGTGCAAAGCCCCGTCAACATCATGTCGCGTCCGATACCCCGCAAGCAAGAGATGAAATGGCTCAAATCAATCGGGGTAAAAGGGATTAAGGTTGATTTCTTTGGAGGAGACAAGCAAGAGACAATGCGTCTCTACGAAGATATCCTCAGCGACGCTAACGACTACGGCATCAGTGTGATTTTTCACGGATGCACAATGCCAAGAGGATGGGAAAGAATGTATCCCAACTACGTGGGCAGTGAGGCGGTATTGGCTTCCGAGAACCTTGTGTTTAGTCAGGATTTCTGCGACAAGGCGCCTTTCCATGCAGCACTCCATCCTTTCGTCCGCAACTCAGCCGGAGTCATGGAATATGGCGGAACAGTGCTCAATAAGCGGCTGCACCGCAGCAACGAAAAGGGCAATATACGCCGCACCTCCGATGCCTTTGAGATTGCCACGGCAATTCTCTTCCAGAACCCAGTACAGAATTTCGCCTTGGCACCTAACAACCTGACAGATGCGCCGGCAGATGCCATACAGTTTATGAAAGATGTTCCCACCACTTGGGACGAAACCCTCTACATCGACGGATACCCCGGTAAGTATGTGGTACTTGCGCGCCGACACGCTGACAAATGGTATATAGCAGGAGTTAACGCCCTTGACAAGCCGCTCAAACTGACACTCGACCTTCCAATGCTTCAAGTCGGCGATGAAGCGATCATCTATTCCGAGCAAAAGGGGAAGACTCTCAGTGCCAACATACTCAAAATAAAGAAACCGACAAAGGTGCAAGTAACTATCGATCCGGCAGACGGATTCGTCATTGTCAAATAACGAGTTTGCTGTTGTTGCGCTCCGCCATATCATAAGTGGCGGTTATATGACTGAAGAGATCCGCCCTCTAAAAGTTTTTTATCTAACTTTTAGAGGGCTCTTTATTTTAATACACCCTCACCCGGAGCCAATTCTCAGTAAGTACTATTGCGACAAGCAATAGATTATTCCCTACAGAAGGAGAATTCAAACGAAAAGCTTAGGGTCTATTACTATCATGGGCATCTTATCAGAACATGGGAGATGTTGACAAATCATTCGTGAGAGGGATTGATCTTTGTGATGACAAACAACATTCCGACTATTTTTACACATTACGCAAGAAATAATATTCTGAAGGGGAATTTAGAATTTTCAGATTTCTTGCCTTTGCAGCTTTTATGAAAAGATATTTGTTACTTTTTCGAAGGAAGTCATGCAGTAAAACGAGAAAACGTGTATCATGATTCTTGTGAAAGAAACACTGAATATAGATGATTCCACTATAGTGAAGGAATGCAAGCATGGCAATCGGGAGGCAATGAGTCTTCTGTACACTCGTTATGCCCCAAGAATGTTGCGACTTATTTCCTTCTACGTAAAGAATTCAGATGATGCGAAAGACATTCTCCACGATGGATTCATTGCGGCATTCACACGTATCGACACACTTCAAGACCCGGCAAAGGTCGATCATTGGCTTGCAACTATCATAAAAAACCTCTCGCTAAAATTTCTTCAAGAACAAAGTGTGGTTTCATTACTCAATGAAATTCCTGAAGAGCCAAGCGATGACTGCGAAATAGACAATATAATTGATTTCGAAACCCTTGAGACTCTTATATGCCGTCTTCCTGATGGTTACCAGAAAGTATTCCGGTTGGCAGTTTTAGAAAACAAGACGCACAAGGAGATTGCACAAATTCTTGGAATTGCGCCCAACTCCTCATCCTCACAGCTGTTTCATGCAAAAGTGCATTTGCGTAGGCTAATAATGGAATATAAGAAAACGGCAGGCACTCTCATATTACTTCTCATAGCAGTTGCAACAGAAACATATATTTCTTTTAACAACTCTGATTATGATGGCACAATGTCATCTAAGCCTAAATCTTTAGGAACTGCTGCATATCCGGTGGCACAACATACCAAAACATCTAGAATCGTAAGACATTCTCCCAACTGTCCAGCAACTACTATTTCTGTTAACACATTCAAAAAGCAAGAATCGCTCATATCTATGTCTAGAAGTGAGCGTATAACTGCGGACACCATACCATCCTTGCCAGCAAAAACAGCAAAATACGATATAGATTCATCTTCAACCTATAATAACGACACGACATCTGAAGCCGAGTCTTCTCCAAAAGAGATTTTTGAATATCACTACAAAAAGCTGGATTATGAAAATGATATATCTGCAGACAATTCCTGTAAAAAAAATAAAGAAAAGGGATGGAGTGCCGGAGTGTCTTTTGACCCCGGAATAATAAATTTTGATAAATCTCTAAACGACGGAGAGTTAGCTGACAACGAACACATACACGATTACCTTAAATTTCAGAATCATAAAAATATGCTACCAATAACGGTAGGTATTAAGATTGAGAAACGTATTACTTCTTGGCTTGGCATAGAGTCTGGACTTACTTATACATACCTTCAGTCTGATTTCGAATATCGCAAAAACCAAGCCCGATGTCAATGGCACTATATTGGGATTCCTCTGAAAGCGAATCTCTATGCATATTTATCATCAAAAATACATCTATACGTCTCTATGGGAGGCGATTTTGAAATTCCAGCATATTCAATCACAAAACCTATTAAGACAGAAAACGTTTTAGGTTATTCTTACGGAAAATTTAAATCTCCGGTTGTTTGGTCGCTTAGTGGAAGCGTTGGTATTTCCGTGCCCCTTTCACAGAAGATAGATATATATATTGAGCCTACTCTCAAGTATAATTTCCCTCACGACTATAGAGTGCCAAATGCTTGGAGCGAACACCCTTTGAATATTTCAATTCCTATAGGAGTACGTTTCAAATGGTAAAGAGCCTTGAACATTGCCGGACTTAAGAGGGCTACAAAAAATACAAAAGACATATTTACATTATATAAACTCAAAACACTAACAAATGAAAATTACAAAACTATGGATTTTAGCTTCATTAACGTTGTTGTGTCTTACAACGGCATGCAATGAAGAACTTTCGGTTTACACCGACAGAAATCCGTTTAATGATCGCATCACAGAACTTATATTCGGAATGCACAGCAAGTTGCACGAGTGTAGCCGAGGTTCGCTAATTAGAATAACACGTTTGACGACTAGCTCTTACAATGTATCAGACACACTAACGACAAGGACAGATAGTCCTAAAAGCAATGACACTTATGAAATTCACACAGTGGAAATAGACTTCGGAAATACATCAGGCTACGCAATACTTTCTGATACGCCAGGTATAGATCAAATATTCTACTATACAGAGGATGGATGCATCGAGGATACTACATTAATACCCCCCTTGCGAGATTTGGTCAAAGCCATACCCGAAATGGCAAACGAAATATTAACAAATACAACAGAAATTAATACTAGATCTAGCGATAATGATATAAATATCATGCCACTTGTAAAGTATGAATGGGGACAAGGAGAACCTTTTAATAACTATGCCACTTATTGCACTTGTGAAGAGTGTAGGAAAATCGGGAATCACATGCCTATCGGGTGCGTAACAGTAGCTCTTGGTCAATTTATAGCGACCATGAAAAAATTCAATGGTACATTCTATGGCAACCGTAACATCGATTTTGAATCATTGCCTACTTGCCAGCGGGATTTTTCAGCAGAACAATCACTGGCAGTCGCTCACTTTTTACAAGAAATAGCATTGAACTGCCAAACGAAGTTCCGATGCGGCGCAAGTTCCTCAACATCATATGCAGCCACAAACTATCTTCGGGATCTAGGATATTCTGTAGATCAAGTGGAAGGGAGTATTAATAAACAGCGGTTTATCAACAATCTAAAAGTGGGAAATCCTCATATAGCATACGGTGTAAGTTCTGAAAACAGAGGACATATGTGGATTGTTGATGGATTTACAGAACAGAACAATGTTTCCCAATACCATATAAATTGGGGATGGGGATCCAGCAATGGGTGGTCTTCCTGCTACAATTACATGACTATCAAAGATCCAGAAAAGACTTATAATTATTATAAAAACCAAGGGCACCTTTATTTTGGTGGATAAATAAATTACTAAATAAAAAATAACCGACAACTTATAAAATAAGCGAAGTATGAATAACAAAATAAGCAACACCTTGCATTTTATCTTACAGAGTGTAGTCATGTCAATAGCTCTGATAACAGTTGGATGTAGCGATATTGGAGATGCGAATGAATTTATATTGGAGACCAAAGCTCTGAGATTTACGGATGACCCAGATTTTGATGCAGAAGACCTCTACACTCCAGAATTCATATATGTAGATTCTTCAGAACAGATAATAACCTTACATTGCAAACCAGCATATAATGACATTCCGGCAATCCAGAAATTTTACTTTGCATTTCCAGAACTTGATGAAAGTGAGGGGTTCTATCGCTGGATATACTATGGCATAGATGAATTCACTGACTCAAGCAATATGAAAAACGAATATTGTCACGTATGGAATGAAATTGAAGAAGGAGAACCTGTCATAAAAATAAAACTTAATGCAAACGATTCGGATACAGAAAGAAAAATGCATATTAATATTTCTGCCGGAATTATTTATCAAACCGCACATGTTTTTGGACTTATTACCATCGTTCAATCACCAAGTAAAGACAAAACAAATAGTTTTGTTCTAAAAGCCAAATACAAAGGCCACATATATACAACGGATACAGATATAGATACCAATGGATGTATCGTATACCATAATAATGAATATAGACAGATTATGGAGACAATAGACTTGAGTCCGTATATTCATGAAGTAATAATGGACAATGACCTAATATATTATTATGACGATGAGGATATAGCGACCAATAAACCATTACAGGACTTGATGAACTCTGACGAATCTAGAAGTGAAACGAAAGAGGACAATACGAGATCCACTAGTTTCGAAGGAATCAGTTCTAATGACAAGGGATATGTGGCTCTTCACGACAATGACAATTTCGGAGGGAAATATATATCAAAAGGACTTACTAATTATCATTTCACGTGGAATCTACCAAATCTTAAAGATTATGGAATGAATGATAACGTCACTTCAATAGCAGTGGCATATAATGGAGAGGACCCTAATATATGCTCAGTATTGACCATCTGGGATGACTCTGACTACAATTTTGGAGACAACAGTAGAAAAAAGCACCGAATAAGTATAATAGCATCAAAATACAATCAGTACACATCTGTAGCGGATTTAAAAAAAATCAAGAAAATAGGATCCTCTAAGTCATGGAATGACTGCATTTCATCTATTTCGTTTCACTTTGGCTATACTGATAGATTATTACTTGATTATTAGAAACCTCAACAGATACAAACATATATTTATACAAGAAGTATGAATCTGACAAAAAATAAGTTATCTAACATTAGAGTAGCAATAGTTTGTGTCTTCATCCTTTCTTTCCTCGGAGGATGCTCTGATAACGATGATCTAATGATTGGATTTTTTCAAGACATCCGATTTTTAGATACCACACAGGAATGGTCTTCTTATACAGAGACAATTGAGATCGACTCAAAAGCTCAGACACTTGATTTTACTATTAAATTGATCGAACCAGATATATTTCGGCCTGAAGACATTACTTTTTACTACGCTACCCAATGGGATGAATTTTTTGAACGTTGGACAAACTTAACTGCCGTAATACAGACACCGACGACCAAAGATTTCTGTACGATCAGGAAATTCTGGCACAATGGGAACTTGACTATTCAAGTTTCGCTCCAAGCCAACAATACCGGAGAAAATAGAAAGATGCATATTCATGCTTATGGTGGTTTTTATTCAGGACACGAACGAATCGGCAATTTGGATATAACCCAAACCTTCAACGAATGAGATCAACTATGTCTGCCTTTACGCCATTGGTCTGATTACGTCGTAGCCTCTTAAACATACTTGTACTAAAACGTACGGTGGTCTTGTTGTGAAGAATTACTTACACACCGAAGCACACTACCTGATACTGCTATGAATTTTAATTTCTAGCCCCTGTGACTTGTTTTTGCTTGACCGAAGGTAATTTCTCTCCAGTAGTGCTTCTGAAGGCACTCCTAAAGGATTCTTACTTTGTATGTTTTTTACTAGAAGAGGCTACGCGTATTTTGAAGTGTGCCCTCTAAAAGTTTTTTATCTAACTTTTAGAGGGCTCTTTATTTTAATATCAATACCCACAAACAATCAATGCATTACAAAATCCGCACTTTTTCCGCACTTGAAAAATTGCCAAGAAAAAACATTTTGTATTAACTTTGCGAGAAAACAAAATTGCATTCGACATTAAGAATCTTCCAATCGTTTACTCAAGCAAGATAACTGTTCTTCTGTTTACAATGCCCGAAGAACTAAATGTTGGAAACAAGACAGAATCCTCGCTCGCGAGTATACTTGAAGGAACAACTATGCAGTAACAGGTTCTTGAACTATGTAACAAATGTGACAAATTAAAAGCGTCATCATATCGGGGAAAGTTCGGGAATAAGAAAAAAATAGCCTTGCAAACCATTGATAAATATCTCGTTAAAAAAACCGAACTATTTCCGAACTCTAAAAATCTCTTGACAAGGCAAATTTCGCACCCATGGGATTAGGGGAATCCCACACAATTGCTCCACAAAACATCGATAAGGATTGACTAGAAAGGGGCTGGACTCGCAGCTGTTACAGGAGGCATGGACATACAACAGCCTAACAAGTCAGATTATCCCAAAGTAAAAGTAGATTTCGACCGTCCATTTCTCTATATCGTCGGAAACAACAAAACCGGAGCTATCCTGATGTCTTGCACAGTGATAGGATTCTGAAAAATATTCAAAACAATAGCTTTTTAATTGAACTGCGTCCCACAAGTTTGAACTGCACCCCAAAAGTTAGACACAAAACTGTTGGGGTGCAGTTTTATTTATTCCCGACACTAATACTCGGTAAGTACTATAGCGCCTGGATAGACGAGCATGATCTGGTAGTCCATATCACAAGTGATTATGGTATAAACATTACCGATAAGCAAGGGGAACCGATTGTCTGCGGCACATGGCATCAATCATGTGAAGGGAGTAGAATGATATAGTAATGTCGTGTTCTTTCAATGAAAGAGATACTGAAATAGATACGTATTTAGACGAAGACCCTATGAATTCAGAGATGCACCCGTCTTTTAAGATTCATTCCATCGTCGGACTATCTGGCAATCTAGTGCCATTCGATGAGAAGTTGCAAAGCACACTGCAATACCAAGAACCGTATTTATACAATAAACTACTACCTTTTCAACCAAATCATCTGAACCCTCCTACGATATACACATTCAAAACTTCCGATAATTAACATTCTTAGTTGACTTAACTATCAATAGTCGGGCTACTCTGTGGCTGATTTGATTTTTGGTTTTTTAAACATAAGAATTTTGCAGTTTCGGCAAAATATGCTATTTTTGTGGGAAATTATAACGCAATGAATTTAAACAGCATAACGACACGAAGATACAGGCTTTTGGGAATAGCATTGACCGCAGTTCTCACACCTGTGTCAACTCATGCGCAGGCATACGGAATAGGCGGAGACCTCAGTCCGCTATGTCCGGGATATATACAGCGAGCCTCGCGCATGCTGGAATCGGGCAACCCACTTGGCACCTTAGGACAAAATGACATCTCCTGCATAGAATTTGATTTTCTCTCAGATGAAGAAAAAGCCGAATGGCTCGCAATGGAAGGAGTCGCTCAGTTTGACCGAGGGAATCCGGATTGTGTAAAAACTCTTTTGCGGATAGCATCCGAATATCCGGAATCGACGAAGGCAATACCGGCACTTCTTACAGCAGGCGACTGGCACTGGTTCCATTCAGAATGGCATTCTGCCCTTGAACTATACTCAAGGGTTGACATACAAAGGCTCCCAGACTCTGAACGATGTCTCTACTCCTACCGTAAAGGACTCGCCTACCTAAAATGCGGAATGCCGGAAAATGCCACACCGCTTCTCACACCCCTCATTGGAGAGAACGGCTATGACATTGCAGCACGCTATTATCTCGCTTATGCCAGATATCTTAACAAAGATTATGATACTGCCTACGATGAAATGAAGCGAATAGCAGAAGAGATTTCTGGCAACAACGGTTCGGGTAGGGACAGCGGCAGAGGCCAGAGACAGGTTCGTGCCGAACGTGCTTATGTGAGCGATGGCATAGAGCCCCATTACTATATGGCACAAATAGAATATCTAAGAGGGGAGTACTCCGAAGTAATCGACCATTCCAAGACACTCATGGCAAAGCGTCCGGTAGCGGAACTGCTGCCGGAACTTCACCGCATATCAGGTCTTAGCTATTTCAAAACCGGAGACATTGACAACTCTCGTGCCCATCTCGAAGAATATTTCCGCACCACTGACTCACCCACCGACGATGCAGTATATGCTTTGGGAGCTATACAGTATGCCAACAACGATCTTGAAGAGGCAGAGAAAAAGATGCAGACCCTCACAGACCGCAATAATATGTTTGCCCAAGGGGCATACCTATATTTGGGGCAAATAGCGGAACGAGATGGCAACATGAACGCAGCGGCCATAGCATTTGGAAAAGCTGCAGACATGGCATATGACCGGAAAGTAGCCGAGACGGCATTCTACAATAGGATAGTGGCAATAGCCAAAGGGGGCAACACTCCTTTTGCCAGCAGCATATCGCTACTTGAGGACTTCATTAAAAAGTATCCAAACTCGCCTTATACTTCTGATGTAGAAGAAAGCCTCGCCACTGCATACTTCCATGAAAATGACTACCGGCAAGCTCTCGCTGCCATCAACAGAGTTAAGAACCCATCTACAAGCACACTCGCCACGAAGCAGAAGATACTGTATCGTTATGGTGTGAGCGACATAACCGCCGGGAGACCAGACAACGCAATAAAGCACCTTCAGGAAGCTGCCAACATGAGTCATGTAGACTCAAAGCTCTCAAGTGAGTCAAGACTTTGGCTTGGAGAAGCATTATATCGCACCGGAGACTACAAAGGAGCGACCTCCGCCTACGAATCGGCACTTAGAGGCAAGCTCTCTACAGACAACATGCTCCTCGCCCGTTATGGGCTTGCCTACAGCAACTTCCAACGAGAAGAATGGAAGAAAGCACGACAGAACTTCTCAATAATTGCTAACGACAAGTCATCGCCAGAATCGATGCGAATCAACGCATTGGTGCGTGAAGCAGACTGTCTCCACTATCTCGGCAACCACAAAGAGGCAGCCGACAAATACTCTTCTGCATCACAATCAGGAGGCACCGATGCCGACTATGCCGCATTCCGCCATGCAGTTGTGATTGGACTCACAGAAGGGACCGACGCCAAGATGCGTGAGCTTGACACCTTTCTCAGCAAACGTAAAGATTCCCCTTGGACACCGCAAGTGCTGCTCGAAGCAGGAAGAACTTTGTCATCTCTTGAGCGCCCGGACAAAGCAGCACCCTATCTTGAACGCCTTAGGAACGAATATCCACGCGACTCCAAGAGCCGTGAGGGAGCTATGTCGCTTGCCCTTGCCTATATGAAACAAGGGAAGACCCAAGAAGCACAAAAGGCATATCGCGACATTATCCGCACATGGCCCACGAGCGAGGAAGCATCGCTCGCCAATGACGACATGAGACGTCTGACAGCAGCAGACGGCACACTTCAAGAGTATGCCGACTTTCTCTCTACTATAGATGGAGCCCCACAGATCAACCCCGACGAGATGGACACCTACACCTTCGAGGCTGCAGAGACCGCTTATGCCGAAAATCCGGGAAACACTTCCCTACTTGAAAAATACATAGATAACTACCCCAACGGACGCTGGCTCTCCAACGCACTTATGGACTTGGCAGAAGCAGCAGACCGTTGCGACGACACTCACAAAGCACTCTCCTATCTCGACCATCTGCTTTCAGCAAGAGGAGACTCTCAACATGTGCCGGCAGCACTTTTCCTCCAGGCAGAACTTCTTGAAGCCTCAGGAGAAAAAGAGAAAGCACTCGCCTCCTTCAAGGCTCTCGAGACAAGAGGAAGCACTGACTTTGCACCCGAAGCGACAGCCGGGATCATGCGTTGCACCTCCGACGCAAAAGAACGTACAGAATATGCCCGTCGTCTTTTGGCAACCGGGGGCGTGACAGATGCCGACGCAGAAGAAGCACGCTTTTACGAAGCATCTGGACTGCTCCACTCCGGAGAAACAGAAGCAGGAGAAGCATCACTGAAAGTTCTTGCAAAGAATCCCGACACCCTTTCCGGTGCGAAAGCTGCAGTAGAATTAGGGGAGTGGCAACTCGCCTCCGGAAACACTAAGGATGCACTCGAAACACTTGAACAATTCACAGATGCCGGTTCTGTTCATGCCTATTGGCTCGCTCGCGGCTTCATAGCTCTCGCAAAGGCTTATCATGCCGAGGGCAACGACTATCTGGCCACAGAGTATCTCAAAAGCCTTCGCGAGAACTACCCCGGCGATGAGCCGGACATAAGAGAAGCAATAGAATCCGGAATCTCTGAATATAAAACGCAACACTGATGAAAACCCGAATATACAGCATTATCTCTGCTATTGCCACCTCAGTCGCACTTCCTACGACTGCGGCTGCACAAAGCCTTGACGAGTCGGTGACCGTGGAAGGCAAATACTCACCGGAGATAATCAATGCAGACAGGCTGCCACTACTCCCCTCCCTTACCACGCTAACTCCACCGGAGAGCAGACTTGAATATGACCAAAAAGGAGTCTACGCTAATTTCTTGCCAGATGCACTACCAATGGTCTCTACTGGCTGGCGCACAACAAAAAAATATGACAACAGTAAGGGATACATTGACCTAAGGCTCGGCAGCTGGCTCAACTCGTCGCTGACAGCCGGAGTAGCGGCAGTAGACTCTCCCGACACTAAACTCGGAATCACTCTGCAACACAACTCCACGTCGCTATGGCAGGCATGGAGCAACAGACAAGGATTGCCAGACGCAGACAAGAGATTCCGGTATGACGAACGACTTAACGCAGCACTTGCCCACCGATTTGGCAACACCGGCACCTTAAAGGCTGATGTGCAGTATCATCTCGGATATTTTAACTATTACGGCACCACCATAGCCAGCGACGAGCAAGGACATTTAAAGGCACCCACCCAGACCATCAACGACGCCTATGCCGGAGTTATATGGACTGGAAACGCCTCGAAGGCTCTAACCTATGGAGTGAAAGCCAATGCTCGGCATTTTGCCTACAGAGCATTTTACTCACCATCGGCAAATCACCCAGGAACATTAGAATACGGAAAAGGGGAGCGGGAAACGGAAGTCAACGTAGGTGGCATGATAGACTATTCACTGGCCAAGACATCCGGACTTGAGGCAGAAGTGCTCTACACCGGAGTTATAAACACGATAGCGGACAACGTAAACCGATTGAGAATAAAACCGGCCTACACACTGCAAAAGAACAACCTTAACCTGCGGTTAGGCATGGAACTGGCAGTGGTTGGAGCAGACAGGACAAGATTGCGAATAGCCCCCGACGTAAAGATGACCGCGAACACAGGAATCGTAGCCATCACAGCAGCCATCACAGGAGGAACGAACCTGCGCACACTCGCGTGGATGCACAACATGGACTACTATTCCAATCCGCTTGCCGGGTGCACAGGAACAGCCTACTCCCCCATCGATGCATGCGTAGGAGTGCAACTGAATCCTGCCGGCAAATGGACTTTCGGACTTGAGGGATCCTGGCAGACAACTCTCGATGAAAGTCTCGGAGGTTTCTATCAGGAATCCCTTAACAGCAGTACCCGCTTAAAAAAATCAGTTCCCAACAGACTGCACGGAATAAGCGTAGCCATCAATGCAGGATATGATTTATGCAAAGAATTCAAGATTCACGGCAAAGCGTCATGGCAACCACAACATGGCACAACCGGTGTGCTCAATGGTTTTGACAGACCACGATACACAGCAGACATCACAGCCGGATCTCAGCCTATAGAGCAACTGAGATTGGAGCTCAACTACCATCTTCGAGCATGCCGCGAACTTGTGAAAGGCAACATCAGTCGCCTAAACCTTACCACCGACTACAAGGTGACCGACCGCATCTCGGTTGGAGCCGAACTCAATAATCTTTTAAACCGCCACGAAAACATCTTACCCGGACTTGCACTTGAAGGATTCAACGCAGCCGGAGGTGTGCAGATATTATTTTAAGGCGTTGAAATGCTATATGAAATACGCGTAAAAATAAAATGAAAACAAAAAACAAAGAAAATACACTTACTCTCAAATATTCCGACGAAAAAGACCGCGCATATGGTCTCGCCGGCATGACAATCTCACTCGCAGCACTTGACGCATTCGACCGGATAGCAAGAGTAAACCTCGATGGAGAGCCATGGATGGTAGAATTTTCCAATGAATATTACTTTTCCGGCAGTCCGTCGATTTCTCCGAAGACAACATGGGACAACATGGTGCAGAATTTCCACATCACCGCCTCGATGGTAATCGGCAATGTTATGTCGAGAGCCATGGTGAAAATGCACCGCGAGATTCCTACAGACGTGTTAGGCGCAGTTCACACCGCAATACAAGACGAAGGTCGCGACAGCTGTGGTCTCGAAGATGATGAGATCGATGCACTCTTCAACCGAGCACTCACATATTCGCGCCGGATTTTCTCAGATTCTCGTCTTCATCCTGCCATTGAGGAGTTCGCGCATGTGCTGACTAAAAAACGCATCCTTTCTGGTAATGAGATCCACGAAGAACTGCGCAATCTACAGCTCATATGAAACAAGAAACGCAAAAGGATAAACTGACATTAGAGGAGCTACAGCATCAAGTAGACGACTGGATTCAAGAGATAGGTAAAGGGTACTTTCCCCCGCTCGCCAACATGGCAATATTGACAGAGGAGACCGGAGAACTTGCACGTGTGATTGTACGCAAGTACGGACCGCAAGTGCCTAAGGCAGGAGACCTCGACAGAAGCATAGAAGAA
Organism: uncultured Sangeribacter sp.; assembly: GCA_964480495.1. Classification (GTDB taxonomy): domain Bacteria; phylum Bacteroidota; class Bacteroidia; order Bacteroidales; family Muribaculaceae; genus Lepagella. The sequence goes on from CAYZPH010000002.1 coordinate 89,845, forward strand.
GAACTCGCCGATGTATTGTGGGTGGTGGCTTGCCTTGCCAACCAGACAGGAGTTGACCTCTCAGAAGCATTCCGCAAGACCTTAAAGAAAAAAACAGACCGAGATCGAGAACGATTTCAAAACATTATAACCTCATGAAGAAAGCAATAATAGAGTGCGTACCCAATTTCAGCGAAGGGCGCGATAAGGCTAAAATCAAAGAAATCACCGATGCGATAGAATCTACCGAAGGGATAAGCCTACTTGATGTGGATCCGGGAGAAGCCACCAACCGCACGGTGGTGACATTCGTTGGAAGTCCAGAAGCCGTAGTGGAAGCAGCATTTCGTGGCATCCGCAAGGCAGCGGAAGTGATCGACATGCGTCAGCACCATGGAGCTCATCCACGCATGGGAGCCACCGATGTTTGTCCGTTGATTCCGGTTTCAGGAATAACTCTTGAGGAATGTGCAGAACTCGCTCGCAAGCTTGCCGAAAGAGTATCTACCGAGTTGGGAATTCCCACATACTGCTACGAATCGGCAGCATTCCGCCCAGAGCGCAAGAATCTTGCGGTATGTCGCGAAGGGGAATACGAGGCCCTTGCCGTGAAAATGGACACCGAAGACAAAGGACCAGACTTCGGACGCCGCCCCTACGATGAAGCGGTAGCCAAGACCGGAGCCACCACAATTGGCGCACGCGACTTTCTCATTGCAGTAAACTTCAACCTCAACACGACATCTACTCGTCGCGCCAACGCCATCGCATTTGATGTGAGAGAAAAGGGGCGTCCGATGCGCGAAGGAGGCAAGGTGACCGGCAAACCAATAAAGGATGAGAATGGCAAACCGGTAATGATACCGGGAACGCTGAAAGGCACAAAGGCGATAGGCTGGTATATCGATGAATATGGAATCGCCCAGGTGTCAATGAACATTACCGACATCTCAAAAGTTCCCCTACACGTAGCTTTTGACGAAGTATGTCGCAAAGCAGACGAGAGGGGAGTACGAGTGACCGGCACAGAAATTGTTGGTCTTGTGCCGAAACGCACGCTTATAGATGCCGGAAAATATTTTCTGAGGAAACAACACCGCAGTGTCGGCATTCCAGACCGCGAGATAATCAGGATTGCGATAAAATCAATGGGGCTGGATCAATTGTCGGAATTTAATCCGGAACAGAAGGTTATTGAATATCTGATAGAAAACAAGAGCGGGAAGAAACTGACCGACCTCACAGCTCGAGGACTTGCAGAAGAGACAGCTTCCGAATCTCCGGCACCCGGAGGGGGCAGCATATCGGCATACATGGGAGCCTTGGGAGCCGCCCTCGGCACAATGGTGGCAAATCTTTCGGCTCACAAAGCAACCTACGATGACAGATGGGATGAGTTTTCGGATGTAGCAGAGAAAGGGCAGGAGCTTATGGAAGAACTCCTTCATCTTGTAGACGAGGATACAGAAGCATTCAACCGCATAATGGCTGTGTTCGGAATGCCCAAAAAGACCGATGAGGAAAAGAAGGCAAGAGCAGAAGCTCTTGAAGCAGCGACTCTTTATGCCACACAGGTACCGCTCCAAACAATGAAAAAGGCATATGAAGTGTTTGACATTGTGGAGAATATGGCTCAGTTTGGGAATCCTGCATCAGTGACCGACGCAGGAGTTGGAACTCTTGCGACACGTGCCGCAGTGAGGGGAGCCGGACTTAATGTCCGCATCAACGCTTCCGGACTAAAGGATCGCGAAGTAGCCGATGCGCTTGTAGCAGAGGCCGCCAAAATCGAGAAGTTAGCGGAATCACGAGAGACAGCTATCCTTGACATTGTACACTCAAAAATGTAACTAGCTGAGTTGTCAAGTTTTCAGTTGTCAGTTTTCAGTTGTCGGCTATCTGTTGGCTATAATCTGAAAGCTGAAAACTTACAACTGAAAACTTTAATAATCATTTTATGGAAACCGATTATGACAAGAAAGTCGTATCAGCAGTTACACTGACGATGGTTGGATAGATTCTATCCGGCATTATCATTATTTCTGCTGCCGTAGCTCTATCAATGATTGATAGAACCGCTATTGACGGATATATTATTCTTGCAGCATAGCTTACGGGAAGCATCAGATTCTCATTATCGGCTCCGCTAAAAACATTCTTCGAATTGACCGAAAAAACTTCTGGGATTGTGCCTAAGACAAACTTCGTGTGGCGACTAACAGTTATAGCTACAGATGCACTTGCAATTATAATTGGCACTATTCTGGTATTTGCTACCTACCAACAGTCTATCTGACAACCAAACCGAAAACATAGGCTCGATTGCAACATTTCTTTCCGGTGTGTTTATTCTGTTTGTTTCAGGCGGAATTCATTGGTTTGTGCATAGAAAGCGGCACAAAGTCTGAATCAGAGTGTTCCTCTCTGTGATTAACGACAGCTGAGATTCGCAAAAAGTTACCGAACGTTGTGGTGAGAGTTTGAGAAAAAAGTGTTAACTTCGCGTTGTCGTATCGTTGATTGTATAAATAATTATCACCGGAATTGGTGAACTGTCATCTGTCAGAATACGAGCATCTCATGAACGGAATCTATATTTTAATCATAATTTCGGTATATTTCGGTCTACTGCTATTGATTTCACGCCTTACCGGTGCACGGCATTCCGATAATGACGCATTCTTCAGAGGTAACAGACAGTCTCCGTGGTATATGGTCTCTTTCGGCATGATCGGAGCATCGCTCTCAGGCGTAACATTCGTGTCCGTCCCCGGCATGGTAAGAGCTACGGATATGACCTACATGCAAACCTGCTTCGGCTTCTTTTTCGGTTATATTGTTATCGCACACGTGTTGCTTCCACTTTACTACCGACTGGATTTGACATCGATATACACTTACTTAGACAAACGAATAGGACACCGTTCCTACAAGACTGGAGCATCATTCTTCTTTCTTTCTAAGATGTTGGGAGCCGCAGTAAAATTGTATATAGTATGCATCATCTTGCACCGCTATGTGTTTGATGCTTACCATATTCCTTTTGCAGTAAGCACCATTGGAGTGGTCACACTCATCTGGCTATACACACGCAAAAGCGGAATACGCACCATTGTGTGGACAGACAGTTTGCAAACCTTATGCATGCTCACGGCGTTGGCAATGATTTTCTACCATGTAGCCACTATCCTACAGTCGGGCGGCACTGATGTAGCCGAAGCAATCAGACAGAATCCTCATAGCCGCATATTCGTCTTCGATGATTGGCAATCTCGACAGAATTTCTTCAAACAGTTTTTCAGTGGCATCTTCATCACCATTGTCATGACAGGCTTAGACCAAGACATGATGCAAAAAAACCTTACTTGTCGCAGCCTGAAAGAAGCACAAAAAAACATGTATTGCTACGGTTTGTCGTTCATTCCGGTGAATTTTCTGTTTCTCTCGCTGGGCGTACTGCTATTGATTGTTGCTGCACAAATGAACATACCTCTGCCAGACAAAGGGGATGAAATACTGCCGATGTTCGCAACAGAAGGATATTTGGGCTATACAGTTCTTGCATTATTCACCATAGGCATCATAGCCGCCTCCTTTTCAAGTGCCGACTCCGCGCTTACAGCCCTGACTACAAGCTTCTGCATAGACATCCTTGAGATAAACCGCCACTCAAGACTCAAGGCTGATGCATACCGCAAAAAAATACACCTGATAATTTGCACTATTTTCGTAGCCTGTATCTTAGGATTCAATGCCATTGACATCTCTAGTGCCATAGACCTAATCTATATACTGGTTTCTTACACCTATGGACCTTTGCTTGGACTATTCGCATTCGGACTTTTCACACACAAAAAGCCCAAAGACCACTTTGTGCCATATGTTGCCGTTGCCTCTCCCATTCTGTGCTACATAGCAGACCGCATCATTTTTTACCAGACCGGCTATCAATTCGGATATGAAATGTTGATGATAAACGGAGCCATCACATTCACTGCGCTAATGTGTCTAAGCATAACGAACAAGCCAACCAAAGCATTGTCGAAGTAATCACAAGAGGAGCAGCGGGATTTTTAATTTGAATAGTAACGACAGTGAAGTGGCTGTTCAAAAAAAATATAATCAGTCTAAAATAACATAAACTTTTAAAGAACTACGAAAACCAAACGCCTCTGGAATACGTTGTGATAGCATACAAAAAGATTATTAACTCCATAAAGTTTACTACTATGTTTATCCCACCGATTCCACCTTGTTGCTTCTAAACGAGCATTTACGAGACTTGCATCCCTATTAAAAATTTTCTGAGTGTAAAACAAATTAGTGAATCTCCCCTAAAAGTTAACGGAAAAACTTTTAGGGGTGGTCTTTTATATGAGAAGATTTGAAAAGCACCTAACCATAGAGCTCTAAGCAAATCCGGAGCAAACAACAAGCAACTTGAAAAGATAAGAACAACTACGATGCAATATGTAGATAAGTTTTTGATAAATTTACGAGAAATAATGCTGTTTGCATTCGCAAATTCCAAATTATTTATGTAATTTTACACTCGAATCTACATATGCGAGATTCGAGTTAATTTCAGATATCGTATAGACAATTTTAGCAACAACAAAAACGACCTCCATGCCTGAGCAAACCTATCATATTCCGGCACTTTTGCCCCAGACGCTTGAATGTCTCGACATAAAGCCAGACGGCATATATGTTGACGCCACATTCGGAGGCGGTGGTCATTCCCGTGCGATATTGAATCAATTAGGGAGCAACGGCAGGCTACTCGGGTTCGACCAAGACTCTGATGCCGCAGCTAATGCACCCGACGACCCTCGATTCACCTTTGTGAGAAGCAATTTTCGGTATATCCGCAATTTTCTGCGCTATCACGGCATCGATAAAATCGATGGCATACTCGCAGACTTAGGAGTCTCCTTCCACCACTTTGACGATGCCTCGCGAGGATTCTCATTCCGCAGCGACGCACCGCTCGACATGCGCATGAACCAGAATGCGTCTATCTCGGCAGCACAACTTCTCGCTGAGAGCGATGAGCGCACTCTGACCACCCTCTTCCGCTCATATGCCGATCTCAAGAATCCGACCAAAACATCGAGGGCAATAATCGAGGCAAAAAACAATGGTGGCCTGCAGACCACCATGCAATTAGCTGATGCAATAAGGCCGACACTCAATCCAAAAGCGGAAAAGAAAGAAATGGCACAAGTGTTTCAGGCACTCCGCATAGCAGTGAATTCTGAAATGGACGCCCTCTGTGAACTCCTCACTGCAGCCCCACAAGTACTAAAAGAAGAGGGCAGAGCAGTGATACTGACCTACCACTCTGTGGAAGACCGCATAGTAAAGAACTTCTTTCGATCGGGCAATGCAGAAGGGAAGATAGAAAAAGACTTCTACGGAAAGGTATTCTGCGACTGGACACCTGTGACTCGCTCGCCCATCACGGCCGACGAAGAAGAAGTAGCTCTCAATCCACGAAGCCGCAGTGCAAAACTCAGAGCGGCATCATACACACCGGTAAAATAATAAAAAAAGAAGAACAAAATAAAAAAACTTACATCACACAACAGACACGATAGGATGGCAACAAAAGGCAACAACAGCAAAGGCTTCAAATCGGGCTTTAGAAAAAACATAAAAAAGAGCACCGACGACCTGCGCATGGGGCGTGCAGTGTCGCTTGACTTCTTCAAGCGCAACGCGTGGCTTTTGATCGCAATCATGGCAGCAATAATCAGTGTGATGGGGCTCCGTTACCGCACAAAGACACGCATGTCTGAAATTAAAGCCCTAACCAAGGAACTGCAGAGAGCTGAAAGCGAAAAGCTTGAAGAGAAAGCCACATACATGACCCTTATAAGGGAGACAGAGCTGACTCGTCTAACTGAGGAGCGACACCTCGGGCTCGCCTTTCAGGAGGAACCACCTGTAACCGTGGAATGCGAACAATAACAACGCTAAAAGATGACAAAAAAAGGCAACAAACGACGCATATTCATACGATATGGAATAATCACGTGTTTTTCTCTCGTGATTGCCTTCGGCATTGTCTGGAATATGTTTCGCACCACCGTCATAGAAGCGAACGACTGGAACGAAAGAGCCGAAAATGAACTCTCAGGGATCGATACCATCCAGCCCGAACGCGGAAGCATTATCGCAGCCAACGGCAACATCCTCGCCTGCAACATTAGGGTGTGCGACATCAAGATTGATATGCGCCACAATAAAATCGCGAGACTTAGCAAGAAAAAACTTACCGAAAAGCTCGACTCCCTCGCAGACATTCTTGATGAAAAATATCCAAGATACAACCCTAAGACAGCAGATAAAGACACTCGAACAGCAAAATCGTGGAGAGTGCGCTTCAAGCAAGAAATAGACAAGGAGCCGAACAAACGCACCCGAGCACTCGTGATAGCGAAAAACCGTCCGCTTGAAGAGTACGACTCAGCAAGAAAATTAGTATTTATCCGCGACTTCAAGGGAGCCGGATTCAGATGTCCGCTATATAAGGAAGAACATTCACGCCGCATATATCCTTACGGCAAAATGGCGAACCGAAGTATCGGCAGAGTGCATGAAATCTCAACGGGCAATCCTAAAAAGAAAGGGGAGATTAGAGGATATTCCGGTCTTGAAAGATTCCTTGACTCACAACTATATGGAAAGCCCGGCTATGCAAAAAAAGTAGCCTTGACAAAGGGATACGGCAGTTGGATTACCACTCCTCCACAGCGAGGGTATGACCTACTGACTACCATTGATATAGACCTTCAAGACATAGTAGAGGAAAGTCTCACCGACATCTGCACCGAACACTCATGCAAATGGGGCACGGCAATCTTGATGGAGGTATCCACAGGAGAGATTAAGGCCATCTCAAACATCGAGAGAATGGACGACGGCAGTTATGGCGAGGCATTAAACCGCGCTGTGCTTCCGTTTGAGCCCGGCTCTGTGATTAAACCGATATCGTTGATGATAGCATTTGAAGATGGTCTGATCAAGAGCATCAACGAGACAGTAGACTGCTCCCCTTTCCAACGCACAAAAGACCCACACGCTCCGACGGTCAAGACCATGAAACAGGTAATTGAGATGTCGAGCAACACCGGCATCGCACGCGTAATCTTCCGTGGCTATTCATCAGATCCATCAAAATATTACGATCGTCTCGCCTCAATAGGATTCTTCGATAGTATAAAATCAGGAATCGCTGGTGAGCAGCTACCTCAGGTAAATCGACTCACACCGACCAACAGCAAAGGCATAAACATCACGATGACTTCGCGTCACCTCGACCTCGCACGCCAGACATATGGCTACAACACTGCGATACCACCGCTCTACACCTTGGCTTACTACAATGCCATAGCCAACCATGGCAGGCTCGTGCGTCCGCACCTTGTGCGCGGACTCAGGTCAGAAAAAGGCGACTCCATGATACCTATCAGCTATATCCGCGAACAGGTATGCTCACCGGAAACTGCTGAAAAGGTGAAACAGTGCATCCGAGCAGTAGTATGGGGCGAACACGGCACCGCACGATTGGTGCGCGACGACCGTGTTGAGATTGCTGGAAAGACTGGAACCGTATTTCCTGTAGAACACGGGCAATACAACCCCACTAAACGCAGACTCGCGTTCGCAGGATTCTTCCCCTACGACAACCCGAAATATTCCTGCATGGTGCTCGTGGAAGGACCGGCGGGACTAAGTGCCAACCGATCTTCAGGGCAGGTAATGAAACGCATCGCCCTAAAGATGCATGCTCGAGGCTTGATTTCCGACACACCAAAATTGCAACCAACTACATCAGCAGGTGGCAAGCCAATCCTCGCGGCAAGCACATCACAATCGGCTCAAAACGTAGCAACCACACTTCGTGGAACTGTCAGCACATTAAAACCAAAAGCCACATCTGCCACAGGCACAGTACCAGATGTCACCGGCTACGACATTCAGTCGGCAATCAAGATCCTTGAAACTAACGGACTCAATGTGCAGGTTGCAGGCACTGGAAGAGTTGTACGCCAGTCAATAGCTCCAGGAACTCCGATAAAGAGAAGACAAAAGATCGTACTTACCCTCAAGGTATAGAAATAATTTAGTAATCAGACAAGAAAGAACCACAATATATATGACAACCAAGTTATCAACCCTGCTTGAAGAAATCGATACACTCGAGATAGTAGGAGATATCGACAAAAATATCGTAGCGCTTGAAAGCGACTCACGCAAAGTTAAGAAAGACGGCATGTTTGTTGCCGTGAAAGGAGTCACTACCGATGGGCACAAATACATTCCGGTAGTAGCGTCAGCTCATGTAGGAGCAATAGTGTGCGAAGAGATGCCATCACAGTTTGAGCCTGGCATCACATACATCCGCGTAGCAGACACATCCGAAGCACTCGGACGCTTGGCATCGACATGGTACGGCCACCCATCGCGCGCACTAAAACTAATTGGAGTGACAGGCACCAATGGCAAAACCACTACCGCTACACTACTCTATGAGATGGCACGATACGAGGGATACGAGGCAGGCCTCATCTCTACGGTGATGAACTATGTCGGAACTCGTGCCATACCCACCACCCACACCACACCCGATCCACTCACACTCAACTCGCTACTTGCAGAGATGGTGAATGCGGGATGTGCCTACGCTTTCATGGAGGTGTCGAGCCATGCAGCTCAACAGAAGAGAATAGCCGGCATAGAATTTGCCGGAGCCATATTCTCCAACCTTACAAGAGATCATCTTGACTATCACGGCACAGTAGAAAACTACATGAACGCCAAAAAGGCATTTTTCGACATGCTTCCAGCCACAGCGTTTGCTCTTGTCAACATAGACGACAAAGCCGGGCGCTACATGATACAGAACACGCATGCACGCACTTATACCTACTCACTGCGCAGCGATGCCGACTTCCGCGGCAGAGTGATGGAGAGTCGTCTTGACGGCACGCTACTCTCATTCAACGGTAAAGAGGTTGAAGTTCAGTTTACCGGCCGATTTAATGCCTATAACCTCACAGCCGTATATGGAGCGGCAGTACTCGCAGGGTTCGACAAAGAAGAAGTTCTTGTCAACATGAGTCGGCTCGTGCCGGTTGCCGGCAGATTCCAGACATTCCGCGGAGGCGATGGCGTGACAGCGATTGTGGATTATGCCCACACACCCGATGCTTTGGTCAACGTGCTCGACACTATCCGAGAAGTATTAGGAGGTGACGGTTACATCTGCACGGTGGTAGGAGCCGGAGGCAACCGCGATCATGGCAAGCGACCAATGATGGCGCAAGAGGCAGCATGCCGTTCCGACCGTCTTATCCTGACATCAGACAATCCTCGCGACGAGGATCCCGAAGAAATCATATCGATGATGAAAGCGGGACTTAGCGCTGAAGAGATGCGTAGGACACTAAGCATCACAGACCGTCGCGAAGCCATCCGCACGGCTCTCTCTACATGTCCCAAGGGTGGAGTGGTTCTCATAGCCGGGAAAGGACACGAGCCATATCAAGAAGTGAAAGGAGTACGCCATCATTTCGATGACCGCGAACAAGTAATGGAATATTTCAATTCATAACACATCCAACAATGCTATACGCGCTATTCGACTATCTTGAATCGTCGGCACTCGACTTTCCAGGAGTGCGTCTGATGACCTATATATCGTTTCGTTCCGGTGTCACATTCACACTTGCGCTACTGATAGCGCTCGTATTCGGACGCCGAGTCATAGACCATCTTCAGAAGATGCAAGTTGGAGAAGTTGTTCGCAACCTCGGACTTGAGGGGCAGATGAAGAAGACCGGAACTCCAACAATGGGAGGAATCATAATCATAATGTCGATTATGGTGCCGTGCCTGCTTATTGGCAACCTTTCCAATATCTACATGCTGCTTATGCTCGTGGCCACGGTGTGGACTGGAGCCATAGGTTTTCTCGACGACTATCGAAAAATCAAATATCACAACAAAGATGGTCTTCAGGGGAAATACAAAGTGATTGGTCAGATTGGACTCGGTCTGCTTGTGGGTATTACCATGTGGTTATCGCCCGACATCATGATGAGTGCCACTCCCTCCAGCGACCATGAGGTTGCGCATCAAAAACTTGCACAAGCAGAAGCTATTACGACCGAAGCCGAAAGACCGTCATCAATCGTGCTCGCCTCAAACGCATACGATGAAACAGAGAGTGAAACCACTATACACCCGGTAATGGTATATAAAACTCCGGAAACCACTATCCCATTTGTGAAAAACAACAACTTCAACTATAATTGGCTCACGTCATGGATTCCAGACGAAGGAGTAGCCACTACAGCCGGATGGATCATCTTCGTGCTGGTGGTGATATTCGTAGTGACTGCGGTAAGCAACGGAGCCAATCTGACCGACGGTCTCGACGGGTTGTGTGCAGGGACATCTGCAATCATCGGGATAGCCCTCGCAATCATGGCATATCTTGGAGGCAACGTGATTTATTCAGGATATCTTGACATCATGTACATACCTGGATCGGAAGAACTTGTAGTGTATGCCGCTGCATATATCGGAGCACTTGTAGGTTTCCTATGGTATAACGCATTCCCGGCGCAAGTCTTCATGGGCGACACCGGATCGCTGATGCTTGGTGGCATTCTGGCAGTGTTTGCCATTCTGATCCGCAAAGAGTTGCTGATACCGGTGCTATGCCTTATCTTCTTTATCGAAGATCTGTCGGTAGTAATGCAAGTTGCATATTTCAAGATAACAAAACGGAAGTATGGAGCAGGAAGGCGCATCTTCAAGATGACCCCCCTACATCATCATTTTCAGAAAGCCGGAGACGATAGCATCAAATGTCTTATCAACATACCCAAACATCCAATTCCGGAATCTAAGATTGTGGTACGCTTTTGGATTATCGGCATACTTCTTGCCGTAATCACATTCGTAACTCTGAAGATAAGATAACAGCATATTAAACACCTGCCTCAGCGGGTAACAATATAAACACAAAACATCAAGGTCAATACCGAATGATGTTTCAGATATACAAAAATGAAAGACGTTAAAGACTTCAAAGACAAAAACCTGATAGTATTAGGAGCCGGAGAGAGCGGTGTTGGAGCTGCTGTGCTCGGAGACTCCATCGGAATGCGCGTGTTCGTGAGCGACAGTGGCACGGCGCCCGACAAATACCGTGCGGAACTGCTACGCCGTGGCATTCCCTTTGAAGAGGGTGGTCACGACAGAAAACGAATACTTGCAGCCGACTACATAATAAAAAGTCCGGGCATACCACCCACAGCTCCATTGGTAAAGGAAGCAGAAGAAGCCGGCATTCCGATACTATCGGAGATAGAATTTGCCGGATGGTTTACAAACGCCAAGATGGTGTGCATCACAGGTTCGAACGGAAAAACCACCACTACCCTTCTCATTTATCATATACTGCGAAAGGCAGGACTTAATGCAGGTCTTGCTGGCAACGTAGGAAGAAGTCTCGCTCTTCAAGTAGCAGAAGAGCCGCACGACATATACGTAATAGAGCTTTCGAGTTTCCAACTCGAAAATATGTATGAGTTTAAGGCCAACATAGCAGTGATGCTCAACATAACACCCGACCATTTGGATCGCTACGACCACAAAATGGAGAACTACACCCGAGCAAAATTCCGCATCACGCGCAACCAACAGCCAGACGACTACTTCGTGTATTGGCTTGGCGACCCCATCGTGGCAGCGCAGGTCAAGGCACTTCAGTCAGAAGCAACGCTCATGCCATTTTCCGAAGAATACGACCCGGACACAGTGGCATGGAAAGACGAGCATGGAATAGTTCACTTTGAAATTCCTGGCGAAGTGTGGCAGATACCACGCGACCGAATTTCGTTGCCCGGAAAACACAATCTCTATAATTCTATGGCGGCAGGCATCTCCGCGAGTCTGCTCAGCATCAAGAGCGACACCATCCGCGAAGCGCTTGGAGACTTTGAGGCCGTAGAGCATCGACTTGAATTCGTGCGCGAGATAGACGGGGTGAAATGGGTCAATGACTCAAAGGCGACAAATGTCAACTCCACATGGTATGCACTCGAAAGTATGCGCACTCCAGTGGTACTGATTCTCGGTGGTAAAGACAAAGGGAATGACTACAGCGAGATTCTTCCGTTGGTAAAAGAGAAAGTCAAAGCCATCGTATGCATGGGCAAAGACAACACCAAGCTTCTCGACTTCTTTACGGGAAAGGTAGGCGAAATACGCGACACACACTCGCTCTCCGATGCAGTTGCGGCTTGCCACGCGCTTGCCACAGATGGAGACACTGTACTTCTTTCTCCATGTTGCGCCAGCTTCGACCTTTTCTCCAGTTATGAAGACCGAGGTAAGAAATTCAAAGATGCGGTTATAAACCTCTAAATTCTGCTACACAAACACAGCTCACCACTAAACGTCTACAAAATCAATGAAAAAAAACGGATCTGACGGCATCTACATACGTGAGACCGTAGGCGGAGTGGAGACATCCACCACCGCAACAAGACCCTCACGAAAGAAAATTTCGAAAGTAGTCACCACGCTTAAAAGCGACCCTTACATTTGGGGCATATATCTTATGCTGCTGCTTATTTCGGTGATTGAGCTCTACAGCGCGTCCGCCTCTGAAGTGGTTGGAAGCAATGTATATGCTCCACTGATAAGACACGGCATGTTTCTCGGCATAGGGTTTGCAATACTCTACATAATCCAGCGTACCCACTACGGCTACATAGCCCGACTATCGGTGCTGATTGGCGTATTGTCATGGTTGGCTCTGGCTTATGCCACATTCTTTGGCGTGGAAATCAACGGAGCGCAACGCGCCTTCATGATAGGCTCTTTCACAGTTCAACCTCCAGAGATAGTGAAACTGACAGTGATAGTTTGGCTGGCAGCCATCCTCGCCAAAAGCCAAATGAGCCACGACGTTAAAACCTGGGGCATCGTCTACTCCGCAATAATTGTAGCAGCCTTCGGTGGGTTATTGGCACTAAACGGACTGACCAACACCGCACTCGTGATGCTTGTAAGCCTCTCGATGTTTATGATATGTGGCATTCCAATGAAAAAAATCTGCATAGTGGTAGCCGTATATGCAGCACTCTTCGGAACTTTCTATATGGGTTCGAAAGTAATCAACAGCACCACTGAATTTGAAAAAGTTGGAACCGAACAGACTGAGACAAGCGTAGTTCCGGATGTTGGAGGAGATCACATGATCGGATCGAACACCCAAATAAATCGCATCATCCGCTTCCTAGAAGGCGTGCATCCTTCAGATGAGATCAACGACCTCAACAGGCAGGTAATCATGGCAAAATTTGCACAAGCACGAGGCGGAGTCTATGGCACCGGTCTCGGCAACTCCAGAGAAAGCGTACGCCTTCCTCTTGCCTTTTCCGACTACATCTATAGCATAGTGATAGAAGAAAGCGGTTTGATTGGAGGCATTATCCTGATGGTGTTATATCTATTGCTACTTGCGAGAGCCGGATATGTTGCATACCACGTAAAGAGAGCACTTCCGGCATTTCTCATACTCGGATGTGCGATTCTGGTTGTGTTTCAGGCGCTGGTGCATATGGCAATTGTGACAGGGCTCTTCCCGGTGTCGGGACAACCTCTTCCGCTGATATCGAAAGGAGGCACCTCCGTATTAGTGATGAGCGCAGCCATCGGCATAATGCTATCAGTTTCACGCCATGCCACACGCAAAAATGACGGCAAATCAGAAAACGACCGCAACGAAGCAAAACAATTAGGCGAAGACATGGGCGCCATCAACGCAGCAGCAGACAATTAAACATACACAAGGAGACATATCATGGGTTCAAAATATAAGATTCTAATAAGTGGAGGTGGCACGGGGGGCCATATTTTTCCGGCACTCAGCATAGCAAATGCAGTAAAACGGCGTCTTGACGCAGAAATACTCTTCGTAGGAGCCGACAACAGAATGGAGATGGAGAAAGTTCCAGCCGCCGGCTATGAGATAAAAGGACTACCTGTGGCAGGCTTTGACCGCAAAAACCTACTTCGCAACTTTGGAGTACTTCTAAAGCTCCGCAAATCTCTGACTATTGCACGCCGCATAGTCAAGGATTTCAAACCCGACATCGCCATAGGAGTGGGAGGCTATTGCTCCGGACCTACACTAAAAGCTGCCCAAAAAGCCGGCATTCCGACACTGCTTCAGGAGCAGAACTCCTATGCCGGAGTCACCAATAAACTGTTGGCTAAGAAAGCCAGAAAAATATGTGTGGCATATCCAGATATGGAACGATTTTTTCCGGCAGACAAGATAGTGATGACAGGCAATCCTATAAGAGAGGACTTACTCTCCGGAGACCAGACTGCAGAAAAAGCAAAAGGTCGTTTCGGACTTAATCCAAAACTCACCACAGTACTTGTGGTTGGAGGCAGTCTTGGAGCTCGCACCCTAAACGAGAGCATGGAAAGCGGAATCAGAAGGCTCCATGACAACGGAATCCAGGTGATATGGCAGACGGGCAAGAACTTCGGTGATCGCGGACCTGCCGCTGCCAAGGGGCTTGACGGAATCGTAGTGACAAAATTCATCACCGATATGGCTGCGGCATATGCAGCAGCAGATCTCGTGGTGTCGAGAGCCGGAGCCGGCTCAATAAGTGAATTGGAACTGCTCGGCAAGCCAAGTATCCTTGTGCCAAGTCCAAATGTAGCAGAAGACCACCAGACTAAAAACGCCCGCGCACTTTCCGACAAGGGAGCCGCTATACTCGTAGAAGATATCCACGCGAAAGAAAAACTTGTGGATGAAATTATCCGTCTGGCAGGAGAACCCGAAAAACTTCGAGAAATGAGCAAAGAAATCAAGAAACTCGCTCTTCCTGAGTCTGATGAAAAAATTGTAGATGAAATAGTCAAGATTTTGAATAATGAACATACCGCATAATTTATATTTCGTAGGAGCCGGAGGCATTGGTATGGCCAATCTTGTGAGATATTATCTCAGCAAGGGTTGCAGAGTGGCAGGATATGACCGCACTCGCACGCAACTAACTGATGCACTATCAAAAGAAGGAGCAGAAATCGTATACACCGATGATCCTGCGCTCATCCCGGAAGAAATGCTTGATCCGAACCAAACACTTGTGGTCTACACACCTGCTGTCGGCGACGACAACTGCATACTTAACACCTTTAAAGCAAAAGGATTCAACCCCGTGAAGCGAGCCGTGCTTCTTGGCATGATCACCGGGCATACCGACGGCATCTGCGTGTCGGGATCACATGGTAAGACCACCACATCATCGATGACAGCTTGGATTCTGGAACAGACATCGGGAGGATGCAACGCCTTTCTTGGAGGAATACTGCGAAACACCGGAAGCAACCTGATGCTATCTCGCGGCAGTAATTATTCTGTGATAGAGGCCGATGAATACGACCGTTCATTTCATCAACTGCGCCCACAGATTGCAATAGTAACCTCCGTAGATCCTGATCATCTTGACATCTATGGCGATGAAGAAGGATATCTTGAGGGATTCGCCCATTTCACATCGCTCATCAAAGAAGGAGGAATTCTGCTGACTCATACAGGGCTTAAACTTAAGCCGCGAGTGCGAGACGGAGTGCGTGTATTAACCTACAGCGGACACGATATAAGCCAGAAAGGAGACTGGCATGCCGATAATATCCGCTGGACACCAGGCCACATCACCATCGACATAGTTGGGCCGGACACAAGAATTGACAACGTAAGTCTTGGAGTGCCGGTAGAAATCAATATCGACAATGCGGTTGCTGCAGCGGCAGCGGCGTGGTATGCCGGAGCACAAGCTGATGCCATCCGTACCGGCATCGCAACATTTTTGGGTGCCGAAAGGCGTTTTCAGGTATGGCTCGATGGCGAAAAAGATGGCTCAACTATATTAATCGACGACTATGCACATTCACCTGAAGAGATAAGGGCATCGATCCGATCGGTAAGAAAACTTTATCCTAGCAAAAGCATCTCAGTGATATTTCAGCCGCATCTATACACTCGCACACGCGACTTTGCCCCAGACTTTGCACAAGCACTCTCTCACGCCGACGAAGTGATAATGACCGAAATATATCCTGCTCGCGAGGCACCAATAGAGGGAGTAGACTCGCAGATGGTGCTCAGGCAAGTGGATTGTGAAAATAAAAAATTTTGCGAACGGAAAAATTTGCTTAATTTGATAAAAAATAGTAATTTTGAGGTGCTTATGACTCTGGGAGCAGCAGATTTAAATGTGTTGCTACCGGAAATGTGTCGTATAATTACCTCAAAGAGTTGATATACAACACATAAATAAAATCTCAATAGAACCTCAATATTGAAAACGAAGATGTGGAAGACCGTATGCAAATGGATCATATGCGTGCTGTTACTGGCTTATGTAGCAGTGGCATTTGCATTTGGGCGCCAAGAAAACAGCATGCGCAAATGCACAGGCATCGATCTCCGCATAGAAGAAAGTTCTTTGCCCGACAGCATAATGCGTCAGGGAGTTGCATCTCAGTTGTCCAGATACGGTAAACCACTGAAAGGAGAGAGGCTCGACAGGATAGACCTTCAGAATATAGAAAACTACCTTGGGCAATTCTCCAATTTTGAGAGCGTAGAATGCAGCATTAATCCTGACAACAAACTCAGAATCACAGTCACCCCCATAAGTCCGGAAGTAAGGGTATTCAGCGCCGAGGGAAAAAGTTATTACATCAACCGAAGCGGAAAGCGCATAAATGCCGATGCTGAGTTTTTCGTAGATGTCCCGGTATTGATAGCCTCACCCGGCACAGAAAAGGATTATGAATCAGCACTATCAGTGATTAGATACGTCACCAGAGATGCAGAACTGAATTCGCTTATTTCAAGCTACAAAATTGATAGTCCCAACGACATCATCCTTATACCCCGCATTAATGGTCATGTGATTAACTTTGGAGACTCAACACGACAAGCGGATAAAAAAGCTGCAATCCTGACAGCCTATCGCAAGATACTTACTGCAAAAGGTTGGAACACCTATGACACGATATCAGTGAAATTCCGCGATCAAATAGTTGCTACACGACGCAACAAGGCTGCAAACATTCATGGGCCTCAAACTGAAGAGGGAGAAGATCTTGAAGAAGCAACACTTCCTGATATCTCGCAGATGACAATAGAACAATCCTCAGAAACGAACGGTTAAATAAATAATGAACAAAGACAAATACATAGCTGCCATAGAAATCAGCAGTTCGAAAGTGATTGGCGCTGTAGGGATAGCCGGCAAAAGCGGTCAGCTTGAGATTATCGCTACGGAGCAGGAGAAATCTACCGATATTGTTCGACATGGGCAGATACAGAATACAGAAGAAACCTTCAACCTCACCAACTATGTTCTGGATCGCTTAGAAAGGCGACCCAATGTAACACCACGCCAAATCAATGGGGTTTATGTAGGTCTCTCCGGAAGGTCGCTTCGCAGCATTCCAATAGATGTGACACTAAGCCTTCCCGACGACACCGAGATTTCTGAATCGATAGTAGAACGTCTGCGTTCGAATGCGCTCAACACCGACATAGACAACTCGTTGGAAATCATAGATGCCGTGCCACGCATATTCAAAGTCGGAAAAACCGAGACCCATCGCCCCATAGGCATGATGGGCAACAGCATTTTTGCCACCTACGACTTGATAGTTGCGCGTCCTTCTATGCAAGCAAACCTGAAACGAGTGATCAAAGACAAACTTGGACTTGACATCAAAGGGATAGTAGTAACGCCACTTGCTACGAGCTATGTTGTGCTCAGCGAACAGGAGAAGAGACTCGGTTGCATGCTGGTAGACCTCGGAGCCGAGACCACCACTGTCAGCATCTACACAAAAGGTTATCTTGTATATTTCGCCACACTTCCACTTGGGGGCCGCAACATCACACGCGACCTTACCAGCCTCAACGAACTCGAAGAGAAGGCTGAAGAATACAAACAGAATTTCGGCAACGCCATAGCTCCAGCCACTCCATCACAGGTAAAAGTCGGACGACACAAGCAGTCAGACATCAGTAACATTGTAGTGGCTCGTTCAGAAGAGATTGTAGCAAATATCGTGGAGCAGATACAGTATGCAGGGCTTACGGAAAGTGACTTGCCCGAAGGAATAGTGCTATGTGGCGGTGGAGCTCGACTCAACGGGATGATGGAACTGATCAACAAATACAGCGGTCTTAAAGTTCGCATGGCTAACCTTCCATCGTTTATAAGAATGAACGACGCCATGGGGCAAGGCATGGATTCACTGCAAGTTGCAGCAATTATGTATGCAGGCGCAGAGAAATGCGACGACGAGTGTCTGTCTCTACCCATTAAGCAGGAAGAACTTCCGGAAAACGAGATAGATGAAGACCCAGATGATCAGCCATACACCGCCCAATCCAAACAAACTGAAAAGAAGGGAGAAAAAGGGAACTCGATTATAAGAAAAATCAGCGACAAACTGAGCCGCATGTTCACTCCAATCAACGATTCTGACGACGGCGAAGAACTTGATTGAAAAGCCACTGACAACTATGGAAGAAGACTACAACGAAATATCAAACACGGCTGAGTTTAGCGACAACAAGCCCAAATCGATCATCAAAGTAATTGGAGTAGGTGGCGGAGGCGACAATGCCGTGAACTACATGTACAGACAAAACATACCATTTGTCAACTTTGTGGTCTGCAACACCGACGAACAGGCACTAAAAATGTCGCCTGTACCCAACAAGCTTGTGCTTGGCTGGGACATCACACACGGACGCGGAGCGGGCAACGACCCAGCAGTTGGACGCCAGTGTGCCGAATCGTCGGCCGAAGAGATTCGCAATCTTTTCGACAGCGACACAGAGATGGTATTCATCACTGCCGGAATGGGCGGAGGCACCGGCACAGGAGCCGCACCTGTTGTAGCAAGAATAGCTAAAGAAGAAGGGAAACTGACAATTGGAATCGTGACAGTGCCATTTCTCTTTGAAGGGAAAAAGAAAATCCTGAAGGCATTCGAAGGAGCCAAGGAGATGCAGAAAAACGTAGACGCGCTTCTTGTGATTAACAATGAGAACCTGATAGAAATCTATCCCGACTACGACTTCTTCAACGCCTTTGAAAAAGCAGACGATACACTTGCCAACGCTGCAAGATCAATCTCGGAAATCATCAGCGAGGAGTGTTACATCAATGTGGACTTTGAGGATGTGAAAACTACACTCAAAGGATCAGGCACTGCAATCATCGCCACAGCCTACGGGGAAGGAGACAACCGCATCTCAAGTGCAATACGCAATGCAATCCACTCGCCACTTCTGAGACAGCACGACATAAACACATCGCAACGATTGCTTCTGAAATTCTCATGTAGTCGCGCGAGCAGTTGCCCGATTACAGCTGCAGAAATGACTGAAATATACAACTTCACATCGCAACTGTCAGACTCTATCGATGTGAAATGGGGCATTGCCGACAATCCTGACCTCGGCGACAAGTTGAAAGTTACAATACTTGCATCAGGCTTCAACCTGACACTTGTAGACAGCGACAAAATAGCAAAAGGCGGAAAAGAAAAAGAAGACAATATAGTGATATTCGGAGGAGAGCCTGAGAATCCGGAGGTCATAGCGGCACGATCGCAGGCGGTAGATGCAGAAATCGCCAAAATGTATGGTGCAGACAAGTTGAAGCAGCAGATGCGCGACGCCAACAAAGCGAAGTATGCAGTGCTAGAGCCATCGCAGTTTGACAATCACGAAGTGGCAGTACTGCTTGAACGGACACCGGCCTACAATCGACCCGCAGACTTTTGGGAAGAACTTCGCAAGGCAACAGACGGCAAAGACTCGCGTATAAGCCAGAAGTCACAGGCAAAAGAGACTCCGCAGTCTCCTACAAACGTAATTAATTTCGGTTGAAAAACGAAAAATGGAAAATAAATTTACAATGGTCGCCAAGACCTTCCAAGGACTGGAGGATGTGCTTAGTGACGAACTGACGGCACTTGGAGCCGAAAATGTAGAGGCAGGTAACCGCATGGTGCAATTTGAGGGAGACCTTGCAATGATGTACAAGGCGAATCTTTGCTGCCGCACTGCCCTCAGAATACTTAAGCCGATTGTGAAATTCACGGCATCTAATCCGGATGAGCTCTATGATGCTGTAAGAGAAATAGAGTGGGAGAAATATATGACTTCCGACTCCACATTCTCGATCGACTCCACAGTGAGCAGCGCAGACTTCACCCACTCAAAGTTTGTGACATACCGCGTAAAAGACGGCATCGTAGACCACTTCAATGACACATGCGGACAACGCCCCTCAATAAGGCTACAGGGGGCAGACGTCCAGCTTAACGTGCATATCTCAGACAACAGAGTGACTATTTCGCTTGATTCAAGCGGTGAGCCACTTTCAAAGCGAGGCTATAAGGTGGAGAACACCGAAGCTCCAATCAACGAGGTGCTTGCCGCAGGTATCATTTTGAAAACAGGCTGGCGAGGAGAATGCGATTTCGTTGACCCTATGTGCGGTTCCGGCACATTCCTCACGGAAGCTGCTCTGATAGCGGCCAACATCAATCCCGGCATCTATCGCGAGAGTTTCGCGTTTGAAACTTGGGAAAACTTCGATCGCGACCTCTTCGAAGAAATCTACAATGACGACAGTGGAGAGCGCGACTTCGCCTATAAAATCTATGGTGGAGACATTGATCCCAATGCCGTGAAGATAGCCCGCAAAAACATCAAAAATGCCAAGGTAGACAATATGGTGGAAATATGCTGCAAAAGCATAGAAGAATGGACCGACAACGCACCTGAAGGTGTGCTGGTGACAAATCCGCCATACGGCCAGCGCATCAATCCATCCAACATGTCAGCACAGGCACTCTATAAGACTATCGGGACTTGCCTAAAAAAGAATTTCGAAGGTTGGCACGCATGGATCATCGGCCTTGAAGAAGGCAATATGCAAGACATTGGTCTGAAGCCATCGGTGAAATACCCTCTTCTCAACGGAGCGCTACAATGCACTCTTAATGAATATGTAATGTTTAGCGGCAACTATAATGACTTCCGCGCTGATGGTGGAATAGTGAAGCACACCGCCCCGAAAGACGACCAGCCAAAGGTAAGACGCATGTCAGACCGAGAATGGGAGGAAGACGCTCGAAAGTATGACGGCAAAAGCCGCACTCGCAAGGATTTCCAGAAAGGTGGCAAGGCTCGTGGATTTGACAATGACGATCGCAAGTCAAGAAGATTCGACAATGACGATCGCAAACCAAGAAGATTCGACAATGACGATCGCAAGTCAAGAAGATTCGACAACGACGATCGCAAGTCAAGAAGATTTGACAATGACGATCGCAAGCCAAGAAGATTCGACAATGACGATCGCAAACCAAGAAGATTTGACAATGACGATCGCAAGCCAAGAAGATTTGACAATGACGATCGCAAGCCAAGAAGATTTGACAACGACGATCGCAAGCCAAGAAGATTTGACAACGAACCGCGCAAAATATCAAACAAAGGGCCACAACTGACAAAGTATGAAGAAACACGAGCTCCTGGAAAAATGCGATCACGTCGCAATTCACGTCTCGGTTTCCAAGATGACGATGAAGATTGACCACAGATGAATAGTTACCGCACTGCCGGATCGGCATCCATAATAATAAGTGCTGTCGCGGCTATCGCAATGATTGCCGCGACAGCACTTTTATTGCCTAATCTCTCACCAGAAGGTGATTATGGGATATGCCTACCATCGCCCAATTTATGGGAAATACCTTGCGCTGAAATTCCTCTCAATGCCATATTAATGATGATAGCAGTCGGAGCAGCCATCATCATCAATCGTCGCTATTCGTTTGTAAAAGGCACAGAGGGAATATTGCCAACATCAATGGCAATATTGCTTGCAACTAATCCAATCAACACATCATATTTCGGCACCCCCATCTTGATGTTGCTTGTAAATCTCATATGCCTCAACATCATGATGAAATCCTATCGGACACCTAATGCCACAATGCAAATGTTTTCTGTTGCCACATATCTGTCGTTAGGATCTATGGTGCAATATTCATTTCTGTCAATGATGATAGTCTATCCCATCATGGCCTTGATGACAAAAACACTTCGACTTAAGGAAGCGATAGCCTACATCATGGGACTTATCGCTCCATATTGGGTATTAATAGGCTTTGGAATCATATCGTCTGAAGAGTGCCGTATACCACAGTTTCTATCCATAATGCCTGAATATGGTAGTGGCTACATTCTATTCATTTTGATCTCTTTGGGTATGCTTGCAATGACAGGGCTCATGATGACGCTTAATAACGCCATGCTGATATATTCCGGTAATCTTAAAGTGAGAACATTCAACAACATGATTACTCTACTTGGCGTTGTGTGCGTGGCTTGTATGCTTATAGACTTTGAAAATTTTCAGGCATATACATCCACATTCTGTTTCACAACTGCAGTACAGATATCCAACTTCTTCGCCATACGCCGGATACCCAAAAGCAGGATTTGGTTCTGGTCGCTTATGTCACTCTTCATTGCCCTCTACATTCTGATGCTTGTAGATGCAACTATGACAAACAACTAAAAGCTATGAAAATAGTTATCGACAACAAAATACCATTCATCGAAGGAAGAATTCCAGGCATTGAAATCCAGACACTGCCAGCTGGGGAAATATGCAGGGAAACGGTGAATGATGCAGACGCTTTGATAGTCAGGACTCGCACACGTTGCGATGCATCGCTACTCGAAGGGTCGAAGGTAAAAATAGTGACAACCGCCACTATCGGGCTGGACCATATCGACATACCATGGTGTAAAAGCAACGGCATAATGGTAAGGAATGCACCAGGATGCAACGCACCCGGAGTTGCCGTATATGTATGGTCAACACTCCTTCGCAACGGATTTAATCCGTCGACATCTACAATTGGAGTGATTGGATGCGGCAATGTCGGAAGCATTGTGGCTCAATGGGGCAAGAAGTTAGGGGCAAACGTACTCGTATGCGATCCGCTTCGCGCAAAAGCCGGATATACCGACCACGAATATTTTCCGATCGAAGAAGTAATGGCAAAAAGCGATGCTATCTCACTCCATACGCCATTGACACGCAATGGCGACAACCCTACATTTCACATGATCAATGCAGAGACGCTAAAGCATCTGAAAAGAGGAGCTATCTTTGTGAATGCGGCAAGGGGAGAGGTGGCAGAGACACATGCCCTTAGTGAAGCAATCAAGTCCGGACACATATCAAAGGCTATAATAGACACTTGGGAAGATGAACCAGACATAGACCCCCAACTTCTGAATCTCGCAGAAGTGGCAACCTGCCATATTGCCGGCTATAGTGTAGAGGGGAAACAGCGAGCCACACGCATGGCATTGGAAGCCATAGGCGATTGTCTTGGCATACCTGTAGACACCACCGGACTTCAGGGCCCCTACACCGAGCCACAGCATATCACCCCAGATCTGATAATGGAAAAATTCGATCCAACGCCACTGACAGCTACACTTAAATCGGAAGGTCCAACATCTTTCGAATCTCTCCGCAATAGCTATCCGCTACATATAGAACTCCAGTGATTGATAATAGATAGACTAACAAAAACAACGAAATACACATACTAATAAATTATGAAAAAAATTATTCTTGCCGGCATTGCAGCCCTATCCACTCTGAACATCATGGCAGAGGATGCCAAGTATATATTCTACTTCATAGGAGACGGCATGGGCATGGGTCATGTCAACGCCACAGAGATATACAATCGCGATGTGCTGAAAAATGACAGTCCTATACTTATGCTCACGTTTCCTGTAGCATCTCAGGCTCGCACATATTCAGCCTCAAACCCCATCACCGACAGCGCAGCGGCAGGCACCGCACTCTCCACCGGCCACAAGACAAGAAACTACATGGTTGGAATGACACCCGACACAACAGCAGTGGAAAGCATCGCTGTAGACTTCATGAAAGCAGGGTTTCCGGTAGGCGTAGGCACAACAGTTCAAGCCGACGACGCCACGCCTTCGGCATGGTATGCACATGCACAAGACCGTTCGATGAAAAATGAGATTGCACCACAGTCAGCAGAGAGTGGACTTTCATTTCTCGCCGGAGGTCATTTCAAGCTCCAAGGTGCAGGAGATGAAGCAGTTGCAGATTATATAAAATTAATGAGAAAAAACGACTATGAAATCTGCGAGGGTTATGAGTCGTTCAGACAAATGCGCGAAAAAGGGAAAACTCCCCAAAAGGTGCTTCTCTACTCCGACAACCCCCAAAGGGGACAGGTAGGCTATACCATCGACTCCATACCAGGAGCCATGACATGTACACAGATTACCGAGGCATGCCTCACTACGCTTAACAATGCGAATGCCGGCAAGTTTCTCATGATGATCGAGGGAGGAAATATCGACTGGGCAGCCCATGCCAACGACGGAGGAGCTGTGATAAAAGAAATCCTTAATTTCCAGGATGCCATCAACGTGGCATACCAGTTCTACCTTCGCCATCCCGACGAGACTCTGATAGTGATTACCGCCGACCATGACACCGGAGGAATGGCATACGGACGAAACGGGATGAGCGGCACCAACATCGGCTATGCCGACTACCAGAAAATATCAAAAGACGCATTCGGAGAATGGACCCTCAACTGGGGAAGCCAGACACAGAACCCCTCATGGGAAGAAATGGAAAAAGCACTCCGCGAGAAACTCGGATTCTGGAATGGCGTGCCAATCAGCGACAAAGAGACCGAAAAGCTGAAAGAGCTCTTTGGCAAGACATTCATCGATAGGAATGCAGAAGACCAACAGACCCTATACCAAACATTCAATGCCTTCACAGCCAAAGTGTTTGACGTGCTCAACGCACACATGGGTATTGGCTGGACCACCACTTCACACACCGGCAACTTCGTACCGGTATATGCCGTTGGAGCAAACTCACATTACTTCACCGGCAACCTTAACAACATTGAGATTCCATTGCTCATCAAGCGAGCAGCCGGACTGAAATAGCAAACTATGGAAAAACAGAAATACTATGTAGTTTGGTCGGGACGTCAACCAGGAATCTATGATAACTGGAATGACTGCGAAGAGCAGATCATAAATTTCCCGAATGCCAGATTCAAGGGCTTTTCATCGGCAGCCGAAGCCGCGAATGCCTTTCGGAAAGGAGATGGCTCACCCGAAGACCTCGGTACATTTCTGCTTGCAGCTGCCGACCACCGAGAAAATGCTCCGCATTCCCAAGCATATATGTCTAATCCCGACATCGACAAAGATGCTTGGGCTGTAGACGCATCATGTCAAGGAAATCCGGGCATTATGGAATATCGTGGAGTGGAAGTATCCACCGGACGTGTCATATTCAAAATGGGACCATTCCGGCAAGGCACCAACAACATCGGAGAATTCCTCGCCATTGTTCACGCACTTGCAGAGATGCGCAAGCGCAACGACTGGCACAACATCTACAGCGATTCCAAGACAGCAATGGCATGGATTCGCAACCGACAGATCAAAACGCAACTGAAGCCAACGAAAGAAAACGAGAAACTCTTCGAGCTTATGGGACGCGCGCTCGTATGGATACGCGGCAACAACTGGCCTGTGAAGATAATGAAATGGCAGACCGACCTCTGGGGTGAGATACCAGCAGACTTCGGACGTAAATAAAGCAATACCACCGTCAACACTTCTGATTATGCTGCTAAAAAAATGGATCACAGAAATATTAGACTTATGCGTTGCCGACAATATAGCCGACACACTTACCACGCCACTTCTGATAATTTCTATAGCCATCATATCTGTCACATCATATTTTCTGTGTGTTAGGATTCTCACTCCACTCGTAGGATACATCACACGGAAATCCAAGACAGAATGGGACGATGATATTCTCGACAAAAAGGCCATGAAGGCATTTTCGCAGCTTGCACCCGCATGCATCCTCTCATGGATGCTACCCGAAGCATTCACAGAGCATGAATGGGGAGTGTCGACCATAGAGAAACTCACTGATGTCTACATAGTCTATGCGGTGATAAATCTGCTGTCTCGTCTCATATCTAACACAGTAGAAGCATTTGAGAAACGCGACAAAGCCAACGAACACAATCTCTCTGTAATTGAAGGAGCAGCGCACCTGATCATGGTGATAGTGGGAATCATAATAGCTGTCAGCATCCTCTTCGACAAAGAACCGGGGATGGTGCTGACAGGTTTCGGAGCGTCTGCCGCAGTTCTTAGTCTTGTGTTTCAAGACACCATCAAAGGTTTTGTAGCAGGCGTACAGCTGACACTAAACAACATGCTAAAAAAGGGAGACTGGATAGTCTGCGACAAGGCGGGAGCCAACGGAGAAGTTCAGCAGATAAAACTAACCACGGTAAAAGTTCGCAACTGGGACAATTCCATAGTCACCATACACCCCTACACGCTCATCAGCGACTCCTTCCGCAACTATCAGAACATGCGAGAGGTCGGGGCTCGACAAGTGGCACGATCCATCTATATAGACTTCGACACCATACGCTTTCTTAGCAGCGAAGAAGTCAAGCACCTCCAAGACAAAGGTTTCATCACCGAACATGAACTGAAGCACGCGGAGAGAGAGGTGAACGTGTCGCTCTTCAGAAAATACCTCATTAGATACCTTACTTCGCATCCGGATATCATCAAACGCCATCCCGACTCCGCCGTGATACTGATGGTTCGCCAGTTGCCACCCCAACCACAGGGTCTTCCGCTTGAGCTATATTTCTTCACTCGCATCACGGCATGGAGTGCCTACGAACGTCTTCAGGCAGACATATTCGATCATGTCTATGCCAGCGTAAGGGAATTCGGGCTCCGCATCTATCAGGCACCTTCAGGCACCGATGTGCGCCAGCGTATTCCACACGCATAACGTAGATACTTGCATATAATAAAATCCGGTACCAAATAACTGATACCGGATTCATTTTACTTTTGAGACAAACTCGATTATCTACGGATGCCAAGTTCTTTCTTAGCGATGATCTCACGATAACGGTTGATGTCCTTGCGCTTCAAATAGTCGAGAAGGCTACGACGCTGACCTACGAGAGTCTTAAGAGAACGTGCAGTAGAGAAATCTTTGTGATGTTCTTTCAGATGCTCTGTAAGGTGCTTGATACGAATTGAAAAAAGAGCGATCTGGCTTTCTGGGCTACCAGTATCATTCTTGTCCTGACCATACTTCTCGAAGATAGCCTGTTTTTCTTCAGTTGAAAGATGCATTTTTTTGAGAGTTAATTAGTTAATAATAATTTGTCTTTCTTAAAAAGGATAATTCCGAGGACTCTCTCCTCTTGCGAGGAACTCCTTTCGACAAAAGACGTTGCAAAGTTAATAAAAATCCGCGACACAGCAAAATTCGTTTCAAAATAAAAACCACATTTTCAATCTAATATTTGTAAATCCGAAAAAAAGGTAGTAAATTGCAACGGCAGAAAGACATGCCAATATCATTCAGAACACATAGAACGTAAAATCAACATATTATGAAAAAACTGAAATTAGTGATAAGCTCCGGGGCCGGCATCAGCGCAGAGTCCGGAATAACGACATTTCGCGATGCTGGAGGTCTATGGGAAAACTATCCGGTGATGGACGTGGCGTCAGCCGACGGATTCCGCCGAAATCCAAAACTTGTGCACGACTTCTACAACGCCCGGCGGCACGAAATCATCAATGTGGAGCCAAACGCTGCACATTATGCCCTTGCAGACCTTGAAAGAGATTTCGATGTGAGCATCATCACACAAAATGTGGATAATCTCCACGAGAGAGCCGGTTCGAGACAAGTGCTGCACCTGCACGGCGAGCTGATGAAGATTCGTTCAGTAAATAATCCAGACTATATAGAAACACTCTCACTAGACAACCTCGACACAACACCTGAGACACGCGGAGCCAACGGCGACCTTATGCGTCCTCACATAGTTTTCTTTCAGGAGCCGGTGCCCAACATAGAAAAAGCCATGAAACTTGTGAGCGAAGCCGACATTTTCTGCATCATCGGCACAAGCCTTGCCGTCTATCCCGCCGCGGGACTTCTCTATAGCGTGCGCAAAGGCACGCCTATATACTATATAGACCCACATCCAGCCGCCACACCCGACATTCCTAACCTAACAGTAATTTCCCAGACAGCATCCGAGGGAATGAAAGCCCTCACCAGACTACTCAACAATGGGAATATATAACCCAATAACAGACACACCAATCACTAAAAAAACTGCACAAATCAAAAGGACTGAGCAGTTTATTAAATTTTGTTAATCTTTAATACTGCATACAGCTATTAACAGATTTTTACCTATATTTGTAAGTGCAATCTTGCAATTGCAACATTTGCCAACAAACCAAACGAACAAATTTCACCAAATAATACCAATGGCAAAAATACAAGGAGCAGTCACCGTCAATACTGAGCGGTGCAAAGGATGTAATCTTTGCGTGGTCGCTTGTCCAACCGACACACTGTCGCTACAGCCCAATGAAGTCAACGACCGCGGTTTTCACTACGCGTATATGGCAAATCCAGAGTCATGCATCGGATGTAGCAGTTGTGCTATGGTATGTCCAGACGCATGCATAGAGGTGTATCGCGTAAAAATAGACTAAGACCCCAAACGAACAAACCAACTTTACAATATGGAAGAGGTAAGACTAATGAAGGGGAACGAGGCAATTGCCCATGCCGCCATCCGCTACGGATGCGATGGATATTTCGGCTATCCCATCACCCCTCAGTCGGAAGTACTCGAGACCCTCGAGGAGTTGATGCCGTGGGAGACCACCGGAATGGTAGTGCTTCAGGCAGAATCGGAAGTAGCCGCGATCAACATGGTGTATGGCGGAGCATCGACCGGAAAGGCCGTGATGACCTCATCATCATCGCCCGGTGTCAGCCTAAAACAGGAAGGTATTTCTTATATTGCAGCGGCCTCACTGCCAGCACTTGTGCTCAACGTGATGCGCGGAGGTCCCGGACTCGGCACCATTCAGCCTTCTCAGGCCGACTATTTTCAGGCCACCAAGGGAGGCGGTCACGGAGATTATCACTTGATAGTGCTTGCACCCTCCACAGTGCAAGAGATGGCAGACTTCGTAGGGCTCGGATTTGACCTTGCGTTCAAATACTGCAACCCGGCAATGATTCTCGCTGATGGCATAGTAGGTCAGATGATGGAGAAGGTTGTTCTTCCCGAGCAGAGACCACGGCGCACCGAAGAAGAAATACGAAAGCAGTGTCCTTGGGCTGCCAATGGCAGAAAAGGATTAAGAAAACGCAATGTGGTGACATCCCTTGAACTCGAATCATCGCGCATGGAAGTCATCAATGAAGAGTTGCAAGCCAAATATCGCCAAATAGAGGAAAACGAAACCCGCTGGGAGGAAATCGACACTGAAGATTCCGACTATCTGATTATTTCGTTTGGATCAGTGGCACGTATTTCCACAAAAGCAAAAGAACTTGCAGCAGAAGAGGGCCTAAAAGTAGGCATCTTGCGTCCCATCACCCTTTGGCCGTTCCCGTCAGAAGCCATCAGAAAGGCAGCCGAAGGCAAAAAGGGAATTTTGGTGGTAGAACTCAACGCAGGCCAGATGATAGAAGACGTGCGCCTTGCCGTTCATGACTCACTGCCAGTGAAGCATTTCGGACGCATGGGAGGCATTATCCCGAGTCCGTCAGAGATAGTCAACGCCCTTAAGGAAAGGGTAATCGGATCACACTAATCAAGGTCAGATATGGAAATTCAAGATATTATCCGTCCTGAGAACAAGGTATACAGCAAGCCGGAGCTCCTTGAGGAAGTGAATATGCACTATTGCCCCGGCTGCAGCCACGGAGTGATCCATAAACTCGTGGCAGAAGTGATAGCAGAACTCGGCATAGTGGAACGCACCATAGGAATCTCTCCGGTGGGATGCGCAGTGTTTGCTTATAATTATATCGACTGCGACTGGATTGAAGCAGCCCACGGTAGGGCACCGGCAGTAGCCACAGCGGCAAGCCGCCTCTGGCCCGACAATGTGGTGTTCACATATCAGGGCGATGGCGACATGTCGGCAATAGGCACAGCCGAAACGATTCATGCTGCCAACAGAGGAGAAAATATAGTAATGATTTTCGTCAACAATGCAATCTACGGCATGACCGGCGGACAAATGGCACCGACCACCTTGCTCGGACAAAAAACCGCCACATCTCCCTACGGACGCCGAGTAGATCTCAACGGACATCCGCTTGAGATTACCAATCTCCTAAAAGAACTCGACGGCACCTGCTACGTAACCCGCCAAAGTGTTCACACGGCAGCGAATGTGAGAAAGACAAAAGCGGCTCTCATGAAAGCCTTCCGGAATGCCATCGAAAAGAAAGGTACAAGTGTTGTAGAAGTTGTATCTACCTGCAATTCAGGATGGAAACTCTCCCCCCAAAAGGCCAACGAATGGATGGCAGAACACATGTTTGCAAAATATCCTCTCGGGGATCTCAAAAACGAGTAAAAGATGAAGACAGAGATTATAGCAGCCGGATTCGGAGGGCAGGGCGTCCTCTCGATGGGCAAGATTCTGGCTTATTCCGGACTCATGGACAATAAGGAAGTGAGTTGGATGCCATCCTACGGTCCCGAACAGAGAGGCGGCACCGCCAATGTCACCGTAATCCTCAGTGATGAACGCATATCCTCACCGGTGCTTGACACCTACGACATCGTGATTGCGCTCAACCAGCAGAGTCTTGACAAGTTTGGCCCTCGCGTAAAGGCCGGTGGCATCCTTATCTACGACACCAACGGCATTCACAAGCATCCAAAGCGCGACGACATAAGCATATATCCAATCGATGCCATGGATGCCACACTCGAACTCGGCAATGCCAAGTCCTACAACATGATAGTGATGGGAGCCCTTCTTGAGGCAATGCCCTACAAGATTCCGATGGAAAACGTAATAAAGGGACTCAAGAAATCACTTCCAGAACGCCATCATAAGCTCATACCTCTCAACGAGCAAGCAATCGAAAAAGGGCGTTCGCTCCTTAAGAAATAAGCAACCTTAGATCTCCCGATGTCTCGGGAGACGTATAGCGCAGCAAATCGCTGCCACAATAACCGCGCCGGTGCAATCCGCCAAGAGATCCACGAGATCTCCGGATCGCCCGGCGTGCATATTTTCTTGCAGATACTCAGTGAAGACACCCACTACACCCGATGCCAGCACCGCAACTACAGCAACTACCGAGCTACATTTACACCACCCACGCCGTCGCACCGAATCAAGAAGTATACAAAAGGTGAAGCCTCCAAACATTATAGCATGTGCCACCTTGTCGGCATAAGGAAAGAGCATCACGTCAGTGTCACCAAGCGGTTTGGAGGCAAGAGTAAGCCAGCTTATTGCAAGCAGACAAATAGCCGTCAGCATAAATGGCGGCAACTTCTCAAGAAAAAACCTTATTTTTTTCATACTGCAAAAATACACAATTATCAATACCTTTTCTTACACACTATTGCTAAAACAGTGTCGAAAATACTGCCAGAATAACTACATTCTTTCGAAGAAAAATATTCCCATTTTACAAAAAAACAACAAAATTTCAATTAATTTTAGACAAAAATATGTTTTTTAACAACTTTTTTGAAGATTCTTTGTTTTAAAAAAAAGATCTACAAAAAATAGATTTTAGATATCACATTTTAAGAAAATGCAAATTTCTACAACAGATACGGAGTTTCTACGGTAAAAAGACAAACATAATAACAAAAAGAAACCATAATGTTTTATTAAAAAACTCTTTTTTTATTAAAAGATTGCTAACACTAATGGCTCTGATGACGGTAGTAATTGCATCTGCGCTGGGACAGCGCAAGGCAAGAGGCTACGTCTATTCTGTCAGTGATGATCAACCCGTGATCGGAGCAACCGTCTTGGTGAAAGGAACAACTATCGGTACATCCACCGATATTGATGGTAATTTCACAATCAAGAACGTCCCAGCTAACGCTTCAAAACTGGTGATTTCTTATGTAGGAATGCTCCCTACAGAAGTATCAATTGGAGAAGATTTAAAAATCGGTCTTCACAGTGATTCCCAAGAACTCAACGACGTGATGGTCGTAGCTTACGGCACAGCAAAGAAATCTGAATATACAGGAGCCGCATCAGTAATAAATGCGGAAACACTTGATAACCGTCTTGTAACCAACGTAACCAACGCCCTCAATGGTGCGGTGGCAGGTGTTCAGACACTTAACGCCAATGGTCAGCCAGGTGTAGGTTCTACCGTACGTATTCGCGGTGTAGGATCTATCAATGCAAGCATGAGTCCTCTATACGTACTTGATGGCGTACCCTATGATGGTGATATTGCTGCCCTAAACCCGAGCGACATCGCATCTATGACCGTCTTGAAAGACGCTGCAGCAGCTGCACTTTATGGTGCACGCGGTGCCAATGGTGTCATTCTCATCACCACCAAACGCGGCAAGAAAGGCACCACGAAAGTGACACTTGATGCCAAATGGGGTGCAAACAGTCGCGAGATCACAAACTATGACGTGATTGACAATCCTGCTACATACTACGAGCTCAGCTATGCTGCACAACGCAACGCTGCTCTTTATTCGCTCGGATATGACGCTGAACGCGCACACGCATATGCCAACAGCAAAATGCTGTCCGCTTTAGGCTATCAGGTATATACCGTTCCAGATGGAGAATCACTCATCGGAATTGATGGCAAACTCAATCCCAATGCCACACTTGGCTACAAATATGGAGACTACTATTTCATCCCCGATGACTGGGCAGACGCCACATTCCGCAATGGTCTACGCCAGGAATATAACGTCAGTGTATCCGGAGCTAACGACAAGTTCAATTACTACTTCAACGGAGGCTATACCAAAGATGAAGGAACAATCAAGAACTCAAGCTACGAGCGTCTCTCAACTCGCCTGAATGTAGACTACAACGTGACCAATTGGTTAAAAATAGGCACCAACATCAGCTACGCATATGCAAAGAGCGACTACCCGCGCGACATGGACTCAGATTCATCAACAAGCAATGGTAACGCATTCTATGCAGCCAACAACGTAGCTCCCATCTATCCAATCTATGTTCGCGATGCCCAGGGCAACATCATGTATGACGAATCATACAACCAGCCCATCTACGACTACGGCGACTCCAAGTCTACTCCATTCTCTCGTCCGATCATAACCAACGGTAACCCCGCCGGTCAGCTCATCTACGACTCCCGCGAGTTTCTTACCGATCTCTTCAACGGCAAGTGGTATCTCCAGCTGACTCCAATAGAAGGTCTTACCCTCACCGGCACTCTTGGCTACACCGTAGACAATACTCGCTACCATATGATACTCAATGGACTCTATGGTCAGTTCACCACTCAGGGTGGTAATGCTACACAAGAGTCAGACCGCACATCGGGTATGACTATCCAGGGAATCGCCAACTATCAGCATAGCTTCAATGACATCCATAACCTACAGGCTATGGTAGGCTATGAAAGCTACGATTACAAAAGCGAATACATAGAAGGCACTGGTAATGGTCTATACAACCCATTCTCTTGGGCTATCAACAACACACTAATGAACGATGGTCGCAGAAGTTACGGTGCATATAATGAATACTCCACACGTGGTATTTTCGCACAGGTCAACTACAATTACGATGCTCGCTACTTCCTGACCGGAATGTATCGCCGTGACGCGTCCTCACGCTTCGCTCCAGATAACCGATGGGGCAACTTCTTCTCAGTGTCTGCAGCATGGGATATTGCTAAGGAGAATTTCATGGAATCCACCAATAGCTGGCTCAATCAGTTGAAACTCCGCGCAAGCTTCGGCCAACAGGGTAACGATAACCTTTGGAATGGTGTTGGTGTAGGCTCCTATTACTACTACGCATATCTTGACCAGTACGACATCAGTGGCGCTACCAGTTGGAGCGACGGATCACTCGTCTTCAAGGGAAATCCAGACCTCACATGGGAAACATCAAACTCCTTCAACGTAGGTCTCGACTATGCTTTCCTTGGCGGCAAGGTGACAGGTACGTTGGAATACTTCAACCGCCAAACCTCCGACATGCTCTACAATCGTCCGGTATCTCCTTCGCTCGGTTACAGTTCGATCCCGACAAACATCGGATCCATGCGCAACCACGGCTTAGAACTCGAAGTTAACTACACTCCTGTTAAGACCAACAATGTAGAATGGTCTGTCAACTTTAACGGCACATGGATCAACAACAAGATTCTCAAGCTTTCTTCCGAACTTAACGGAGAATGGATTAGTGGATCTCGCATCTACCGCGAAGGAGATTCCATGTATCAACTTTATCTCGTGAAGTATGCAGGCGTTGACCCTGCAACCGGCAAGGCACTCTACTGGGGTTGGGACTATAATAAAGATGGTGAGAAAATCGAAGGCTCCTATGGAGTAAAAGATACCTACAACTCTAAAGATCGTCAGTGTACCGGCAACCTGCTTCCGAAGTTCTATGGTGGTTTTGGAACAAATCTTTCACTCTATGGCTTCGACCTTTCAGTTGCATTCAGCTATCAGGCAGGAGGCAAACTCTTAGACTATGGATATCAGGACATGATGGGATCAGGATATTCCAGCGATTATGGTCATGCATGGCACAAAGACATTCTCAATGCATGGACACCTGAGAACCGTTTTACAGACGTGCCCCGTCTCGATGCTACCGACAGCTATTCATTCTCAAGATATACTACCGACCGCGGACTTGTGTCAAGCAACTACCTGTCGCTTAACAATATCACAATCGGTTATACCATCCCAACAAAGGTCACCAAGAAGTTTGGTGTAAGTGCCCTCAGAGTATATTTCTCAGGCGACAACATCGCTCTTTGGAGCGCCCGCAAGGGTCTTGACCCTCGTCAGAGTTTCGTATCAGCAACTACATCCACCTATACAGCTGTTCGCTGCTTGTCTGGAGGTATCAAAATTGAATTCTAATCTCAATTAGTGAAAAAAAATGAACACAACATATAAGTATCTTCCCGCCATTGTAGCATTAGCGTTCCTTGGATCATGCAATGATCTTGACATGGAGCCGATGGGTGGCACTGTAACCTCTCAGCAAAAAGAGAATGTTGTTGCCAACGATCCATCAATGGCAGAGGCGAGTGTGAATGCTCTCCCGGTTATGACCAAGCAAATTTGCGTCGTATCAAAAGACGATGACTATCAGAATGACTTCGGATGGCCAGCATCCATGCTTTATATGGATTCTAAAACTGCAGATATGCCCTCCACCACAAGTGGTTATAACTGGTTTAACATAGCTCTCAACTATAGCGACAAGAACGATAGCAACGTAGCTACACAGTTCATGTGGGGTACTAACTACAATATGATCTTTTCATGCAATACCATACTTAAGACCATAGACCCCGAGACCACAAACGAAACCCTACAATATTACATGGCGCAGGCACTCGGCTATCGCGCATGGGCATACTTCAACCTTGCTCAGATGTATCAGTTCACATATGTAGGCAATCAAGACAAGCCTTGTGTGCCAATCATCACTGAAGCCAATAGCAATGAAGTAGCAGTCAATGGTGCGGCACGCGCCTCAGTGCAAGAAGTCTACGACCAGATTCTAAGTGACATCAACAAGGCGATAGAACTACTCAAGGGTACTGGCCACATCGCTCCAGCCAACCGTCTTGGCAAACAATTCATCACAGCCTCTACAGCTACCGGTATCCGTGCTCGTATAAACCTCGTTATGAACAATTGGAGTGCCGCAGCTGAAGACGCACAGTATGTGATCCAGAATAGTAATTGCACACCATATACAATCGAAGAGGTTTCTAAGCCCTCATTCTGGAATGCATCGGATCATTCATGGATTTTTGCCATCGATATCGAATCAGGCGAAGTTGGCAATCTCCACTGCTGGCCCGGTCACTTCGTGACATTCTATAACGGTGGTTACGCCCAGGTAGGTGTCTACAGAATGATTAATAAGGCTCTATTCGAATCTATTCCCGCCACCGACGTGCGCAAAGGATGGTGGTGTGACGAAAACGGACAAAGTGCCAACCTTGACGAGGCACATGCAAGTGTACTCTATAGTTATTTCGAAAATCCGAAGGAAGCTGCTTACATCAATGTAAAATTTGATACATACCAGAGCATGTTCTCAGGTATATGCTACCTCAACGACATACCTTTGATGCGTATTGAGGAGATGTATCTGACACTTGCAGAGGCTCAGGCGATGTCGGGCAACACAACAGGCGGTGTATCCACACTCAACAGTTTCATGCAGACATACCGAAATCCGCAATACAATTGCATGCTCAGCAACGCTACCGAAATACAAGATGAAATCTGGAAACAGCGTCGTATTGAGTTGTGGGGTGAGGGTCTCTCATACTACGACCTCCAGCGCCTCAAGAAGCCTGTTGACCGCGTAGGTGGAGGATTCGAACCTTCAGTAGTATTCAATATTCCGGCAGACAGTCCGCTACGCCTCTATCTGATTCCACGTAGCGAAACACAGACCAATCCTTTAATTCCTGCAAGTGCCAACAATCAAGAAGGCCCCGTTCCTACTCCCATCGCAGAGTAATAACTAAAAAACAAAGACTGAAATGAATATATATAAGAAAATATCAGTAGCCGCATCAATCATAGCGGTAGCCGCTCTCTCTTCCTGCTCCGACAATGGATATTGGGATGAGGCTCCCAGCAAGCAGGAATTCTACTTTACAAGCTCAACCTATGAAGAAACTCTTTCACCGGGAGCAAATGAGATAGTAATTCCCGTAGAGCGTGTATATACCGAATCGGCAGATTCTATTGAAGTGGTATTCACACCCGGAGATGATTGCCCCTCTGACATAACAGTAGAAGGCCTCTTGAAATACGAAGCCGGCATCAACACTGCCAATGTAGTAATAAAAATAGAGGATGCAGTGGCTCCATACACCTATTCTGGCGAGCTTACATTCAAAGACAAAAACAATGAGAGCTACAGTGGTGTCTCAACCGTAACTATTAATTGTCCCGTTGCATACACATGGGTAAGCCTCGGCAATGGTGGATTCTGTGACGCATTCGTGATGGATGGTGTCGAATCCATGTACTCAGTTGAGATTCTGAAGGCAGAAGGTTTCGAACGTTACCGCGTTGTAGAGCCTTATAAGGAGTATTACAGCACGATTGGTCCGGAAGCATGGGAAGATTGGATAGCTGGCACAGGCCCTGCTTTTGTAGAATTCTGGGAAAATGAATCCGGCAAACTTTCCTTCAAGTCGTATGCTACAGGTCTTAACTATCAGGCTACATCTGGTCAGGCAATTGAAGCATGTTCATGGGAAGCTTTTGGAGAAGATGGCGGATATACCGGAGACAACGACATTTGGTATCAGCCCGGATTTGCATTCCTATCGCCTGTATACTACATCAGTGGTGTAGGAGGCTTCGGACAGCAGAAATATGCAGTTCAAATAGAACTACCTGAATAATACAGCAATCTCATATAATAAAAATTAGAGAAAGGGGGAGTACAGCCGTGAAGGTTGCACTTTCCCTATGTTTTAGGCTTATTTATTAAGTTATAATATAGATTATTAGAAAGTGGAGGATGCGGCTATGATCCGCATCCTCCACTTTTTCTAAGGATATAGTTAAATTAGGACAGTATCTTTTCAGAGAGCGAAATCATCGCCAAAAAGGTCTTCACCTGAGTCTTGATCGTTGGAATCGCTATCCATAATATCATCATCGTCAGATTTCACCACTCTGCTGTCTTCACTCGGCAAGAACGGATTGCCTTGCGGACGACGAGCCTGGCGGTCTGCATTCATCTTATCCATAATCTTATCAGCGAGTTCATCAGCGAGTTCCTTGTTTTCTTTAAGCACACGCTTCACTGCATCCCTGCCCTGGCCGAGTTTGTTGCCATTGTAGCTAAACCAAGCTCCTGATTTCTGAATTATGCCATGCTCCACACCAAGATCCACAATTTCACCAACACGAGATATACCCTCACCAAACATCAGTTCGAATTCAGCTTTCATGAAAGGAGGAGCAACTTTGTTTTTCACCACTTTCACTTTTGCTGTGCGACCGATTGCCAACTCTCCATCCTTGATGAAACCGCTTGATCGGATCTCAAGACGAACTGAGCTATAGAACTTCAACGCATTGCCACCGGTAGTAGTTTCCGGATTGCCAAACATCACGCCAATCTTCTCACGAATCTGGTTGATGAATATGCAACATGTCCTTGTCTTTGCAATTGTGCCGGTAAGCTTGCGCATAGCTTGGCTCATGAGTCGTGCGTGCAGACCAACGTTTTTATCGCCCATTTCACCTTCAATCTCAGCCTTAGGAGTCAACGCTGCAACAGAGTCTACCACCAGCACATCAATAGCACCTGAATTGATCAACTGCTCAGCAATGTCGAGAGCCTGCTCACCATTGTCAGGCTGAGCTATCCAAAGGTTATTCACATCAACCCCGAGCTTTTCAGCATAGAAACGGTCGAAGGCATGTTCGGCATCGACTATTGCACATATGCCACCCATCTTCTGAGCCTCTGCTATCACATGGATAGCGAGAGTTGTCTTACCCGACGATTCAGGACCATAGATTTCAGTGATTCTGCCTCGTGGTAGTCCGCCAACTCCAAGAGCGAAGTCAAGGCCTATTGAGCCTGTAGGGATTACCTCTACATCCTGCACTGAATCATCACCAAGCCGCATGATTGTGCCAGATCCAAAATCCTTCTCCAGATGAGCCATAGCCACATCAAGAGCCTTGCGCTTAGCGTCCATATCGTCGATACGCCCCATGGGAGCCTTCTTTACAATTTTCTTTGCCATAAAGAATAGAATTTAAATTGAAAATTTATAATTAAGAATTAGCTCAATCTTGCGAGACTACCAACTCATCAGGCTTTTACCTTCTGTGATAACCACAGAGCTACAACTCAATCACACCTGCAAATTTATATCAAATATCACTCTCTGCCAAAATTGAATTATTAATAAATCTTAAAACAAGGCTCTGACTGCAAATTAGTTGCAGTCAGAGCCTTTAAAACTCACTTAACACGCTATTATTGGTTAATTTGACTAATATACTAAATTAACTAATTTAAAAACGTTATCCTACAGAAGAACCTGGGCGAACTTCACCTTGCGGGCCAATCACCACTAAGCGTCCATCAGCATCGACAGCACTCATAATCATACCTTGGCTTTCAACACCTTTGAGTTTGCGAGGAGCGAAATTTGCTATAAAACACACCTCCTTGCCTACAAGATCTTCCGGCTGATAGTATTTTGCAATGCCACTAACAATAGTACGTCCACCCATACCATCATCAATACGGAATTGCAAGAGTTTATCGGCTTTCGGCACCTTAGCGCACTCAAGCACTTTTCCTACCCTAATATCGAGTTTTTCGAATGTAGGGAAATCTACTTCTGCCTTGATAGCATCAGGCTGCCAAGACTCAAGCAGAGACGCCTCACGCGCTTTCTTGAGTTTCTCCATCTGAGCATCAATCACATCATCTTCTATCTTTTCAAAGAGAAGTTCCGGTGCTGCTATTTCCGAACCGGTTGCTATAAGATTGAATTTTCCCGCCATGCTCCAGTCTATTTCAGACATTCCGAGCCATCCCTTGAGTTTCTCGCTCATAAAAGGAGTGAAAGGTTCGAACACCACACATAGCTGAGCACACAGCTGCACAGAAAGATTGAGGATAGTCGCCACTCTGTTTGGGTCTGTTTTCCAAAGTTTCCAAGGCTCAGCATCGGCAAGATACTTGTTGCCTATGCGCGCCACTTGCATAGCTTCCTCAAGAGCTTTACGAAACTTGAATTCGTCAAGATTAGCAGAAATAGCCGCAACAGCCTTTTCAGTATCGGCAATCATCTCGGTATCAAGAGATGTCATCTCACCACACTCGGGCACTTTACCGCCATAATACTTATGGAGAAGCACAAGTGCGCGATTGATGAAATTGCCAAGAATAGCCACAAGTTCTGAATTGTTGCGTGCCTGGAAATCTTTCCAAGTAAAGTTATTGTCTTTTGTTTCAGGAGCATTTGCTGTGAGCACATATCGCAAAGTGTCTTGCTTTCCTGGAATCTCGCGAAGATACTCGTGAAGCCATACCGCCCAATTTCGAGAAGTAGAGATTTTATCATTTTCAAGATTCAGGAATTCGTTGGCAGGCACATTATCAGGAAGATTGTAGCTACCGTCTGCCATCAGCATTGACGGGAACACTATGCAATGAAACACAATGTTGTCCTTACCAATGAAATGAATCATCCTTGTTTCCGGATCCTTCCACCAGCGTTCCCAGTCATCACCAAGAGCTTCGATAGTGTTTG
Source organism: uncultured Sangeribacter sp. (assembly GCA_964480495.1). Classification (GTDB taxonomy): domain Bacteria; phylum Bacteroidota; class Bacteroidia; order Bacteroidales; family Muribaculaceae; genus Lepagella. The sequence goes on from CAYZPH010000002.1 coordinate 130,455, forward strand.
ATATATAACCAATAGGGGCGTCAAACCACACATAAAGCACCTTGCCATCCGCACCTTCCACCGGCACCGGAATGCCCCAGTCAAGATCGCGGCTCACCGCACGCGGCTGAAGACCAAGGTCAAGCCAAGACTTACACTGTCCGTATACATTCGGTTTCCACTCCTTGTGCTGCTCAAGAATCCACTCGCGGAGTTTTGGTTCCCACTTATCGAGAGGCAAGAACCAATGGAACGTTTCCTTCAACACGGGAGTATTGCCTGTAAGAGCTGATTTTGGATTGATGAGATCGGTTGCATTGAGCGATGTGCCGCATTTCTCGCACTGGTCGCCGTAAGCCCTGTCGTTGCCACAATGAGGGCAAGTGCCTGTCACATAACGGTCAGCGAGAAACTGTCCGGCTTTCTCATCGTAGAGTTGCATAGAAGTTTTCTCTATAAACTCACCCTTTTCGTATAACCGACGGAAAAAGTCGGAAGCCGTCTTTCTGTGTGTCTCCGATGTGGTGCGTCCGTAGACGTCGAAAGATATACCCAGTTCGGCAAACGAATCCTTTATGATTGCATGATATCTATCTACTATATCTTGAGGAGTCACCCCCTCTTTCTTTGCCTTGATAGTGATTGGCACGCCGTGCTCATCGCTACCTCCGACAAAAAACACTTCCTCGCCTTTAAGGCGCAAGTAGCGAGCATAGATGTCGGCTGGCACATACACTCCTGCGAGATGTCCGATGTGTACCGGACCATTGGCATAGGGGAGAGCTGACGTGATAAGCGTTCTTTTAAATTTCTTCATTGTCTGATATTAAAAGGCGGGTTACTAACACACCCGCCAGAAGTTGTTATCTTTATTTTTCTTCTTTTTTCAGAAGATCACGAATTTCAGTGAGAAGTTTCTCCTCTGCAGAAGGTTGCGGTGCGGGAGCGGGAGCCTCTTCTTTTTTCTTTTTTAAACTCATCATCACGCGAAGCACTGTGAAAATAGAAAAAGCAATAATGATGAAGTCTACTATATTCTGAATAAACATGCCATAGTTGAAATTGACAGCTTCGCGAATCACTGCGCCAGCAGCATCCAGTTCCTGCGGACGGAGCTCAGCGTGAAGGTCGGTGAAATTGACACTTCCGGTGCCAAGCGCAATAAGTGGCATGATAATGTCGTTGACAAGAGAAGATACAATCTTACCAAATGCGCCACCGATTATTACACCGACAGCCATATCAACTACATTTCCTTTAATCGCGAATTCTTTAAAATCAGATAAGAATTTTCCCATAACTTATAAAAAAAACATAATCATTATTACTGCTGTGGATATCTTCATTTTCAATTGAGAATTGAAAACGAAGCCTTTTGCAAAATTAACAATTAATTTTGAATAAATTAGATAATTTCTACAAGTTTTTTAAGTGGATATTCAATTTTGAGAATATGCCAAAAAAAATAGCTTGTTTTAGCATTAAAAAATGCAAAAAGATAGGTGAATAACAAAATAATTTTGTTATCTTTGCATCGTGAAATGGGTAAAAGGCACACCAGTTGCTTAACTGGCACATAAGAGTGTGTCTATTTTATTAAGTTTCAGGCTATAAGATAAAAACTTAACCAAATAGTTAAACAATAAATAAATTATGACAAAGATTGGTATTAACGGCTTTGGCCGTATCGGTCGTTTTGTTTTCCGCGCATCTACAATGCGTGACGACATTGAGGTAGTTGCTATCAACGACCTTCTCCCTGTAGACTACATGGCATATATGCTGAAGTATGACACAATGCACGGCAAATTTGAAGGCACTGTAGATTACGATCTCGACAAGAGCCTTCTTATCGTTAATGGTAAGGAAATCAAGGTTTCCGCATGCCGCGACCCGAAAGAAATCGCATGGGGCGAAAAGGGTGCTGAATATGTAGTTGAATCTACCGGTCTTTTCCTCACTAAGGAAAAAGCTCAGGGTCACATCGACGCAGGCGCTAAGTATGTAGTTATGTCTGCACCTTCTAAAGATGACACCCCGATGTTCGTTTGCGGTGTAAACCATGACACATATGTAAAGGGTACACAGTTCGTTTCAAACGCATCTTGCACCACTAACTGTCTTGCACCTATCGCAAAGGTTCTCAACGACAAGTTCGGTCTTAAGGAAGGTCTTATGACTACTGTTCACTCTACAACAGCTACACAGAAGACTGTAGACGGTCCTTCATTGAAAGACTGGCGTGGTGGTCGTGCTGCTTCTGGCAACATCATTCCTTCTTCTACTGGTGCTGCAAAGGCAGTAGGCAAAGTTATCCCTGCTCTCAATGGCAAGCTCACTGGTATCTCAATGCGTGTTCCTACTCTCGACGTGTCTGTAGTTGACCTCACTTGCGTACTTGAAAAGCCTGCTACAAAAGAGGCTATCTGCGCAGCAATGAAGGAGGCAAGCGAAGGCGAACTTAAGGGCGTACTCGGCTACACTGAAGATGCAGTTGTTTCAAGCGACTTCCTCGGTGATACCCGTACTTCTATCTTCGACGCTAACGCAGGTGTTTACCTCACAGAAAACTTCGTTAAGGTTATCTCTTGGTACGACAACGAGATTGGTTACTCTAACAAAGTGCTCGACCTTATCGCACACATGAAGAAAGTAAACGGCTAATCTATTAGCTTTTACATAAAAAAAAGCCATCCTTTTTAGGGTGGCTTTTTTATATAACTTACAATCACACACACATCTCTAATATGTATTTTAGCTTTAATAGTTATTAGAGAAATGCTTATTTTAAGCTAAAAAGAGGGGAATCATAATGAATGATTCCCCTCTTTTTTATGAAGTATTAAAATTTTAATCTATAGCCCAAACTATATACATAGCTCCCCAGGTAAATCCTGCACCGAAAGCAGTCATCACTATTTTGTCGCCCTTATGAAGCTTATGTTTATATTCATTGAGACATATTGGAATTGATGCTGCAGATGTATTGCCTCTTTTCTGAATGTTTACAAGAATTTTCTCTTCAGGCAATTGTATACGAGCCCCGATAGCTTCTATTATTCTCAGATTTGCCTGATGAGGCACAAACCAATCGAGATTCTCAGCATTCAGACCATTGCGATTCATCACAGATAGCGAAGATCGCAACATATCTACAACGGCACTACGATAGACAGCACGTCCTTCCTGATACACATAGTGTTCATGAGCTTCCACAGTCTCTACTGTAGCCGGCTTAACGCTACCACCCGCCTTCATCAAAAGATGCGGGAGTCCGCTTCCGTCTACATGAATTTCTGCATCCATCACACCGACCTCTTCCTCAGTAGGCTCAACAAGCACAGCGGCAGCACCATCGCCAAAGAGCGGACAAGTCTGACGATCGGTATAGTCGGTCATCGAACTCATTTTTTCAGCGCATACCACTAAAATTCTCTTGTAAAGACCGGAAGTTATATAACCGCGAGCATCTTGCATTCCTACAAGGAATCCGGCACAAGCAGCCTGAATGTCGTAAGCATAGGCTTTCTTAAGACCGCATTCATAAGCGATTACAGATGCTGTAGACGGGAATCGGTAGTCAGGATTTGAAGTGGGGCATATCAGCAGGTCGATGGAAGAAGGATCTATGTTATAGTCAGCAAGAAGGCGATTTACAGCCTGAATGCCAAGATAACTTGATCCTTTACCTTCCTCTTTCAGGATACGGCGTTCCTTCACACCGACACGAGTAGTGATCCACTCATCGTTGGTATCAACCATCTTCGACAGCATTTCGTTGTCGAGGATATCGTCGGGTACGTAGGATGCTATACCTGTGATTGCTGCGTGTATCATTACATCACTGCTTTCTCTATCACCTGTTTTCCGCGATAATAACCGCATTCACCACAGATAGTGTGCCATACGTGCCATGCGCCACAGTTAGGGCAGATGGAAAGTGTCGGGATAAGCGCCTTGTCGTGAGTGCGGCGTTTCGCTGTACGGGTGTGCGATTGTCTACGTTTAGGATGTGCCATTTTTATTCAAAGTTTATTAGACAGCATACCCCCTTTCCTTCTAATCATGGAAAGAGGAGCCGTCGCAGGTTATTAATTTCTCTTTTCTTTTTTTCTTTATCTTATATATCCTCTTCGGAATCTGATTCCTCAGCGGAATGATTTTGCATAATCTTTACCATTTCAGCATTACATTCCCCTTCCGGGTGTACATGCCTCAGTGGAATACTGAGCAATATTGTATCTGCCACAATCGAAGAGAGATCAAACTCCACTTCATCTTCAGGAATGATGATAGTATCGTCTGTTTCCTCATATTCCTCACCATATCTCACAGTGACATCATAGTCTTCATCAATATCAATTGGCATAGGCTCGAGGCATCTGTCGCAAGGGATGAAGATACTACCCTGACATGTGATACCTATCATATATACCTCATGACGCACATCAATGTCTACATACACTGCCACATCGGCTTCAGATACTTCCGTATTTCCACGTGAAGTAAAGAATCCGGTGTCTACCTTCAACTCAAGCTCATGATGACCTTCGCTGAGCGCAGGAAGAGAGATGAGAAATTCTTTTAATTCACTCATTTCTTATGGTGCATTACAATTGCACCGCAAAATTAGTCATTTTTCTACTATTACACAAACATTAAGCCTATTTTTTACACTTTTTTATAAGTTTAATACGGATATAAGGTGAACTTACACATTCAATTGATGGTGTAAATAACTTGTAGATAAGTGTCAAAAACTTGTAGAAAACGCCACAAATCGTGTAGATAAAACCATTTCTTCAGATGATAATTGCAAGTTCACCTTATGCCGAAAAATCATTATTGACATTGCAAGACGACTTATTTACAGAAAAACTTAAGTGATATAATCAATTTTTAAACCATTTTTCAACAAGAATTAGAGAAGAATTTATTAACTTTGCAGTTATCTACAGGGTGTAGACAAACGTCGTATGATTTCGAAATATCAGCATTTTGCATTTCAACAACCTGTAGATAACCATTGTTAAAAGCACAATAAGTCATATTTCAAAATTTTAAGTAGAGAAGTAATCGACATTTATCTACATTAGTTATTGTTGTTTTTAAAATTTTATAAAGATATAAATTTAAAACATATAAAATAAAAATAAATGGAATCTAAATCCTCAGTGCTCAGTACTCCGAAGCTAAAGGCTCTCGCAGAAGAAATAGAAATATTGAAGAGAGAGAAGAATGCTGTGATAATGGCTCACTATTATCAGCGCGATGAGGTTCAAGCTATAGCAGACTTCATAGGCGATTCACTTGCACTGGCAAAAAAAGCGGCGCAGACTGATGCCAGAGTGATAGTGATGTGTGGAGTCCATTTCATGGGAGAAACCGCAAAGATACTTTGTCCAGACCGCACAGTGCTGATTCCTGATGCTACTGCAGGATGTTCCCTTGCCGATAGTTGCGACCCGGTGGAGTTTGAAAAGTTTGTAAAGCAACATCCGGATCACACAGTAATAAGTTATGTCAACACATCTGCAACTGTAAAGGCTCTTACAGATATAGTAGTGACATCCGGCAATGCCCGAAAGATAGTAGAGTCTTTGCCAAAGGATGAAAAAATAATTTTCGGACCCGATCACAATCTCGGTGAGTATATAAATTCTGTAACCGGACGTAGTATGTTGCTCTGGAATGGGGCATGCCATGTGCACGACAGGTTTTCACTTCAGGCTATAATAGACATGAAGAAAGCGCATCCTGGAGCCAAAGTGTTGGTGCATCCTGAGTGTCGACGTCCTCTTCAGCTTATTGCAGACAAGGTAGGAAGCACAGCTGCGCTTCTTGACTTTGCGTGCGCTGATGAAGCCAAGGAATATATAGTAGTGACAGAAAGCGGTATTCTTTTCGAAATGCAGAGAGCATGTCCGGAGAAGACTTTCCTACCTGCTCCGGCAGAAGATGCGGAATGCCAGTGTAATGAATGCGACTTTATGAAGCTCATTACTCTTGAAAAGGTGCGCGATGCGCTTCGCGACGGTTCTCATGAAATTATAGTGGATAAGGAAATAGCCTCGAAGGCGATACGTCCGATAGAGAGAATGCTTGAGCTTTCGTGAAGTAATGGATAATATAGAAGTTAAATTAAAAAAGAATCTTGCGGAACTCACCAATTGCAGTGTGGAGGAATACAAGAGTATTCCTAAATTGCCGCTTCATGTCTTGCTCGACAATGTAAGGTCGATGCAAAACGTTGGGTCGTTGCTACGCACATCTGATGCTTTTTTGGTAGAAGAGGTGATTATGGCCGGTATTACCGGCACGCCACCGCATAAAGAGATTTCCAAAACTTCACTCGGAGCTGAAGATTCAGTGAAATGGCGTCGTGTAGATGATGCCTTTGAGGAATGTGTAAGGTTCCAGGCAAGCGGTTGCAAGATATGCGTACTTGAGCAGGTTCACGGAAGCATAGACCTTTCCGATTTTTCAGCAAAGGAAGGAGAGGTGTATGTGCTTGTGGTAGGAAATGAAGTGAATGGAGTCGACAGTCGCATAGTAGAGATAGCCGACATTGTTCTTGAGATTCCAATGCATGGCGTTAAACATAGCCTTAATGTGGCTGTGAGCGGAGGAATTGCTCTCTGGAAGATGGCAGAAGAAATAGGTGCTAATAATAAATAGTTTTTAAAATGAAAGCGTCTTCCCTTCTCTTATTGCAGAGTGGGGGAGTGTGTATGTTTTCATTTTTTTTCCATTGAGTGTAGGAGTTTTTAAGTCTGACTTTACGATAGTGAAGTCTTTGCCATCGGGCTGATGGATTAATACTCTGTCAAAAATAGTAGAACCAAGCCAGTATTCAGGCATGGAAGGGCATACAGGATAGAATCCTATAGCCGAAAACACATACCATGCTGACATTTGTCCGGCATCATCATTACCAGAAAGACCACCGGGTATGTTTTTATATTCAGTCTCCATGATGTGTTGTATCTGCCTTGCAGCTTTGTCTCTTCGCCCCACAGCATCATAAAGATAAGCAATCTGGTGGCACGGCTCGTTTCCGTGCCAGTATCTTTTAAGAGAAAAAAGGGAGTCAAGTTTCATTTCTATTTTCTTCTTTCCTCCGAGCATACTAATAAGTCCTTCAGGGTCGTGAGGCACATACCATGTGTAGTGACAGGGAGCTCCTTCAGTGATAAAAGAATTGAAAGAGAATGGGTTTATGCTGTCAGCCCATGATCCATCGGCATATCGTCCGTTGGCGTATCCCAATGAGCGATCTATCACATTTTTATAATTTTTTGATCGTTTAGAAAGAATGCGGGCATCATCCTTGTGTCCGAGAAGTAATGCAAGGCGAGAGAGTGCGAAGTCGTCGAAGGCATATTCAAGAGTGCGAGAAGTCTGCTCATTTTTATGAAAAGCATCTTCCACACCGTCTTCAAGCGGAATATAGCCGTATTTCAAATAAGAGGCAAGAGCTCTTCTTCCTTTTCCATCTGTGTATTCCTTTATATCAGCAGGTGATTGGAAAGCATTTTTTCGCAGATAAGAGTATGCCTCTTCGAGAGGAAAGTCTGTTATTCCTTTTGTGGCAGCGTCTGCAATGGCGGCAGCGCAATGGTCTCCAATCATTGCGGCAGTGTAGCTTCCCCAACAAGGGAATATAGGCATCCATCCACCTTGGCGAGCTTTAAGCACGAGCGAATACATCATATCTGCCGACCTTACAGGGTCTATGAGGGTAATCAAAGGATGTACTGCTCGATAAGTGTCCCACATGCTGTAGTCATCATAGAAATGACGCCCGGTAGGCATTTTCTCCACTTTTCCTCTACCGGCAAACGACATGTATGCTCCATCAACATCACTTACCACACGAGGAAGCAGAGAAGAGCGCCAGAGGCTTCCGTAGAATAACCCTTTTTGATCCATCGATCCACCTTCTACTTCAATAGCTCCGAGTTTTTTATTCCATTCTGCAGCTGATTTTTCGCGAATCTCATTAAAATTCCAACCAGGAATTTCCGAGTCAAGATTAAGTTTGGCTCCATCGATAGATGTAAAACTGCAAGCAGCTTTCACAATGACAGGATTATTTTTTGAATGTCTGAAAGAAATGTAGATACCTGTCTGAGGGGCACCTTCAGCACGTGTAGCACCGGGAAAAGTTTCGTTGCAATGCCATACACCATATTCTGTAGTAACAAGGTCTGCAGGATAGCGAATTATAAACCAACCGGCAAATCCAGCCGGTTCACCCCAACCTTGATATATTCGGTGCACTGGATTGCATCCTCTTATTTCATGTTTTAATGTATCAATTTCTACCCATCCTTCACCTTCATCGGAATTAGCGTTTACCACAAGGTGTCCGGTTCCTTCGGAATCATAGGTGAATTGGAATATTCCACTGCGAGAAACACCTGTCATTTCAGCTTTCAGGTTTTCTTCGGGAAGTATCACAGAATAGTAGTCTGGACGTGCTGTTTCTCTATCGTGTGAAAAGCTGGTGGCGCGGGCTTCAGGAGATGTGCGGAGATTGCCATCGAGAGCGGTGATAGTAAAACTGCCGTAATCTTGAGTGCATCCGCCGGTTATCCAGTGGCTACACCGGAAACCTTGCAGCGTGGAATCTGCATAATAATAAGGTGCTATACATTTCTGTTCGGTATCTCGAGTCTGTGGAGTCCACAAGTTCATGCCGTGTGGAATTCCTGTTGCAGGAACAGTCTGGCCATGTTCTTCAGAACCTTTACCGAAGAGTCCGGCTGTCATAGTAGTGGCTTCTGCAGTGCCGACACGAGTGTCGACATAGTTTATAAGAGATGCTAGAGCTATGATTAATGAAAGCATTACACCTTATTATTTATAATGATTCAGAGCCAAAGGCTCATAAAAGTAATAAAAAAAATTATTTTCCGGTAAGCAACGACTTAAGATCATTAAGAACGCTTAGCGACTGAAGAGGAGTGAGATTGTTGATGTCGAGAGTGAGTATTCTGTCGCGTATCTGGCTCAGTAGCGGATCATCAAGTTGGAAGAAACTTAGCTGATAGCCATTTCTGTTTGTAGCTATGTCTCCAAGCGTATTTTTAGATACGGCGTCCACACCTTTGCCATCCTGTTGCTGCGCGGCACTCTCTAATTTTTTGAGCACTTGATCAGCTCTTTTCACTATAGAAGGAGGCATTCCTGCGAGTTTTGCCACATGAATACCGAAAGAGTGTTCAGAACCACCTCTTACGAGTTTGCGGAGGAATACAACTTTTCCATTAATATCTTTCACCGACACGCTCCAGTTGTGGATTCTTGGAAAAGATTTTTCCATCTCGTTAAGTTCGTGATAATGTGTGGCAAATAGAGTCTTAGGTTGAACTCTGCCGTTTTCGTGTATATGCTCAACTATAGACCACGCTATTGATATTCCATCGTAGGTGGAAGTTCCTCTTCCGAGTTCATCGAAAAGAATAAGAGAGCGTGGACTCATATTGTTGAGGATTGCGGCAGCCTCGCTCATCTCCACCATGAATGTAGATTCTCCGGAGGCAATATTGTCAGAAGCTCCCACTCTGGTGAAGATTTTGTCTATTATCCCTATTTTAGCAGATTCAGCCGGCACGAACGAGCCCATCTGTGCCATAATAACAATGAGTGCTGTCTGACGCAGTAGGGCCGACTTACCGCTCATATTCGGACCGGTAATCATCATTATCTGGTTAGAGTCGCAATCAAGGTGAACGGAGTTTGATATGTAAGGTTCTCCCGGAGGTAGGCGGCGTTCTATCACTGGATGTCGACCTTCTTTAATATCGAGCACGGTTCCAGAATCCACTATCGGACGTACGTATCCGTATGCAGCTGCCACGTCAGCCATGGCAAGAATGAAGTCAGTATCGGCTGCCACAGCGGCACTTTTTTGCATCTGTGCGCACACTTCAGCCAAATGGTCGAGCAGTCGGTTGTAGATTTCGCTTTCAAGCTGAGTAATTCTATCTTCCGCCATTATTATCTTCTGCTCGAATTCCTTTAGTTCCTCGGTTATGTATCGTTCGGCACTAACCAATGTCTGCTTTCTAATCCATTCGGCCGGAACTTTGTCTTTATGGGTGTTGCGGACCTCAATGTAGTATCCGAACACATTGTTGTAGCTAATCTTTAGCGATGATATTCCGGTTCTTTCTATCTCGCGAGAGCATATTGCATCAAGAGCGGCGCGTGCGTTGCAGTGCAGGTCGCGGTATTCATCGAGTTCTGCCGACACCCCTCTACATATAGCACCACCCTTATTGAGAAGAACCGGGGCGTCAGTGGCTACAGTGCTTCTTATAAGAGCAATATATGGTTCAAGAGGCTGTATGAGTTCGGCCATCTTTCTAATTTCAACGCAGTCGGCAGATTCAAGCAAACGTTTAAGTCGCATACAACCTTCCATGGCGGAAGAGAGAGAAAGCAGGTCGCGCGGACCGGATCTACGGTTGGCAGTTTTTCCTATAAGTCGCTGCATATCGCCGATAGAGTGCATACATTCACGGGCGGCATCGCGACGTTCCGTATCGCGGAAGAAAAAATCCACCATTTCATGTCGTTGGTTGATTATTTCCGGGTCGAGGAGAGGAAAACTGAGGTAGTTTCCAAGCAGGCGTGCTCCCATTGGAGTCAACGTATGGTTGAGAACTTCGAATAGAGTAAGTCCTTGAGATCCGTTGGTAGAGGATACGAGTTCGAGGTTTCGGAGAGTGAATGAATCCATACGGAGAAATCTGTCGCTGTCGATTCTCGAGAGGGCTGTGATATGTGAGGTATTGGTATGGCCTGTGATGTCGAGATAGTAGAGTAGACTTGCAGCAGCCACGAGAGCGGCAGGCATATCGTTGAGTCCAAACCCTTTCATTGACGATGTCTGAAACTGTTTGAGAAGTCGTTCGCGAGCAGATTCTTCCGTATATACCCAGTCTTCAAGATCATATGTTGGACATTTGTGGTTGATAAGACTTTGGCATAGTTCGCGTGTACCGCTCATTCGAAGTAATTCCTTCGGAGCGTATGCCGACATAAGTTTGTCAATTTCTTCCGGACCAGTTTCTGTGGCAAGAAATTCACCGGTAGTTATGTCAAGAAAAGCAATACCAGCCTTGATAGTCACCCCCTTTCCATTGCGGCAAAAATGTATTCCTGCCAGATAGTTATGTTCTGCACCATCGATAGAGGCATCGTTGGTGTTGACACCCGGTGTGACAAGTTCCGTGATGCCACGCTTCACGAGTTTTTTTGTAAGTTTCGGATCTTCTAATTGTTCGCAGATGGCAACTCTCTTTCCGGCTCTCACGAGTTTTGGAAGATATGTGTCGAGTGCGTGGTGAGGAAAACCGGCGAGTTCCACCGACTGAGCTGCGCCGTTGGCACGTCGAGTAAGTGTTATGCCGAGTATTCGGCTTGCGGTTATGGCGTCGTCTGAAAAAGTTTCGTAAAAGTCTCCCACTCTGAAAAGCAAAATGGCATCGGGATGCTTTTTCTTCATCTCGATATATTGCTTCATGAGCGGAGTTTCGACAATTTTTGACATGGAAGATAATTAACTTTTTAATAAGGTGTAGTAGTGGTTACTATGGTATAGGAAAGAAACTAAGCATCCATATCGACATGCCGACATATATGAGAAGACCTACTATATCATTCATAATTTGTATAAACGGGCCGGTGGCGAGAGCTGGATTAATTTTAAGTTTTTCAAGAGTAAGAGGCACTAATGTGCCGAACACATTTGAGAAAATAACCAGACAGAATAGAGATAGAGACACTGCAAGCGACACGGCATATAGTTTAGGCTGTGTCAGCATGATATATGCGAAAACAGTACCACTTATGACAAGAGCATTTAGCAGAGATATAAGAGTCTCTCGTCCGATTTGTTTCCAAGCATCTTTTATTTCCAGGCGTCCGTTTGCGAGACCTTGCACCACTATAGCTGAGGCTTGCACACCCACATTTCCGCCTGTGCCTCCGATGAGGGGAATAAAAGTGGCAAGTGCGGTCACGGCAGCTATTTGGGCTTCAAATCCTGTGAGTATTATAGAGTTTATTAAACCTCCGGCAACTCCGATTAGTAGCCATGGTATACGAGCTTTGGTTTGAGCCAGCACCGAGTCGCCAGCATCGATATCAGACGAAATACCGGAAGCCAACTGGAAGTCACGTTCCGATTGTTCGCGCACCTCGTCCATAATATCGTCGACGGTAATCTGTCCGACGAGTCTTCCTATTGAGTCAATTACCGGCATTGCTACGAGGTCATATTTTTCGAAATCTATAGCCACTTCATCTATAGGTGTTTCGGTATGCACGGTCACCGGATCGGTCTGCATCACGTGCTTAATTTTCGACACCGACGGGTCGGTAATCATCTTCTTAAGAGGAAATATTCCTTTGAGTCTGTTGTCGTCATCAACCACATAGACATAGTATATATCGTCGAGGTCTGCGGCTTGGCGGCGCATCTCTTTAAGGCATTCGGGCATCGACCAGTTTTCGTTGACCGATATAAATTCAGTACCCATGAGACCACCGGCGGTGTCTTCGTCGTACTGAAGAAGGTCTACGATATCGCCGGCTTGCTCCATGTCGTCGATATGCTGGATAACTTCTTCGCGATCTTCCTTGTCGAGCTCCTGGATAAGGTCTACAGCATCGTCGGTATCAAGTTTGTCGATAAACTCACCAATCTGCTCAGGTTGCATATGCTCGAGAAGTTTCTTTCGGTCTTCTTCGTCGAGTTCCATGAGCACATCGGCCTTTTTCTCCTGATCTTCAATCAGGTTGAAAAGCCATTCAGCTTGCCGCAGGCTCAGCTCACTAAGTATTTCGGCTATATCGGCAGGGTGAAGTTCTGAAATCTCGTGCAGAATGCCTGCAGAGTCACCACTGTCAATCATATTTTCGATTCTTTCGATGTCTTCTTCAGTAAAATCTTTCATGAAGACAAAATTAATGTTTTTTTGAAAAAAAAACAAAAAATTAGACAAAATATAGAATGTGAAAATTAATATATAATATCAGGTTTCACGGCTTATTTGATTTTGACTAATTTTAAGAAAAATGCTTATGTGATTTGCACTTATGATTTTTTAGGAAAAAAGAAGCAATAAATCTATAAGAAATAGAGTAAAGCGACATTTTTTTGCAAAAAATTAGTTTTTCTTGCAAATATGAAATAAAAAAGGTAACTTTGTTGCCGTAAAGCGAATTTATCAACGTCTTTTGAGATTTGTTTATATTTCTGATTAGTTAATATCTTTATTTATAGGAATTTATTATTATTTTAAACAACAAAACACAACAAGTATGAAAAGACACATGAGATTGTTTGTAGCATCATGCGTCGTCGCCTTGTCTTTTCCGCTTTTCGCCGATAGTGTGGTGAAGGTTAGGGATCCTGAAGACAAAGTGGTTGAAGTGCCACTACTCACGAGCACTAAAATCACGTTTGGCGAGTCGGGTGTAAGCATTGCCAATGAAGGAGCAGATGCTGTGGTTTTAGCTTGGCCGAATGTGAATAGCATTTCGTTCGGTGAAGTATCGGGAGTGAAAGTGCTTAAGCCCGAGAATAGCTTAGGTTTGCGCAGAAATCCTGTTTATAGCAGCCTTGAGGTTACCGGACACGATGGAAATGCAACAGATTTGCATGTAATTTCCATGTCAGGAGCAACAATGGTAAGTGTAGCCGGATGGAATGGTGAGGATGTAGACGTGTCTGCAATACCAGCCGGAGTCTATATCTTGAGTATTAATAACAATAACATCAAATTTATCAAGAAATGAAAAAATTATCCATATTTTTGGCATCACTGATGTGTGCCATTCCAGCTTTCTCTCAGACAGAGGAAGCTCCCAATCGTCTTTTTCTTAAAAACACTATAGGTAGCACTTCAGGCCACGTGCTCGACCGCGTGAGTGAAATTTCTTTTGGCAAAGTAGACGGAGAGGTAAAGGCAGAAGCTAAGATTGATAGTGTTGGTTTTGATTGTCTGAAATTGCAAGTAAAAAGAAGCGCAGCATGCTATGGTTTTAAAATCTATGTTTTGCCGGCGCTTATAGCAAATCAATATGACGATCTTTCAGTAATTACAGTCATTAACCGTAGCAATCCTACAATATACTATGAGGATTTTCCTCAAGCTGATATGACAGGATTGGAACTGGATCCGTCAACTGACTACGTACTTGTGACTGTAGGTGTGGACAGTTACGGTATAGACGATGGTGTGGTAAGGGTTCCTTTCACAACTCCTAAGCCTGAGATTGTTGGCGCTCCTCAGGTTGAAGCAGAAGTAGTTGACCGCCAGTTTACTTCTTTCAAGATTAAGTTTACTCCAAATGAAGATGTAGATTCATACTACTGTGTAGCAGAAAAAAAGGGAAATATGGAATCTCAGCTCGAGACGTTTGGTCCGATGTTTGGTTTGAGTTCTATGACAGACCTTATTATGAGTTGGGGTATTGAGACCAAGGGAGAGGCTGAAAAGGAATGGACAAGCATGTCTCCCAACACTGAGTATGAAGTTTTTTATGTTGCTACTGATGTGAATGGCAACCCTGCTGACTACAAGGTGCTTGAAGTTAGCACTCTTTCCCAGGGCGGAACAGGTGTAGCATCTGTTAAGGTCGAAGTTCTTGAATACGAATATGCTGATTGGGATGGTGAAATGAAACCGTCACAGTATGTTGGTTATACACCTAATGATCAAACTTGGTGCTACAGATTTGGCGTATGGACAGCTGAAGAATATGACAAAGATGCTGAGTCAATCAAAGAATACGTGAAAAGCGAGCCTCCTTTCCCCAATATGTTAAACTGGTTCTTCTATGAAGAGCTTGTAACTGATTATCAGATTGATCCAAATACAGAATGCGTAGCTCTTGCCGCTGGTAAGAATGCTAATGGTGAATGGGGTGAAGTGACAGAAGTAAGATTTACAACACCTGAGAAGGCAGATGGTGATCCGAATTTAGCTGAGATGCCTGCATCCAAGTCTTCAAGCATTATTGCTCGCCATGCAGTCAAGAAATCTAATAAGTCGATTGATTTCACTCCCGGCAAGGTTCCGGTGATGCGTCAGCCGAAGAAAGTGGAACTGAAGAGATAATCTTCTGAAATTAAATAGATTAAACAGGGTGTATCAAAATTTTGATACACCCTGTTTTTATTATGATACTTCCTAAAGTTGTAAATAATGCTATTGAACGTCTATATTTAAGACAAATAAATAGCTAAGTATTTAATTTTGATGATTTGCTGTTTGCGCAGAGTAAACTTATAAAAGCACTTAATTGATCATGGCCTCTACATCAGCAGTGGTGCCGCTGAAGGGACCTTTGCTGCTGAGTTTTATGCTACACATAGCAGCAGCGAAGGCACCTGCCTCATCGCATGATGCTCCACGGCTACGCTTGTAGAGGTAGCCAGCCATATAAGTGTCGCCACATCCAGTAGCATCCACAACATCTTTGGCAGGGAAGGCTGGAATCTCGTGGAATATGCCATCGGCATATATAAGAGATCCTTTGTCGCCGAGTGTTAAAACCACCTCCTTTACCCCCCACTCTGCCAGAATGCGAGCCGCTTCATGAGGATTGGATGTTCCGGTCAGAGTCTCCATCTCCATTTCATTCGCCTTAAGTATTCCTATATATGGAAGCGCGGCAAGTTTGTCGTCATAATCTACTGCGACCACCTTTTCACCTTCCACTTTACGGAGGTAGCCTTGCACATCGACAGAGACAATTCCTCTTTCAGACAAATATTTGATTACATCAAGACTGAAGTCATCGGCGAGAAGTGTGCCGAGGTGGAATATGTCGGATTCTGCACCTGACAGGTTATCGATTGTGAAAGGATCAGCTTTGGCGAGAACGCGCTGTGTGCGCTCATTCATGTCTTCACCATATTTGTTTTCGAAAAATACGGACTTATGCGAAACGATTGCCTTCACGTCGATTCCTTCTGCTTGCAGTTTCTCCACTTCGTGCATTTCGCTTGTAGCGAGCGAAGTTATGAGTTGAAAACTGTCGAGGTCTATGTTTTTGAGGGCTTTAGCGAAATAGTATGCTGTGCCTCCTGGCATGTATGCAGAAAATCGAGGAGTAATAACTTTGTCGAGAGTGATGTGTCCGATGCAGGTCAGTTTCATGTCTTGTATCTGAAAAATAAATGAATATCAGTTTTTGCTTGTTTTTCGGCAAATGCTGACAGCATAAATGAGAACGAAGGCATAGCCTATCGCCGGCACAATGAATGCTGTTGACATAGAAGTTAGGTCAGCCACCTTGCCCATGAGCATAGTGCCTACAGCTCCACCAATCGGTGTCATCATGAGGAAAGAGGATGCAATTTTAACAGCCTTCCCTTTTGCTCCAACGATTGTGATTGCAAATATGGTAGGGAACATGATAGCTTCGAAAGCATAGCACATGAACACACCTGCTTTTGAAACCCATCCGAGGTTTGCAGTCACGAGGAGAGCACCTATAAGAGTAAATATGCCACAAGCGAGAAGCACCTTTTCGGAGCGTATTCGGCTCATTACAAAGCTGCCTGTGATGCGAGCCAACATAAAAAGGCCGAGTGCACCGAAAGATAGTACAATCGACGCAGTAGTCTTGTCCATCCATCCGTCAGATGTGGCATAATTTATAAAGAGACTGTTGATGGATATTTCCGCAATTTCGTAGAAGAAGAGTGCGAAGAATCCGAAGCGAAAACGGCGTGAAGACCACAGTTGCTTTATGGTGGCTCCAAGTCCCTTGTCTTCTTCAATTGTAGAGGTTTTGTCGTTTTCATCTCCGGTTATTTCGGGGAGCTTAACGCGACAGAATATCAAAGCAGCCACCAGCACAGCAACACCCATGATTGCGTAAGGAAGTGATACACTGCTTTCTGAAGATGAGAAGAGGAACGCACCTATAGTGACTGGAGCCAAAATGCATCCAAGGCCGTTGAATGACTGAGCCAGATTCAGACGGCTTGCCGCAGTGGCTTTGTCGCCGAGTTCTGCAGCATATGGATTGGCAGCAGTTTCGAGAATCACGAGACCGCATCCGATAATGAAAAGTGCGAGCAGAAACATTTCGAACGACATCATAGCCTCTCCCGGAATAAACAGAAGAGCACCAAGTGCAAAGAGAAGAAGACCTGCGACCACTCCTTTTCTATATCCTATGCGTGTGATCATGATGCCCGCCGGAAGTGCCATCAGAAAGTAGCCGAGATATGTGGTGGCTTGGATTAGTGTTGACTGTCCGATTGAAATGTGTAGCAGTTCTTGGAAATGCTTATTGAGAACGTCGAGCACCGCGCGTGCAAAGCCCCACATAAAGAAAAGGCTTGTGATCAGCACGAAAGGTATGGTGTATTGCTTAGAGACAAGTTTGCTCATTATTTCTAAAAATTAGTGATTTATTTGCAAAATTAACTAAAAAAAACGAATCATAAAACGTATTACGAGTGATATTGGCATACAAACGTTATTATTGAGGCATAAATTGAGGTTATAACCTTATTTATTATTTTGATTTATTGTGTTTTAAATAAAATAACGGCTAATTTTAGCTTGATTAACATCTTTTAACGTTATAAAAATTTATAAGTCATGGCATTTTTTTGAGTTTCTAAAGCATTTATATGACTTTTTATTTGTATCTTTGCGAGAAATGATAAACAATTAGAAAATAAACCAAACGTATCGATTAATGCAAACTAAAGACATGAAATTGGAACGCTTTAGAGGTGGTGTCGTCAAGACAGCGCTTGCATTGGCGTTTATTCTGTGTGGTTTTGCCGCACAGGCAGCAATCGTGAAAGGCTCGGTGACAGACAAGATGGGAGAACCACTTATTGGTGCCACTGTCATGGTAGCCGGTACCAACAACGGCACTTCTACGGATTTCGATGGAAATTTCTCTATCAACGTAGAGCAGGGCAAGACACTCCAAGTGTCGTATGTGGGTTACGTGTCGAAAGATGTAAAAGTCAAAGGTAACGATCTCAAGATTACTCTTGACGAAGACAACGAACTTCTTGAAGAGGTGGTAGTAGTGGGCTATGGCACCATGAAGCGTAAAGATCTTACAGGCTCAATCACTACTGTAGAAGCTAAAGATCTCAATGTTGGTGCCTATACTGATCCTGGTCAGCTTCTTCAGGGTAAGGTGCCGGGACTCGTAGTAGTGCAGAACTCCGACCCTAATGGTGGTGTGAATTCGCTGACTCTTCGCGGTGCATCAACATTGAACGGCAGTTCTTCGCCTCTCTACGTGGTAGACGGCATACCAGACGTTAACCTCAACCTGATTCCGCCGAGCGAAATTGAGAGTATCGACGTGCTTCGCGACGCTTCGGCTACCGCCATCTATGGTTCGAAGGCAGCCAATGGTGTAATCATCGTGACCACAAAACGCGGATCAGATGGTCCTGCCCGAGTTACTTACTCAGGATATGTATCGTGGGAGAAGATTGCAAACGACCATAAGATGATGACAGCCGATCAGCTACGTAGCTATGCGGAGGAGAATGGTATAACCATTCCTAACGATCGCGGTGCTAACACAAACTGGGCTGACGAAGTGCAGCGTACAGGTTTTGCTACCAGCCATGATGTGTCGATATCAGGCGGAAGCAAAAGCACTACTTATAATGTTTCGCTCAACTATCTTAAGCGAGATGGTATAATCAAAGGTGTAGGCAATAACCTCTTCACCGGTCGTGCTTATGTAGAGACAAAGGCTCTGAAAGACCGTCTGACTCTTGGAGTGGGCATCAATGGCAATATCCGCAAAGAGTGGGGAGTGCCACGCGAAATTCAAGGTAGCTCGGTTTACGAGGGTATGTACTACTATTCACCGCTCGTGCCGGTGCGCAACGAAGACGGCTCTTGGTATTCAGACCTCACAATTTCGCAGAACTACAACCCGATGTCTCTTATCTATGAGAACAAGTCGATGGCTACTTTCAAGCGTCTGCAGTTTACCGGCAAGGCGAGCCTCAAGATTATAGAAGGTCTCTACCTCAATGGGAACTTCAATTATGAAACACAGAACTATCACTATAAGTCGTACATCTCTACTCAGTCTCAAAACAACACTCGCCACGGTGAATCGGAGCGAAAAGTGAAAGACAATTGGGGCAAATTGATGGAGATCTATGCAAACTACGACAAGGAATTCGGAGAAGACCACAAACTTGCAGTAATGGCAGGTTATTCTTGGGAGGAACACAAGAATGGTGAAGGTTTTGGTGCAAAAGGCTATAATTTCTATGACGACAGCATTGGCTGGAACAACCTTGGAATGGCAAACAGTTGGGATACAGACCCTGTATGGGGAGAGTTGATGGATCACACCAAGATGATTTCTTTTTATGGTCGTGTCAACTATTCTTTGATGTCTAAATATCTCTTACAGGCTGCCGTGCGTCGCGACGGTTCTTCTACATTTGGTGCTAACAACCGTTGGGCTACATTCCCATCTGCATCTGTGGCATGGAGACTATCTGAGGAGGACTTCTTGAAAGACAACACATGGCTGAGCGACCTCAAGCTTCGCGTAGGCTGGGGACAGAGCGGTAATGCAAAAGGTTTCGATATATATACCTCACGGTTCTATTATGATACTACCACAAGGTTCGACCACGTAGATCCAACTACAGGCACAGTGACATCATATAAGGGACTGACAGCAGCTCGTAACGTCAATGAAAACCTCAAGTGGGAGACCACTACAATGCTTAACATTGGTCTTGACTTCTCGTTCCTTAACGGAAGAATCGGCGGTACGATCGAATACTACAACAAGGACACCAAAGACATGATATGGGAATACCCGGTGTCTACAGCAATCTATCCCGTAAACAAGATGATTGCTAACGTAGGCAAGATGCGCAACCGAGGCGTGGAGTTGATGATCCAGGCATATCCGGTGCAGACAAAGACATTCACATGGAATACTTCACTCAACTTCTCGCACAACGACAATATGGTGGTAAGTGTATCCAACAGTGAGTTTAATGCCGGCGTTCTTAATCGTTACGACCCGAATCTTCCCGGACTTAGCCAGGGATGTAATACTCAGCGTATAGTGGAAGGTAAGCCTATCGGATCATTCTACCTTTGGGATTGGGCAGGATATAACGATGCAGGCGTCTCTACCTTCTATAGATATGACAGAGACGGAAACCATATTCTCAATGAAGATGGTTCTTATGCCACCACGATGGAACCGGGCGAGGACGACCGCATCTATATGGGCAATGCACAGCCTACAATGACTATGGGTTGGGACAACCGACTGAGCTGGAAAAACTGGGACCTTAACATCTTCTTTACAGGAGTATTTGGCCAGAAGATATTTAACGAGCCTCACGCATATTTCTCATATGTAGGCTCCATCTCGCAGGGCAAGAATGTGCTGGCATCTGTGGTGGAAGACCAGAAGCCTACCGATGGTTTGGCACACTATCCTTCGCAGCGCTATCTTGAAAATGGCAGCTACTTCAAGCTTGCGAGCATCACTCTCGGATATACATTCCGCGACTGCTTCAATGGCTGGCTCAACGACATTCGTCTTTATGTTTCTGCCAACAATGTCTTCACTATTACAGGCTACACAGGCAGAGATCCCGAAATCAACCTTGGAGGTCTTGATCCGGGTCACGACACCCGCAACGACCACTATCCACGTTCCCGCCAGATTCTTGTAGGCGCTACAATCAATTTCTAATTTAGCAAAGTTTAGAAAAATGAAATCTGTTTTTAAATATCTTTCACTCGGTGCGGTTCTGGCAGGAATGGCTTCTTGTACGGATCTTGATACCGATATCAATAACAAATATACCGAACTCCCCGACAATCCGATTGCGGTGGAAGGAGAGTTCGAAGGTTGCTATTATTATCTGCATAGCTGGTTCGGACGCGACTTCAACGAGGGTGTTGTGAATCAAGGCGATGAGGTGATGGGTTGCTGCTTCGGAGTGGGCAACTATTTCGACGATGGTAGATATCTTGAAGCTTCGATACATTCGCTCGACCTTGATAACTGGCGTACACGTTTCATTGAGGGTTGTATCTCCGGTATCACCTATACCAACACCAAGATTATGACATATGGCGGAGAGAATCTCAACGATCCGATTGTGGCACCTCTCCGTGCGATTCGCGCGTATTACACTTTCTGGATGATGGATCTCTATGGCGATGCTCCGATCATGAAGCGTCCGATAGAGGAAGGCCAGGCTATAGACCGTTCTCCGCGCAAGGAAGTTGCCGAATGGATAGAGAGCGAGCTGCTTGAAATTCTTAGTCAGGAAGATGGTCTCAGCAAGGCTAACGATGCTTCTACCTACGGCAAGCCAAACTACTGGATGGCGGCTTCTCTTCTGGTGAAACTCTATCTCAACTGGGGTGTCTATACCAACGACATAACAACAGTGACCGGTGATACTCCCAATCCGAAGTTGAACGACTGCATAGCGTGGTGCAACAAGATTCAAGATTCCGCACTCTTCGAAGTTGGTCAGGGTTATCGCAAAAAATTCTATCCCGACAATGGTGTTCACATAAAGGACTTCATATACGCTCTAAATGTGGATCCTCAGACACGTCCCGATGGAACAACCACATGGTATCGCTGGTTTGGTTTCAAGAAAGATGGTCTCTGCCGTCCATATTCTCTTGGATGGGAAAATCCTAAGTCTGTGGCAGGAAATACTGTGCTGACTAAAGAAGCAGTGGCACGTTTCACTCTTCCCGGTGATGAGAGAAACAAGATAATTCTCCAAGGTCCGCAGTATGCATTCGATTCAAACTATGAAGTGACAGACAAGCCTGTGTATATCTACTCAGTGCCGGGCAATGAGAAGACTCTCGTAGGTCAGCTGACATATCATACAGACTTCGACTTTGACGATGCCTCAATCTACTCGCTTGGCGATGAGGCTCAACCAAAGGTTGACAAGGACAATATAGCTAATGGCACGGCTTTACTCAATATTCAGAAGGGTGCACGATGCTTCAAGTATCCTCCGCGTGAAGAAGACTACTCGCTTTGGGGTCGTCAGCAGGCAAACGATTCTCCAATTTTCCGCTATGCCGATATTCTGCTCACCAAGGCAGAGTGCATCATGCGCGGAGGTACAGACCCCAAGGGTGAGACAGTGGCAGAACTCGTCAATGTGGTGCGCCGTTGCTCAGGGGCTCCTGAAGTGACAGGCAATTTCACCATGCAGGATCTGATGGACGAGCGTTCACGCGAGTTCATCCTCGAACCTTGGCGTCGCAACGACCTAATTCGTGCCGGTATGTTTGAGAACGACTGGGGTCAGAAGAACAGATATAAGGTGTGGGATAACGAGGAACACACCGAGTTCCACTGGGTGGAGCGCGAAGGAGTGAAAGATCCCAACCGCCGACTGATGCCTATACATCGTGGTATCCTCGAGACCAACCTCAACTGGAAGCAGAATCCCGGCTACGCCGGATTGTGATGTTCCACAATTCAGAAAAATCACAGTGGCAGATGCCGGCTCTAACCGGCTCTGCCACATGATAAAATTCTATATCAACATTTATAATTACAACCTTAAAACATTATGGCAAAATTCAACTTGAAACGCAGCACATTGTTGCTTGGAGCCTCTGCAATCGTCATGGCAGCAGGCGCAGCCGAGTCATGGAAAGACGTGACCGGTCAGTATATACAGAATTCAGCATTCATTCCTAACTGGCAGGGTGCTCTTACTGCTACTGATTGTGGCGTGGGTGAAGTATGGTGTGGTGCATTCAACCTCTATCAGGTTCTCCCAGATCTTCCCGCCGGTGACTACACTCTTACTGCCAATGCTTTCTATCGTTGCGGCAACAATGATTTCGCAAAGTCATATCAGGCCGGTAACTCTGAGTTGAATACAACCGTAATCTATGCAGGAGAGGCTACACAGACTGTAACGGGTCTGTTTGAAGGTCGCATCACAGCTCCTAACACTCTTGCAGAGGCAAATGATGCCTTCAATGCAGGGGAATATATCAACACTCTTTCTTTCAAGCATGAAGGTGGCGACCTTGCTATCGGTATCCGCAACACCGGTTGCTACTACGATGAATGGTCGGCTTTCGACAACTTCAAACTCGTTGGTCCTAACGGGGAGGTGGCTATTCCTAACGGTGATTTCGCTCAGGGTCTCGATGTGAAGGCAGAGTGCTGGAATATGACTAACAGCGATACAAAGATCAAGACTCCAGACGTGAACAAGAGAGGTGGCGTTTATCGCAAAACTAACGCATCTCCCTACAACTTCGGACAGCAGGTTGAACTTCCTGCCGGCAAATATCGTTTTTCTGCTCTCACATTCCTCCGCTATGGTGGTGCCGGCAATTATGACGGCAAAATTATCGATTGCAAGCAGTCATGGAAACTGCTGGATGTTGACAAATCACCGAAGCAGTGGTATGAGGCAAAAGCATATGTCGACGATGATTTCGATACAAATGCTTATCTCTATGCTTCTTTTGAGGAAGATAAGCCTGCAAGCATTTCAACATCTCTCGGTCTTCTTGAAGAGAATGTAGTTTACACAAGAATTAAAGACTGCTGGGAAATTTGCAATGGCGACTATGCGGCAATGCCTGAAAACTTTACTCGCGGCACAGCTGAAGGCACAGAGATAGTACCTGAATATGAGGTGAAGAATGTAGTTGCAAGCTATATCGACTCCGGTTCTGAACGCGAGGCTGCAGCTGCTTTTGTGAATGATCCTGCAAAGTGGCGTCAGTATGTAGAGTTTGAAGTTAAGGAACCGTGTAAGGTATGGATTGGTCTTGGAAAGGACCAGAACACACCTGCTCAGTACTGGAATCCGTTTGCAGACTTCAAACTTGAAGTTTATGCAGAAGGCAGCAGCGTTGAAGGTATCGAGGCAGTAGCTGAATCAGCTGTTGAATACTACAATCTTCAGGGTGTTCGCGTAGCTAACCCCGAAAACGGTATCTTCATCCGCGTTCAGGGCAACAAGGCTACAAAGGTAGTTCGCTAATCATTAGATTTTAGTTTCCATAATAGAGGGTTGTACCTATTATAAGGTGCAGCCCTTTTTTTGATTTGTTGCAGAAGTACTCCGTCGCCCATAGTGATTATTACCGTTTAAAGATGTTTCGCGCTTAGTTGAGAGGTAAAAAATACCAATCACCGAAAAAAATGGGTTATCGCAAAAATAGAAAGCAACGAAGCCCCTCAACTTCAAAGAGTCAAGGGGCTTCGTTGGTACCTCCGAGGGGAATCGAACCCCTATCTAAAGTTTAGGAAACTTCTATTCTATCCGTTGAACTACAGAGGCGCATTCCGGATAAAAAAGTGGTCGGATGCCACTTACAAGGTGCAAAGGTAATACAAATTTGCGATTTTTGCAATTGATTAACCTACGGAATAGGAAAAAATTTGTTAAACTATAAGAAGGCTGTCTTCTATTTTGCAAATAAGAAGTCAAAGCCGAGGAAATATCAAAAATTTTCATTAAGTTTGCAAAGAAGATTCCGAAACCAATGAAAGGGAAAAAGATAGAAATAGCATATTGTTCAGTAGAACCTGCCGAACTTCCTGTAGAAGACAGAGAACTCATAGAGAAGGCAAAATCTATGACCTATCGCAGTTACGCACCCTATTCTCGATTCTGTGTAGGTGCAGCCATACGAATGGCAGATGGTTCCATAGTGTGTGGATCTAATCAGGAGAATGCCGCATATCCCTCCGGGACTTGTGCGGAGCGCACTGCATGCTATCAGGCATCAGCCCTCTATCCGGGCATGCCAATGAAAAAGATAGCCATTGCTGCGCGCAACATAGGTATAGTGCCCAAGGGGTATGAGGATACAGCTCCGTTTCAAGCGCGTCCGATATCGCCATGCGGTGCATGCCGCCAGGCTCTCATTGAGTATGAGCGTTTGCACGGACCAATTGAGGTGATTCTCTATGGCGAGGAGGAGTCGTTTGTCTTTTCATCTATTGAAAGTTTACTTCCATTCTCCTTTACCGAGTTCTGAAAGTTTCCCTTTAATTGCAATAATATAAATGCCGAAAAAGCACATAATAAATGGAAGAAATAACTAAAGAAAACCACCGATCAGGATTCGTAAACATTGTAGGCAACCCCAATGTTGGCAAGTCTACGCTTATGAACGACTTGGTGGGCGAACGCATCTCAATAATTACATCCAAGGCGCAGACTACTCGCCATCGCATTATGGGCATCGTCAACACACCAGAATATCAGATAGTCTACAGTGACACCCCCGGAGTGTTGAAGCCCAAGTATAAGCTTCAGGAGTCGATGCTCGAGTTTTCAGAGGGAGCTCTGACCGATGCTGATATCCTTCTCTATGTGACCGATGTTGTAGAGGATCCGGAGAAGAACAAGAGTTTTCTCGACCGAGTGGCGAAGGAGAAAATGCCGGTGCTTCTCGTAATCAATAAGGTTGATTTGCTGAAGGGCAATGGCGAGCTTGAGGTTCTTGTTGATGCGTGGAAAAAGCGCCTTCCCAATGCGGAGATATATCCCTTAAGCGCAAAGGAGCATTTCAATGTAGACAATCTCAAGGCTCGCATTGTGGAGTTGCTACCGCCAATGCCTCCATTCTTCGGAAAGGATGCCCTTACCGACAAACCAATGCGCTTCTTTGTCACGGAAATAATCCGCGAAAAACTTCTTCTCAACTATGATAAGGAGATTCCATATTCAGCTGAAGTGCTTGTGGAAAAATTCGACGAAAAGGACAACTCCATCCATATAATGGCGGTGATATATGTGGAAAGAGACTCTCAGAAGGGAATTCTCATAGGTAAGGGTGGTGCCAGAATAAAGAAAGTAGGCATCGATGCCCGTAAGGATATTGAGACATTTTTCGACAAGAGGGTATATTTGGAACTTTTTGTAAAAGTAGAGAAAGATTGGCGCAATCGTGAGAGCAAACTCCGACAGTTTGGCTATATAGAATAAGCCGAAGCCGACACATTATAAGAAACATCTTTAATATGAGCAAATTAGTAGCAATAGTAGGGCGGCCGAATGTGGGTAAGTCCACACTCTTCAACCGTTTGACGCAGACAAGAGCCGCTATAGTAGACGACACCTCGGGCACCACTCGCGACCGCCAGTATGGCAAGGTGGACTGGGAAGGTCAGGAATTTTCTATCGTAGACACCGGCGGATGGGTAGTGAACTCCGACGACGTGTTTGAGGAGGAAATCAACAAGCAGGTGCACATAGCAATTGAGGAGGCAGATGTGATTCTCTTCGTGGTTGATTCATCGGTTGGTGTCACCGACCTTGACGACAAGGTGGCGGGAATACTTCGCCGCAGCAAGAAGCCCGTGATTTTGGTGGCAAATAAGGAAGACAAAAGTGATTCCAGATACAATGTGGCGGAGTTCTATTCTCTCGGTCTCGGCGACCCTATAGAGGTTTCCTCTGCCAATGGTTCCGGCACCGGAGAACTTCTCGATGAGGTGATAAAAGATTTTCCTAACACCCCCGACGTGGAAGACACGGAGGAAAACATAGCCAAATTCGCCATAGTAGGAAGACCGAATGCAGGAAAATCATCGCTGATCAATGCTTTTATCGGAGAGGAGCGGCATATAGTCACCGACATAGCCGGCACCACTCGCGACTCTATATATCATCGATACAACAAGTTCGGTTTCGACTTTTATCTTGTAGACACAGCCGGAATTAGGAAGAAGCAAAAGGTTAACGAGGATATAGAGTATTACTCAGTAATTAGGTCTATTCGCGCAATAGAGGCGTCAGATGTATGTATTCTGCTCATTGATGCAACTCGTGGCATCGAAGGGCAAGACGCCAATATCTTTTCACTCATCCAGAAAAATAGAAAGGGTCTCGTGGTGTGTGTCAACAAGTGGGACATCGTTGAAGACCGTAGCCTTGAGGCGCAGAAGCGTTTTGAGACGGCAATAAGGAATAGATTTGCACCATTCACCGATTTCCCGATTATCTTCACTTCAGCACTCACCAAGCAGCGCATCTACAATGTGTTGGAGACAGCGGCAGAGGTATATGAGAACCGCCATCGAGTGATTCCGACATCTCAGCTCAACACTTACATGCTTGAAGAGATTGCCGTGACACCGCCACCGAGCAACAAGGGAAAGTTTGTGAAAATCAAGTATGTCACGATGTTGAAAGATTCGATTATCCCTACATTCGTATTCTTCTGCAACTTGCCGCAGTGGGTGAAGGAGCCATACAGGCGTTTCCTTGAAAATAAGATACGCGCCAAGTGGAATTTTTCTGGCACTCCAATCCAGATTTTCATGCGCGAAAAGTAGTTTTAGACAGCAGGCGCTCCCGCTACAATGGGCTGTGTCGTAACTTGAAGTCCTCCCTCAAAAAAGTTGTACAGGTTAAACATTATCCTATTATAGAAAGAGTTCGGTATTGCACCGGACTCTTTCCTTTTGACCGGGATATTGTTATAATATTCTATATATTCCTCTAAAGGATACTGTTTCTTAGAGTGTGTCTGAGTAAGGCATAGTCAAGCATATCATATATATGCTCTAAATTAGGATATTTAGATATATTGATTAGTATGGATTTGGCTTAGTCTTATGTAAGTCAATCTTATTACCTATTGTTTTTGTATATATCCTCCTGTGTATGTGTTTCATACAGGTTTGATTTTAATATGTCGTTTCCTTTCATGTGAGCTTCTGCATATTCTTTCGGCGACATTCCATAGTGTTTTTTGAATGTTGTAGAGAAATTTGTAGGATTTGAGAACCCACAAGCATATGCGACTTGTGCCACATAAACATTGCCTCCGGCGCATAGCAATTCTGCGGCATGTTTTAGTCGGAAGTTTCTGATGAATTCTCCACACGCAATCCCCGTGATATCTTTCATTCGTCTGTGAAGCTGTGCACGGCTGACACCGACTTTTTTTGAAAGCATTTCAACATTGAGTTCCGAATTATCAACATTTGCATTAAGAATCTGCATTATTGACTTCATGAGCTCATCGTCAACATCCTTCATTACCACTTTTTCCACTCGGTCTTTCTGCTCCTGCGCACCGGAATAGTTGCCCTTTACCAAGCGCCGATTAGCAATAAGCCCTGATACGCGGGCCATCAGTTCATCAATGTTGAATGGTTTTTCGATATAGGCATCCGCACCTTTTCGTAAGCCCACAATTTTTTCATTTATATCAGTCTTTGATGTCAATAATATAACGGGAATATAACTTGTATCAGAACATGTCTTTATTCTTCGGAGCAACTCATATCCATCCATCTCCGGCATGACAATATCTGATATGACAAGGTCAGGACGTTCTTTCATAATAAGTTTAAGGGCATCATTACCGTTATTGCAGACTTTGGTATGATAGTATGGATGAAATTCGGTTTTCAGATAATTGCGAATTTCGGCATCATCATCGACTATTAAAATACGGAAATTTGTTTTCTTGGCTACATATTTGAGTTTATCTGAATCCGGACTAAGAATTACAGGTTGCGATGTATGAACAGGTGTGGCTTCGGATTCAGACTCTGTTGAAATTTGGTCTTGACGAAGATGTCTGTTTCCCAAGGGAATCGAAATCGTAAACCGGGTGCCGCTTACACCATCGCTACGGTTCTCTACTTTAATGACCCCATGATGCAATTCTACGAGTTGTCTTGACAGATTAAGACCTATTCCATAGCCAGACACCCCGTTTTCTGAACGTGGAGATATCTGATAGAACCTGTCAAATATCAGTTTTATCTTTTGCTCGTCAATGCCCGGACCGGAATCTGTCACAGATATATTTACGGAACCTTCCGGGAATCCATTACGCGGAAGAGGATCCACTACTATGCTGACATCGATAGAGCCTTTGTCGGGAACAAATTTAAAAGCATTCGACAAAAGATTATACAGAATCTTATCAAAATGGTTCCTGTCAATCCATGTCTGAACTGTTTCAACCGTACTTTCAAATGAAAGCCTGCATCTGCGCTTTTCCGCTTCATAGTCGAATACGAGGCACACTTCTTTCGTAAATTTGACTATATCCGTTGGCAAACACTTTATCTTCATCTGTCCCTTATCAATCTTTCTTATATCAAGAATCTGATTTAGCAGTTGCATCAAACGGCTTGCATTGCGGTACATATTTCTCAGCGCACGAGCCGTCTGAGGATCATTTTCTTTTTTTAACAAACCCTGCAAAGGAGACAGCATAAGGGTAATCGGAGATCTGAACTCATGAGCGATATCAATAAAAAAGCGCAACTTTGCCTCATTGTTGGCATCTTGCTGACGTTGAAGCCACATTCTTAGGAGCCAGAAGCCTGTTGAAACAATGAAAACTACATAAATCATTATTGCCAACCGAGAAAGATACCAAGGTGGGGTCACTTCGACAATCAGCTTTAATGTCTCAGACATGTAGCCATTGTTAACCGCTCGAAATTCCATATTCCATGTGCCTGAAGGGAGTCTCGTGAAGTTGACTTTCATATCTCCGGGTTCCGTAGAGTACCATTGTTCTGAGTCTTTGAAGCGGTATTGCAACTGCATTGTTTCCGATTCTCCAAAATTAAGGGTAGAAAAATACATGGTAAAGGAGTCTTCTGTGTGCGACAGCTTGAATCTCCTGACCTTCTCGACTGAAATATCTGATGAATAATTCCTTTCAAGACTTTCATCGGTTGCATTACAATGAATCACAAATCGTGTCAGTAATAAGTCTTTTTTCATCTGCTCCTTATTGATTTCAGACGGAAGAAATCGTATATATGAATGTCCGTTACCAAAATATACAGAGCCATTTGAATCTTGCGTGTAGATAGATCTCAGATACATTGTATTTTCACCCGGCTCTCCTATAAAAAACGGTGTTGCCGTCTTATCGTCGGGATTAAACCTCGTCAACCCCTTGAATGTGCTTAGCCATATATTCCCATGGTCATCTTCCGC
Organism: uncultured Sangeribacter sp.; assembly: GCA_964480495.1. GTDB lineage: Bacteria > Bacteroidota > Bacteroidia > Bacteroidales > Muribaculaceae > Lepagella. The sequence continues at coordinate 160,456 of CAYZPH010000002.1, forward strand.
TAATCCACAGACTACTTCATTCGACAATCCGTCTGCTACAGAATAGTGGGAATACTCCTTCTTTTCCTTATCATATACATACAGCCCTTTTGACGTGCCGAAATACATAGATCCATGGTGTTCGATAATCGCATAGCATATTGTTTTTGTCAACTCGTTGTTTGCCGGTAAAGAAAAGGATTTGTTGGTTCGTGGATCATAACATTCCACTCCATTATAATGTCCGATCCAGATTAGCGAATCTGAATCAAGATATAGCTTATTTATTGATTTTTGCTTTATTGACGAGATTTGTGTAAGTGTAGAGTTGTCGGAAGAACTTTTATACATTCCGACATTAAAAACAGCATAATACATAGTTCCGTCAGAACACCTTATGATGCTTTTGATACGTTTGTAACCGAATCTTTTATCGTACTCGATTTTCCCCGATGCCGTATCCACGATGGCCACACCATGATCATACAGCCCGACGAGAAGTCGACCTGCATTATCGCGCTCTATGCTTAAAGGTGTGTGAGAATCGATATATTTATCCAATACTTTACCTGAAGAATCAACTTTGAATAATCCGTTGCGTTCCTGACCAACCCAAATGCCGGATTCTTCATCAGCATCAATCATGGTCAAAGCTCGTGAATTGCTTTCTGGAAAGTCCATTAAATTAACAGACTCAAAGCATGAGGAATTATGAGGAATGAGTAATAGTCCGTCATTAAAACAACCGATCCACAAATTGCTGTCATTATCCAGATGAACCGCCGTCACATTGGTTGTTTCTATCGAAATAGAAGATTTTGTTTTTATCAAGACCGGTTTGCACTCATTTTTCTCAACATCTACATAATAGAGTCCTCGTCCATAAGTGCCGACTATGGGTATTTCATCATGAGATACAATTATGTCTCTGATGCTCGGATAATTCGGAATCATCGGTATTGCTGTCAATCTGTCATTCTTCTTATCATGACGCCAGACTCCGACCGAAGTCGCAACATAGACAGTTCCCTCTTTTGTAGATACTATACCGCTTACGATTGTTTTATCGAGATCTTGATCCGTGTAATGCTTAACAGTCGTTCCTGTCCGGTTTATTCGAAAAATGCCATTTTTCGAAGTGCCGATCCAATAGTTGTGCATATTGTCTATATGAATCCGCAGTCCACCAACTCCTTTAGGAAGCCTTGCAGTAATTTTTTCTTTTTCAATCATTCTTTCCGAAGTCGTGTCGTATTGAAGAACTCTGTCGGAGGTGGTTAATGCAACAAGTGTATTTCCATTAACTACCATATCTGCAACATATATTGAATTTCCGGCATTATCAAACACTTCAACGAAACTCATTGCAATTGGATTATATTTTTGCAGACCGAAGTCAGTAGCCACAAACAAAGTTCCATTCCCGTCTACCGCAAGACGCTTAATGTTATTACTCATCAGACTTCCATCTTTACCATCTGCAAAAAAAGATTGAAATCTGGTTCCGTCAAATTTATTAAGTCCGTATTCTGTAGCCACCCAAATATATCCGACAGAATCCTGTTCGATATCAACGAATAGATTTGACGACATCTTGTCGGTACGATAAAGATAGTCGTTTGCAGATGTCGCATCAATAGCAAATCCAGAACAGAAAAGAAGAAACAAGATGAGTTTGATAACGTGACTTTTATTCATGATGTTTAAAAGTAGATTTTCAGCAGATTATGTGATATGCAAAATTACTCAAATTCAGAGAGTGCACAAAAACAAAAACATTAAAAGCTTCTACATTTTTGGTGTAAAACTTATGCATGAGACAAATTCAAACCATGTTGACATATTTCCAATAAGGCCCACTACAATAATCAACGACTCTCCGACATCAGAAATAATATAAGTGCGAAGTATTTTATAATTTTGTATTATACTTAAAACTATCAATCATGAAAAAATTTACAAAAGCAATTGTAGCAGTTTTAGTTTCTCTTATGAATCTACAATCAAATGCCGCTGAAAAATTTGTCAGGTTTGAGCCGGATGCGGAAGGATTGACGATTGTTCAGAATGGCAAGCCTCTTGCCATTGCAATAGACATGCACGAAAACGAAGCGGTTAGAATTGCAGTCAATAATCTTGCCGGAGATTTTTACCGTGTGTGTGGAGACAGCGCCAAAATTGTCAATGTTGCGGAGCGCAATTGCATTTTAGTAGGAACTCTCGAATCGTCTCTTATACGCCCCTTATTAAAATCCGGGAAAATTTCACGTAATGAACTTGAAGGTAAGAGAGAGAAATATATACTGACCGTTGTTGATGATCCGATGCCCGGTGTAGAAAAGTCACTTGTAATAGCTGCAAGTGACCGCCGAGGTGCAGTGTACGGGATATATGAATTAGGTCGACAGATGGGAGTCTCTCCATGGTATTGGTGGATGGATGTTCCGGTAGAACACCATGATTGTGTTTCTATTGCCCCGGGCATTTTTACCGATGGCGAACCAAAGGTTGAGTATCGTGGAATATTTCTCAACGATGAAGCTCCATCTCTGACCAATTGGGCACAAGAAAAATTCGGAGGCTATAATTCATCTTTCTATTCCCGTGTTTTCGAACTTGTTTTGCGACTGAAAGGAAATTTTATGTGGCCTGCAATGTGGAACAATGCGTTCTACGATGATGATAAGTCAAACGGAGAATTGGCAGACCGTATGGGTATTGTAATGGGCACATCTCATCATGAACCTATGAATCTTGCCCAGCAGGATTGGAAGAGAAGAGGTGTTGGGGAATGGAATTTTGTTAAGAATAAGGAAGGACTCTCCGATTTTTGGCGCTTCGGCATAGAGCGTGCTAAAGACTACGAAACTATTGTCACGATAGGTATGAGAGGAGATGGTGATGTAGCTATGGATGGTGATTTCAACATTTCTCTTATGGAAGATATTGTTGGAACTCAGCGAAAAATCATCAAAAAAGTAACTGGCAAAGATGCATCTGAAACCCCTCAGGTGTGGGCTCTTTACAAAGAGGTGCAGGATTATTACGATAAAGGGATGAAAGTCCCTGAAGACGTGACGCTGCTGCTTTGTGATGACAATTGGGGTAATATTCGTCGTCTTCCTCCCCTTGATGCAAAACCTCGTAAAGGTGGCTATGGAATGTATTACCACTTTGATTATGTAGGTGCTCCACGCAATTCAAAATGGATAAATATCAGCCCGATACCACGAGTCTGGGAACAGCTGAACCTTACATACTCACATGGTGTCAATAAGATTTGGATTGTGAATGTCGGAGACCTCAAACCGATGGAATACCCCATTACGTTCTTTCTTGACATGGCATGGAATCCCGAACGTTTCAATGCATCCAATCTTACGAATCATTCAATAGATTTTTGCAAATCCATATTCGGTAAAAAATATGCAGAAGAGGCTGCAAGGATACTTCGTACATATGCAAAATACAACCGATGGGTAACCCCTGAAAGTCTTAATGCCAAAACATTCACTCACAATTACAATGAATGGCGTCAAGTCAGGGATCAGTATAAGCAACTTGCCACTGATGCACTTAACCTTGCTTTTACAATGCCTTCGAAATATAAAGCTGCATACGATCAGCTCATAGCATATCCTGTGCTGGCTTGCTCTAATCTATACGAAATGTATTATGCTCATTCGATGAATATTCGGCTGTCTCAAAACAACGATCCTGAAGCCAATCGTTGGGCAGATGAGACTGAACGTTGTTTTCGTCGCGATGCGGAACTTACTGATTACTATCATTCCATAAATGGAGGCAAATGGAATCACATGATGGATCAAATTCATATCGGATATACGTCATGGAACAATCCAAAAACATCAAAATGTCCGGAAGTGAAACGTGTAAATGCCGATTACACAAAAACATACAGTTTTACCGAAATAGATGGTTGTATATCAATGGAGGCGGAACATTTTACTCGCAGCGTTGATTCTGATATAGCTCATTGGACTATTATTCCGGAACTCGGTCGCACGTTGTCTGGTCTGACTACAATGCCATGTACTGCATCGACCGATGGCATGAAATTGGAATACGATATTGAGATAAAAACACCGGGGGTCCTAAAGGTTATAATTCGCTTTGCGCCTACGCTTAATTACAATGTTAGCGGTCTTTCTTATGCAGTTTCATTTGATGATGAAGAGGAGCAGATTGTAAATATTAATGGTGATTATGATGGTAGCCTCGGCAAGATTCAATCAGACCATATGATTGCAACGAGTTCAAGGCATAAGATTGATAAAGAGGGGAAACATACTTTGCGTATCAGGCCATTGACCCCCGGACTTGTATTCCAGAAAATACTTATTAATACCGGAGGTATGAAGAATTCGTTTTTAGGTGCGCCAGAGACGCTTTCAAAGTAGAGAGACTTGCCACGATCTGATAATTAATATTTATGTTTGACGAGGCTGTTATGGCTGAAGACCCGCCTCATTATGTAAATGATTAAATAAATAAAGAATAATTGTAGTCTTTCTTTTATTGTGGTGGCGTTGATTTAAGCGCAGAATGTTCCGGATCTGAAGATCTATTACATGCTCAATTCGGGTCATTATCAATTGAATAATATTTACTATTGCATAAGGAGGGTGCATCAAAATTAAAGTTTTGATACACCCTCCTTATGAATTCGGACTTAAGGCAGGAGTCCTTGCCTTAAGGTGTTTTGTCAGACGTTGAAACGGAAGTGCATGATGTCGCCATCGCACACCACGTATTCTTTTCCTTCCACAGCCATTTTGCCGGCTTCTTTTACAGCCGTTTCGCTGCCAAGAGTCACATAGTCGTCGTATTTGATTACTTCGGCACGGATAAAGCCTTTTTCGAAATCTGTATGGATGATTCCAGCAGCTTGCGGAGCCTTAGTGCCGCGAAGGAATGTCCACGCACGCACTTCATCGGGACCTGCAGTGAAGTAGGTCTGGAGGTCGAGTAGCGCATAGGCGGCACGTATGAGGCGAGATACTCCTGATTCAGAGAGCCCGATGCTTTCGAGAAATTCCTGACGATCTTCGTAAGTGTCAAGTTCTGCGATTTCACTTTCAGTCTTTGCAGCCACCACAAGGATTTGTGCATTTTCGCTCTTCACAGCTTCTCTCACAGCTTCCACATAGGCGTTGCCTGTGGCAGCCGAAGCATCGTCTACATTACACACATACATCACCGGCTTGTTGGTGAGCAGGAAAAGATCGCGGGCGAAGAGTTGCTCGTCTTTCGTTTCAAATTGCACGCTACGAGCAGGTTTGCCGGCTTCGAGAGCCTCCTTATATGCTTCGAGCACAGTTACTTGCACTTTTGCATTCTTGTCGCCTGCCGCTGCCGCTTTCTTTGTTTTTACAAGACGAGAATCTACAGTTTCAAGATCCTTGATTTGGAGTTCATAGTCTATAATTTCCTTGTCGCGCACCGGATCTACAGTTGTGTCGACATGGGTAATGTTGTCATCGTCGAAGCAACGAAGCACGTGAAGTATGGCATCAGTCTCGCGAATGTTGGCAAGAAATTTATTGCCGAGACCTTCACCCTTAGAAGCACCTTTCACGAGTCCGGCGATATCCACGATTTCTACAGTGGCTGGTACAGTGCTTTTCGGGTTGCACATCTCCACCAGTTTGTTGAGTCTCTCATCGGGCACGGTGATTACACCCACATTGGGTTCTATGGTGCAGAACGGGAAATTTGCGCTCTGCGCCTTTGCATTACTAAGACAATTGAAAAGTGTCGACTTTCCCACATTGGGAAGTCCGACTATTCCGCATTTAAGTGACATTCAATAAAATATAGAATTAAGGCAGACGCTGACAATCGAGCATCTGCCGAGTTATTAACCGATTTACTTCAGATATTCGTGAATAGCGCGAGCCGCCTTTCTTCCGGCTCCCATTGCGAGAATCACGGTGGCAGCTCCGGTCACGGCATCACCGCCGGCGAAGACTCCTGGGCGAGTGGTGCGACCCTCGTCGTCTGCCACGAGGCAACCGCGTCGAGTGGTGTCAAGACCTTTGGTGGTAGACTTGATCAGAGGGTTCGGGCTGGTGCCGAGCGCCATGATCACCGCGTCGCAGTCGATTATAAACTCGCTTCCATCTTTCACTATTGGCGACCGGCGACCACTCTCGTCAGGTTCGCCGAGTGTCATTTCCACGCATTCAATGCCGCGTACCCATCCGTTTTCGTCTCCGATCACGCGCACTGGGTTGGTGAGCATCTTAAATTCGATGCCTTCCTCTTTTGCATGGTGCACTTCCTCTTTGCGGGCAGGAAGCTCCGCCTCAGAGCGGCGGTATACGATTACAGCCTCTGCGCCGAGGCGTTTTGCTGTGCGCACTGCGTCCATTGCCACATTGCCACCACCTACCACAACTACTTTTTTCGCTTCAAACACAGGAGTGTCGTAACAGCTGTCGTAGCCATGCATCAGGTTGGCGCGAGTGAGGTATTCATTGGCAGAGAAGACTCCGTTGAGGTTCTCGCCTTCGATGCCCATAAACCGTGGAAGTCCGGCTCCGGTGCCAACGAATACTGCGTTGTAGCCCTCTTCATTGAGCAGGCGGTCTACCGTAGTGGTGCGTCCGACAATCACGTCGGTCTCGAACTCCACGCCGAGTTGCTTCAGCGATTCGATTTCTTTTTCCACAATTTTGCTCTTTGGCAGGCGGAATTCCGGAATGCCATACACGAGTACTCCTCCGAGTTTGTGGAGAGCTTCAAACACCTTTACTTCGTAGCCCCATTTTGCAAGGTCGCTGGCACAAGCCAGTCCGGCAGGTCCTGAGCCGATCACTGCTACTTTCTTACCGTTTCTTGCAATATCTGCCATTTCGCTTGAGGCGTGTTCTATCTTCCAATCGCCAACGTATCTTTCGAGTTTGCCGATAGCCACCGGCTCACCCTTGATGCCTAAGACGCAACTTCCCTCGCATTGCGTTTCCTGCGGGCAGACACGTCCGCACACCGATGGTAGCGAGGAGTCTTTCGATATAACGGCAGCGGCATTTGCCTCGTCACCCTCTGCGAGGTGATGGATGAAATCCGGGATGCTGATGTGCACCGGACAAGCATTTACACATCTTGGGTTCTTGCAGTTGAGACATCGCGATGCCTCTTTCACAGCCTCTTCGCGGTCGTAGCCGAAGCATACCTCCTTGAAGTTGGTGGCACGCTCGGTTGGATCCTGTTCTCTCACCGGGACTCTTGGTATTCTCTCAGCCATGGCAATTGCATTTATGGGTTTCAGGATTAGTCTTCGGATTTCCTTTGAAAAGGTTTTGCCTACGCATAGCCTCATCGAAGTCTACGAGCCAAGCGTCAAATTCCGGTCCGTCGACACAAGTGAAGCGGGTTTCACCTCCCACTGTCACTCGGCAGGCTCCACACATTCCGGTGCCGTCTACCATCAGCGCGTTAAGGCTTACCATAGCCGGCAGGTTGTGGCTCTTGGCGCATAGAGTGGCGAATTTCATCATAATCATAGGTCCGATGATAACGCAACGGTCGAAATGCTTACCCTGTCGGTCGATTAAGTCGTCCATCAGAGCAGGCACCATGCCGTGGAATCCCGCGCTTCCGTCGTCGGTGCATAGGTGCACATTTGCAACCTCCTTCATTTCGTCGACGTATGTGAAGAGGTCTGCCGTCTTCGCGCCAATTACAACGTCGGCGGTCACTCCGTGTTCTTTCAGCCATTTGGCTTGGGGATATACAGGAGCGGTTCCGACACCACCTGCCACAAACAGAATCCGTAGACCTTGCAGCTCGTTGTCGGTAAGTTCTGTGAGGTCAGACGGTTTTCCGAGAGGTCCGGCGAAGTCTTCGAAGGAGTCACCCTCTTCCATGGAGTTAATCTTGCAGGTTGATATACCAATACTCTGCGTCACGATAGTGACAGTTCCGGCTTCGCGGTCGTAGTCGCATATCGTGAGCGGTATACGCTCTCCGTATTCGTCTGTGCGCACTATCACGAACTGTCCCGGAAGAGCAGACTCCGCCACTCTTGGGGCAAGAACTTTCATCTCTGTGATGTTGGCAGACAGGTTGCGTTTGCTTACTATCCTGAACATTATCTTAGCTTTTGATTTTTTTAAAGGTCGATATGTTGTCACTATGCGCTGACAATACGCATAGTAAGCCTCATAAAACAATGCAAATTTAACTTAAATATGGGATTATTGCAAATTTAAGTCCCGGAAATTAGGAAAACACGCGAAAATCAGTTATTTTTGCAATTTGAATAAGAATAAGCGCAGGCGGATTTTTTTCGCAATGCATAAACAAATTTACTGAAATGTCGCTTTTTGATACAGTGTCGGCCGATATCCAGGCCGCAATGAAAGCCCGCGAGAAGGTGCGCCTTGAGGCACTTCGCGGAGCAAAGAAGGAGTTTCTTGAAGCTAAGACCGCGCCCGGAGCCAACGGTGAGCTCTCAGACGATCAAGCAGTGAAAATACTCATGAAGATGGTGAAGCAGCGCAAGGAAAGTGCTCGCATTTATCAGGAAAACAATCGTATTGAACTTGCGGAAAATGAGTTGGCAGAGGCAGCCGTGCTCGAGGATTATCTTCCGAAGCAGCTTTCTGCAGAAGATCTTGAGAAGGAACTGCGTGCCATCATAGCTGAGATTGGCGCAACTTCTGCCAAGGAGATGGGAAAGGTGATGGGTGTAGCTACCAAGCGCCTCGCGGGGCAAGCCGATGGCCGTTCAATTCAGACCGTGGTGAAGCAGCTCTTGCAGTAAATATAGAATTTAGACTTTTGAATATAGAATTAGATGTTACAGCTTAGCGTGATAAAGGCTGATCCGGAGTTTGTGATCAGCAGGCTTGCCGTAAAAGGTTTTGACGGTAGGGCCGTGATAACAGAGGTTCTTGAAATAGATGCAGAGCGTCGAGCTCTCCAGCAGAAGACAGAGGCTGATTCCGCACGTCTCAACCAGTTGTCGAAGTCTATCGGCTCCCTGATGAAAGAAGGGAAGAAAGATGAAGCTGAGGCAGCAAAGGCAGAGGTGGCGCGCATCAAGGGAGAGACAGCCGGTCTTCAAGACCGTCTTGCAGATTGCGAGCACAAGATGACCGAGCTTCTTCTCACAGTGCCTAACCTTCCTTATGAGGGTGTGCCCGAAGGTCGTACAGCCGAAGACAATGTGGTGGAAAAGACCGGAGGCGAGATCCCGGAACTACCCGAAGATGCACTTCCTCACTGGGAACTTGCTCGCAAATACAACATCATCGATTTTGAGATGGGAGTAAAAGTGACCGGAGCAGGATTCCCCTTCTACATAGGTAAGGGAGCACGCCTGCAGCGTGCGTTGCAGCAGTTCTTCCTCGATGAGGCATGGGCTGCCGGTTATGTGGAAGTGGAGCCGCCTTTCGTGGTAAATGAGGCTTCGGGCTATGGCACAGGTCAGCTGCCCGACAAAGAGGGACAGATGTACTATGCGAATCTCGACAATCTTTACCTTATCCCGACTGCAGAGGTGCCTGTCACCAACATATATCGAGATGTTATCATTCCGGAGGCAGAACTTCCGAAGAAGAATTGCGCTTATTCTCCATGCTGGCGTCGCGAGGCCGGAAGCTACGGCAAGGATGTGCGCGGTCTTAACCGTCTTCACCAGTTTGACAAGGTGGAGATTGTCCGTATAGAGCGTCCGGAAGATTCATATGCAGCTCTCGAGGAGATGAAAGACCACGTGCAGGGGCTGCTTGAGAAACTTGGCCTCCCCTGGCATATTCTGAGACTTTGCGGTGGCGACATGAGCTTTACATCTGCCATCACTTTCGATTTCGAGGTTTTCAGCGCGGCTCAGAAACGCTGGCTTGAGGTGAGCTCGGTTTCCAATTTCGAGACATATCAGGCCAACCGATTGAAGTGCCGTTATCGTGGTGCCGACAAGAAGATTCACCTCTGCCACACTCTCAACGGAAGTGCCCTCGCTTTGCCGAGAATAGTGGCTGCTATTCTTGAGAATTTCCAGACTCCGGAAGGCATCATAGTTCCGGAATGTCTTCGCAAATATACCGGCTTCGATATAATAAACTAAATTGCCATAAAAGTGTATATCAGCAAGGAAGAGAAAAAGATTCCGATCAACGACCCGTCTGGCCGTTGGTCGGATCTCACGCTCCTGCCCGAATGGGAGGAAGAGCTTTATGATGTTTACACCGTGCGCAAACACGGCAAATGGATTATGCTGAAAGCTCTGAAGAAGCAATATCGAGACGACCCCAAATATCAGGCTATTATAGAGAAGGAGTTTGACACGAGATATAACCTCGCGCATGCCAATATTGTGATGGTCAACGATTTTGAGAATGTGCCGGGAATCGGCATGAGCATCGTTACCGATGATGTTTATGGCTATTCTCTCCGCCGCCTTATCGACGAGAAACGTCTTACTCCCAAGATTCTCCAGCGTCTCGAGACCCAGTTGCCTGATGCGTTGGAGTATATACAGGAAAATCATGTGATGCACTTGCCGATTACACCAGATAATATAATTTTTACTGAGTATAACGAAAACCTTAAGCTGATAAATGTAGGATACGACCACCAAGATCGTCTTGCCCCCCAAGATACAAAGCAGGATATCATGGACTATGGCAAACTCATGAATGAGGTTCTCGACAATCTTCCTGAGCAGCTTCCTCGGCTTCGGAGCGTGGCGCGAAAGGCCATGGATCCCGATAGTCGCATCAACAACGTTCAGCAGTTGAAGATGGAACTCATTCACAGAAATATGACTTCTGTCATGGTCTGGCTCCTTACTTTTATAGTAGTTATGCTCGGGGTGCTAATATGGCTTAATATCAGATAATCAATTCCTGACATCCATGATTGAAATAAAAGAAATACCTCTCACCAGGTCTGCTCTTAAAAAGTTCACCCAGTTTCAGGTGGACATGTATAAGGACAATCCATACTATGTGCCACCATTGATTTCTGACGATGTCGACACGCTCGACCCGAAGAAAAATCCGGCTTTCGATTTTTGCGAGGCAGCCTGTTTCATGGCTTACCGTGGAGGAGTCCCGGTGGGGCGCGTGGCAGCGATCATCAACCGTCAGGTCAATGAGAAGACCAACGCTAAAGACGTTCGCTTCGGCTTCATCGATTTTCCCGATGAGATAGAGGTGTCAAGAAGTTTGCTCGATGCCGTAGAGAAGTGGGGAAAGGAAAGAGGAATGACGCGTGTTATAGGTCCGCTTGGCTTTACCGATATGGACCACGAAGGAATGCTCGTTGAGGGTTTTGATCAGCTCGGCACGATGGCTACAATCTACAATTATTCTTACTATCCTGAGCATATGCACGCGCTTGGCTATGAGAAGGATACCGATTGGGTAGAGTATCTCGTAGATATTCCTGACGGCATTCCGGAGAAGCACAACCGCATAGCGGAGATAGTTAAGAAGAAATTTGGTCTTCGAGTTTTGAAGTTAACAAGCAAGAAGAAGGTAAAGAAGAATTACGGAAGAGCTATCTTCAATCTTATAAATGAGGCGTATGAGGAGCTTTATCAGTATTCGCCCCTCACTGACCGCCAGATTACCCATTACATCAATATATATCTTGGCTTGATCGACCTCAGCCTCGTGACGCTTATCGTAGATAAGGACGACAGTTTGGTAGGTGTCGGCATATCGATGCCATCGATGAGTCGCGGTCTTCAAAAGTCGCGTGGCAAACTCTTCCCATTTGGCTGGTATCACCTGCTTAAGGGTCTGAAGGGAAAGAATGATCGTGTAGACCTTCTGCTTGTAGCAATCAAACCGGAATATCAGGGTAAGGGTGTGAACGCACTTTTATTTCAGGATCTTATACCGGCTTACATTGCTCACGGCTTCAAGTGTGCCGAGTCAAATCCCGAGCTTGAGAGCAATTCGAAGGTACAGAATCAGTGGGATGCCTTCCCTAACCGTATGCACAAGCGGCGTCGCAGCTTTGTGAAGGAAATAGAGTGATGGAAACGCCGGAAGAGATTAAGCCATACAACGATTCCGATGCCAAGGGGAAACAGGTGGGGGAGATGTTCGACTCCATTGCCCCGGCATACGATTTCATGAACACGGCGATGACCGGTGGTCTGCACCGGGTGTGGCGCGACCGCGCGCTTCGCATGGCTCTGCAGCGCTTGGGCAAAGAGACTCCCGGCAGTGTGCTCGATGTGGCGTGTGGCACAGGTGATGTATCGTTTCGCCTCCACGAACTTCTTCCTTCTGCTCGCATTTCAGGTCTTGACTTGTCGGCGGGCATGCTGGCTATTGCGCGTGCGCGGCTGGAGAAGTTGGATGCCGATACGCAGGCGAAGATGGCGTTTGTTGAAGGAGACAGTCTTGCTCTTCCTTATGCCGACAATACATTCGATCTTGTGACTGTAGCTTACGGTGTGAGGAATTTCGAGCGATTGGAAGATGGCTATCGCGAGATGCGCAGGGTGCTCCGTCCCGGAGGCGTGATATGCGTGGTAGAACTTTCAGAACCGGCTTTCGCACCTGTTCGCTTCCTCTACCGCTTGTATTCACGTCATGTCATTCCGTTTATAGGAAAACTTGTTTCGCACGACACTCGTGCCTATTCTTACCTACCGGAGTCGATCGCAGCCTGCCCGCAGCGCGATGCGATGACAGCGATGATGCAGCGAGCCGGTTTCGATGCTCCTTGTTTCAAATCGCTCACATTCGGAGTGGTGACAATATATATTGCCGATTCCGGCAAACCAGATGATAAGTAATGAACAGAAAGGATTTTGAGATAATGGCTCCCGTTGGGAGCTGGGAATCGCTTGCCGCAGCTCTTCAGGCCGGCGCAGATGCCGTTTATTTCGGCATCGAGGGACTCAACATGCGTTCGCGCTCGAGCGCAAACTTCACAGCCGACGATATGGATGAGATAGTGCATCGCTGTTCGGAGAAGGGTGTGAAGACATACCTCACGGTCAACACAGTGATCTACGATGGAGATATGGAGCTCCTCCATAAGATAATAGACCGCGCACACGCAGCTCGCGTATCGGCAATCATTGCATCAGACATGGCGGCTATTCTTTATGCTCGATCCATTGGCCAGGAGGTTCATATATCCACTCAGGTCAATGTCTCCAATACAGAGGCTGTGAGGTTTTACTCTCAGTTTGCCGATGTGATGGTGCTGGCACGCGAGTTGAACCTTGACCAGGTTTCCGGCATCCACAAGGCGATTGAGCGAGAAGGATTGAAAGGACCCAACGGACAGCCGGTGCGTCTTGAGATGTTTTGCCACGGAGCTCTCTGCATGGCAGTGAGTGGCAAGTGCTACCTCTCGCTTCATCAGATGAATTCTGCTGCCAACCGTGGTGCTTGCACTCAGATATGCCGACGTTCATATACCGTTACCGATAAAGAAACTGGCGACCAACTGGAGATCGACAACCAATATATCATGAGCCCGAAGGATTTGAAAACCATTCATTTCTTAAACCGCATGGTAGATGCCGGAGTGCGTGTGTTCAAGATAGAAGGACGTGCTCGAGGTCCTGAATATGTGCGCGAAGTGGTGGAATGCTATTCAGAAGCTCTTGAGTCGATCTGCGCCGGAGAGTTCACCGACGAGCGTCTTCAGGGATGGGAGGAGCGCCTTGCCAAGGTTTTCAACCGAGGCTATTGGGATGGCTATTACCTCGGTCAGCGTCTCGGCGAATGGAGTGGCAAATATGGTAGCAGCGGCACACGCGTCAAGGAATATATAGCAAAGGGAGTGCGCTATTTCGACCGTCTTGGAGTAGGAGAGTTCCAGATGGAGAGTGGTGCTTTGCATCCCGGCGATGAGGTGGTTGTTACCGGACCTACCACCGGGGCTCTTATTTTCAAGGTTGAGGAGCTACGTCTCACTACCGATCCCGTAGCGGAGGTGCGCAAAGGCGATCGCTTTTCGATGCCCGTACCGGCGCGCATCCGACCTTCCGACCGCCTCTACCTCTGGAGAACCAAATAATATTTCTATAAAAAGCCGCTAATTAGCGGCTTTTTATATTGTAGATTCAGAAATTGCAATCTCTGATTGTGATTTCTGTTCCGTTTTCATTATAGACACCGAAATCGGTGCTTTTTACCCAACCTTCACCGTCGCAAGGTCTTCTGTCAAACAGACCCTTTGGGTAGTCGGTCACGTTTACTTTCTTTATCCTTACATTGTCGAGCAAGATATCGGAAATTTTTCCGGGGGTGTCACACCCGATGAAAATTCCATTTTCCGAAGTGGCGAAGATATTGATGAAGCGAATGTCGCGCACCGGACCGCACTCACCTTTTGTTGCACCCTTCGGGAATCTCCATCCGGCATCTTTGTGGTTTCCCACAGCGCGAGGGTAGGAAGTGATGTAGATAGGTTCTGATTGTCCCCACCACACTTCAGAGAAAAGGTGGCAGTCGAGTATGATGTTTGAGAATGTCACATTTTCAACAGATCCCTCGTCTCTGTTTTGGATTCCAATGCCACGGTTTGAGTCGCGGATTATGCAGTTGTCGAATGTCACATTCGAAATTTTGTCCATGTTTTCCGATCCAATCTTGACAGCACATGAGCGAGATGTCATGATGCAGTTGCTCACTGTGATGTCGTAGCATGGACCGTATTCCTCAAATTCTCTCCTGTTTTTCAGGCATATGCAGTCATCGCCCGATTCAATGTAGCAGTTGGTGATTCGCACCTTGTGCGAATGGTCAATGTCGATTCCGTCGCCGTTGCGCACCTTAAGGTTGTTGAGTAGAGAAATATCTGAGATTGCCACGTCATGGCATCCCACGAGGTGTATGGTCCAGTATGCGCTGTTGCCGATTGTTACGTCTGAGATACGCACGTTTTCGCATCCAAAAAGAGTGAGCACGTGAGGTCTCGGGTCAAACGTAGTCACCGGTTTCAGTTCGAAAGAATCGTCAAGTTCCTTGCCCATGAAAGCCACCGAGTTTCCGTCGATGCGTCCGGTTCCGGAGATTGAGACGTTTTTCAACTCTGTACCGGAGATCCACATCATTCCTTCCCCCTCGTTTGCGCGAAACGCGCTTTCCTTATATATTGACTCGTCTGGATTTGCCAGTAGAGTGGCGTTGGGCTGCAGATGCAGGTCAATGTCAGACGCGAGGTGTAGCGGTCCTGCCATAAACACGTGTCCGGCAGGCAGCAGAACTTCTCCACCTCCCGACTTCGAGCATGTGTCAATGGCCCGTTGTATTGCTGCGGCATCATCGGTCTTTCCGTCGCCGACAGCACCAAAGTCTAACACATTCACATCTGTGGCAGAGGCTCCAAACACCCCTGCCGTCAAGAAGAAAGCACACAATATTCTTTTCATGATTTATTTCTGTGGTTGCAAATATTTAATAATCAAGTTGTTAATAATGAAACGAAGATCCTCCTAAAAACTCTCGCAGCAAAGATGTTCTCGGAATCTGCTCTGAAGGTATAGGATCGAAATACTCTAAAAATCTCAGAAGTCGATAAGCATTGCTATACTGCTCCACATCGTGAGGCACCTGCCTCAGAAGAGGTTCGGCATACTCTTTCATCACTCCAAGTTCGAAAATGAGAGATGAGTTGAAAGTGGCATCAGCGTTTTCCTGGAAGGGGAAAATCCATTTTTCTTCACCTCTTCTTACCGACGGCCACCGCCGGATGGTGTCGAGTGCAGATGTGCTACGGTAGCGGTAGTCGCGCACAATTCGGCGTAGCAAGCGATTGTCGTTGGGCGATATCCAGTTGTGGTCGTCGATAGCCAGAGTGGTTAATGCCGACACATACACCTTATATATGGAATCATTGCTTATCGACCGCGTAAGTTCCGGATTCAGACCATGTATACCTTCTATTAGTAGCACGTCGGTTGGTTCCAAGTGAAGAGGTCGGTTCTTTTCCACTCGTTTTCCGAGTTCAAAGCTATAAGTTGGCAGATTGATTGTCTCCCCGTCAAGGAGTCGTTTTAAGTCGCTGTTCAGGCGAGGCAGGTCGAGAGCGTAAAGGCTTTCGTAGTCGTAGTCGCCCGATGCATCGCGAGGCGTGTCGGCACGGTCTACGAAGTAGTCATCGAGCGAGATCATTTTAGGTGTGATGAGCGAAGTCATCAATTGGATTGCAAGACGTTTTGTGGTAGTTGTCTTTCCCGACGAAGATGGTCCTGCGAGCATCACAATTTTGGCACCGCGAGCCACAATGTCGTCAGCAATTCGTCCGATCTGCTTCTCGTGCATAGCCTCCGCCACTGTGATGAGGTCTTTCACCGTACGCTTGCGTACAGACATGTTAAGTTCGCCGACATTGCGCACTTTTATCACTTCGTTGAAATGCATGTATTCAGTGAAAGCCTTAAACATCTTATCTTGCTTCTCCGGCATCTGAGGCATTTCGGGCATTTCCGGGTCTCGCCCCATGAGAATGAATCCGTCGGCATAAGGGTGCAGAGCAAACACGCTGGCGTAGCCGGTTGAAGGGGGAAGAGCACCATAGTAGCTGTCGGCAAGATCACCGAGTGTGTAGTAAGTGGTGTAGAGGGTTGAAGTGGTCTCTAAAAGGAGCGCTTTGCTGTCGAGAGCCTGCTCCTTAAATTTAGGGAGCACCTCGGCTGTGAGGCGTTCATGCAGTTCGAATGTAAGGTCGGCATCGGCAAGCCGATGCATTTTCTCTTCAAGTTCTTTCACCTGTTGCTCCGTCAGAGAGATTGGAGTACCCTCCTTCAAGCCTCGTAGCCGGCAGAAGTATCCTCTGAAGATGCTATGTTCAATTCGCAACTGGCAACCGGGAAACATTTCAGAGGCAGCCTTATAGAGCATGAAGCATAGAGCGCGCACGTAGACGCGACGACCGCTTTCGCATGAGTCTGGCAGATATTCCACTTGCTTCGGACCGTAGAGAGGAAACCGCAAGTCTTCCGTTTTATTGTTGATTCGGCAACAGATAGGGGTGAAGTCAAGTTTCACCTTACCCTCTTGCAGTAGCGACAGAGGAGTGCTACCACCATCTACTTCGATATATTCTCGGCAATTCAGATTATAAATCTCCATAAAGGTATCTTTTAAGGTCAGTAATAATCCCCAAATCCCAACCATCCTTCTATAATAATAACACAATCTGCCTCAAAAACTCTAAAGTAAAAGCGGTAAAAGGCCAATAAATGCAAAAAATGTAGTTTTTTTGAACAAAAATTTGGTAGAATAAAATTGTTTGTTATTCACAAGTGTTCAATGTTATTGAACAAGATTGTGCGAATTAAACAATTGTTCAAAAACTTGTAAAGTCTTTTCAGAATAGTTGCGCATGTAGCTGATTTTTGATTCTTTTACTGATCTGCAATATATGAATAGGATGATTTTAATGCCAGGTATATTCTTATTTAGCACATTCATCATGTGTATATGCCATAAAGAAGATAAATACAATACAGATTATCTGTAAAAGAACAGATAAAATGAAGTCATCTGTATTTTTACAGAAATTTTTGTGTGTAATAATATTTATGCTTATTTTTGCTATGTGTTAAATATTAAAGATACGTTCGGCTGATATTGTTTCTTCTACATCTTTATCTGAAGATGAGATAAGAGAGTTAAATCAATATAAAGAAGTGGTATTAAACTATATTGAACAGATAAAATTTCATAATTATGAATAGTGATTGTTTTTGAGTTTAATATTGGTTCAATGACTTATTTTGAGGAGAATGAATCAAAATTCGAAGAGCTATGATGCATATGGATATAACAATTAAAGATATACAGAACTTGATTTTAGATGACGAAAATCGTGTTCTCGAACTCAAAAAGAGTACTGGTGAGTTGAAGGACGGTATGAAGAGTGCATGTGCATTCCTTAATACCGATGGAGGTTGGGTGATTTTTGGAATCACTCCAACCTCATTAAAGATAGTTGGTCAACAAGTAACAGACAATACAAAGAAAGAGATTGGTCAAGAAATAGCCAAATTGTATCCTGCTATTGATTTGAAGCCAATCTATGTGCCAGTGCCAGACAAAGCAGACTTTTATGTGATAGCTCTCCACCTCAATGCGTGGCCAAGAGGTACCGAACCATACACATACGACAATCGTCCATATTATAGATTGGAAAGTATCACCAAGGTAATGCCAAGAGAAATGTTTGAGGCGAGAATCCGTGAGAGCAAACCACATTTGTATGCATGGGAAAGACAACAAGCGGATGGCATAAATATTGAGGATTTGGACGAAACCCTTATAGCCGGTGCCGTACGGAGTGGTGTTAAAGGAGGCCGATTGAGCAGTTCTGCTTTGAATGAAACGACAGAGAATATATTGTCTAAATTCCAGCTACTTAACCAATGCAAACCCAACAATGCTGCTGTAGCTTTGTTTGCCAAAGAAACTGGTTGGTACACTCAATTGGAATTGCGTATGGCTCGTTTTAAAGGTAATGGAAAGAATGAATTTGGAGACAACCAATCACTTAAGGGTAACTTTTTCAAGCTATTCGATGCTGGTATGGCTTTCTTCTTTAAGCATCTGAATTTGAGTGGTAAGATTACAGGAACACATAGAGAAGAAGAGTTGGAGATTCCTTATATAGCATTAAGAGAGGCTCTTACTAATAGTCTTTGCCATCGAGCATATGATGACGTTGGACCATCGGTAGGCATCGCCATATATGATGATCGTGTAGAGATAGAAAATCCAGGTGGCTTCCCTCCACATCTTACTGCTGAGACTATTAAGCAACCACATGATTCTCATCCACGCAATCCATTAATTGCGAATGTACTATATCTGTCCACCTATCTTGAGAAATGGGGATCAGGTGTTTCACGTATCATTGAAGCTTGTAAACAACAAGGCGTGCCAGAACCAACATACGAAGACAGGGGAGGTTTCATACATATTATCTTCAAAAGGGCATCATATATTACTTCGGATGAATCCCAAAATGAACCCCAAAATGAACCCCAAAATGAACCCCAAAAATCATTAAGGGGCAATTTGACTGAAAGACAATATAATATATTGAAGATAATAAAAGGAAAGCCTCAAATAACAAAAGAGGAAATAGCAAGAGTATTCACACTATCTGAATCAACCATTGCAAGAGATATAAAGAATCTAAATAAACACATATCTGTAGTATGGAAGGGTGCAAGTAAAGGTGGACATTGGGAGATTAAAGAATAATTAGACCATAAAAGATTTTTCTCATGATTTAGTTCCTTACAGATGTGCCGATTGTGATGAGGCAGAGTAAATAGAATAGGGTGAATTAGCCCTATATCTTGATACCCTCTTCGCTTCGATCTATAATTATAGGTTGGACTGTAATTTGTGTAATATCACGTTGTCAAGACCTCAAAAACTCTAAAGTAAAAGCGGTAAAAGGCCAATAAATGCAAAAAATGTAGTTTTTTTGAACAAAAATTTGGTAGAATAAAA
>CAYZPH010000003.1:0-169736 GCA_964480495.1 uncultured Sangeribacter sp.
AAAAGCGATTTTTTGCTTTTTTTCGTTAATTTTGCATTTGCTGTTGGACTCTACAGTTGAAGAAAAATATGCTGTCAGATAAATTTACTTTGTAAAAAACTTTGCATAATCGAAATTTTTATGTAATTTTGCGATGTTCCAATGTTGATGGGGCATTAGCTCATCTGGCTAGAGCGTTTGACTGGCAGTCAAGAGGTGACGAGTTCGAGTCTCGTATGCTCCACAAAGATTAATCACCTAATAATCATTAATTAAGCAATGACTATTAGGTGGTTTTTATGCTATTTACATACTTTTGGCTGCCAAGTTTTGTGGATTTTCATGGAATTATGTCAAAATGTATCGCAAATGCGAAACAACTATAAGCTAAATGAGAAGAGGAAAAAACTAACTAGTTTTCACAAACAATACAAAATAGAACCGAAGTCTTTCATATCATGACTGTTTCCCAGAATGAGGGTTCAAGCCGTTCTTCAAGCGAAGCTGTGTCTATCTCCAATACAGAATCAAACAATTTCTTTAATCGAACAAAATAAACAACTGAAAACAAAGCTTATATCAGTTGTGGATAAGGCAGCCTAAATATTCAGATTTTGTGTATAAAAATAGAGACTGACTAACTTTGGTTGTTAGACAGCCTCTTTCTAAATATTTATATTCATTAATCAATTCTTCTTTCGAAGTTCACATCATTCATCCTCAAAAATCAACTTCACTTGAGGTAGCGATCGAGGAAGCGGAAGAAGGTGCGTTGCCAAAGAATAGCGTTTTGTGGCTTCAATATCCAGTGGTTCTCATCAGGGAAAACGAGCATCTCTGCTTCGAGACCATGCATCTTGGCAGCGTTGAATGCCATCATGCCTTGCGATGCGAGGATACGATAGTCAAGTTCGCCTATTGTCACAAGAATAGGTGCTGTCCAGTTGTTGACAAACTTATGTGGTGATGTAGCAAACGTGCGTTTCGCAACTGCATTCGATTCGTCCCAAGGTGCACCACCCATATCGAAATCAGCAAACCACATTTCCTCTGTTTCTAGATACTGTGCTTCCATGTTGAAGATGCCTGCATGAGCCACAAGAGCTGCAAAGCGTCCCTCATGATGACCTGCAAGCCAGTAAACAGAGAAACCTCCATAGCTTGCACCTATTGCACCAATTTTTTTCTCATCTACATAAGGCTGAGCAGCTATATAGTCGGTAGCCGCGAAATAATCGCGCATGTTCTGACCACCATAGTCTCCTGAAATCTGACGGTTCCATTCCTCTCCAAATCCAGGAAGGCCTCGACGGTTAGGAGCTATGATCACATATCCATGTGCCGCCATAATGCGAAAATTCCAGCGGTTGCTCCAGAACTGGCTTACAGCTTGCTGCGGACCGCCCTGACAATAAAGAATAGCCGGATATTTCTTTTCCGGATCAAAATTTGGCGGAAGCACAACCCAACAGGTCATTTCCTTGCCATCGGTAGTAGGCACCATGTGTTTTTCTACCTTTATCTCCGACAACTGCGAAAGGATGTCCTTATTTATCTCAGTCAACTGTTTCACTTCACTTGCGTCAGCAACATACACATCGTTTGGCTCCATCATCGAATGGCGCATACATACCACCTTGCCGGTATCTCCAAGTGGCTTAACACCGACATAGTCATATTGTCCACCGGCAACCTGCTCTATTTTCGCATCTGCCACTCCAACCTTGAATATAGGCATCACACCATCGGAATATGCGTTGAAGAAGATTGTCTTGCCATCCGAAGCCCAAGCCATTCCTTCCGGCCAGCGATCCCAACCGTCAGTAAGGTCGCGAACCTCTCGTGTATTCATATCCAGAAGCATCAGACGTTTCTTGTCACTCTCATATTTAGCAGTCTTCATTGAGAGGAATGCAAGTGTTGAGCCATCTGGCGAGAACATCGGATCGGTGTCATAGCCGGGCCATTCCTCTCCTGGAGTCAGGCACTCTGTCTCCCCTCTCTCTGTATTGTAGAGAAATAGGTCGCTATCGGTTGAATATGCGTATTCCTGTCCTTTGAGTTTGCGACTTACATATACAAGCGATTTGCTATCAGGACTCCATGCGAAAGACTCTGCACCGCCAAATGGCTTCATCGGGCACTCGAAAGGCTCTCCTGCCATTATGTCCTTGTCTCCGTTTATCTTGTCTCCGTTAAACTCAGCCACAAAGGGATGAGGAATAGCCTCTACCCATTCATCCCAATGTTTATACATCAAGTCATCTACCAGTCTTCCGCTTGTCTTATCAAGACCCTCAAAGAGAGTAGAATCCTTCTGATTGAAATCCTTGATCTGTGTGGAATAAACCACTTTTTTCGAATCAGGAGAGAACATAAAGCAGTCTACTCCTCCCTTCACTGCAGAATGACAAACTACATCCGATCCGTCAGGCTTCATGGAGAAAATCTGCACTGCATCGGTGTTTTTGTCTTTGGCAAGATAAGCCAGACGCTCACCGCCATCAATCCATTGGAGATTACCCTCCGATCCTGCAGTATGGGTAAGACGCTTCACATCTCCACCATCAGAGTTCACGAGATAAATTTCAGCATTCCCCTTATTTTGCTTCACATCCTCAAACTTCACTGTGAAAGCGATAGTCTTCCCATCGGGCGACGGGGTTGCCGCGTTGACCTGACCAAATGCCTCAAGTACTTCTGGAGTCATCATGCCATCAGTGATAGTAATCTCAGGCTTCTCGATGACACTTTCTTCAGAAGTCTCCTTACAGGAGGTTGCCAGACACAGAGGCAGTAGCATTGCACTCATTGCGATTGTGGTTTTGTTCATTTTCTGAATTTATTTTTGTTAGTAAATGTTGTCTTTTTTGAAGTATTCCGAGATTCTTTACCTCGAAATCCACCTTTGTACGAATCAGCAATCCCACCGGGATAAAGGCGCTCTATAAGATCCGGACGATGGAGACGCATCAGTTCGCTTCTTATCTCTTGCTTCATATCCGGCTTATACCAGAAGAAAAATCTACGCTGAGCAAGTTTCTCCTTTTCTGTTTTTGGAGTAAAAACCTTTTCACCGGTATAAGGATGTATACCGGTATAGTATATCTCAGTAGAAACAGTCATCGGTGTTGGAGTGAAATCTTGCACCTGCTCTAAATGGAAATCAAGATCCTTGGTAATGCATGCAAGTTCCGCCATATCTGTTTCCCTACACGCCGGATGCGATGAGATAAAATACGGAATAAGTTGCTGCTTAAGTCCGTAGGCTCGGTTTACTCTGTCAAATATCTTTTTGAAGTCATAGAATAAACTGAAGGAAGGCTTTCGCATGCAGTTGAGCACACGGTCTGATGTATGTTCCGGAGCTACCTTCAAGCGACCACTCACGTGGCGTGAGATGAGTTCCTCAATATATTCACTATTTGCTTTTCTAACATTCGGAGAGTCTGACGGCGACATAGCGAGGTCATAACGCACACCACTGCCAACAAAAGATTTCTTTACTCTCGGAAGCGCATCTACGCTACGATAAATATCAAGAAGAGGAGAGTGGTCATTGTCAAGGTTCGGACACACTTTTGGATGCAGACACGAAGGTCTTAAACACTTCGCGCATATCTCTTTGTTTCGTCCACCCATGGCATACATGTTGGCTGATGGTCCTCCGAGGTCTGAGATATAACCTTTGAAATCCTCCATTTCCGTTACTTTCTTCGCCTCTCTAAGGATAGACTCCTTGCTTCGCGAAGCAATGTGTTTACCTTGATGGGCTGAGATTGTACAGAAAGAACATCCACCGAAGCATCCACGGTGCATGCAGATTGAGTGCCGAATCATATCGTATGCCGGAATTGTCTTACCCTTGTAGCGTGGATGCGGCACTCGAGTATAAGGAAGGTCAAACGAGGCATCAATCTCTCCTCGGCTCATTGGTGGCCACATAGGATTAATACGTATCATCTTCTTGCCAACGCCTTGATAGAGAATTCTGCCGTTCCAACTATTGCTTTCCTCCTCCACATGGCGGAAATTCAATGCTTGCTTTCTTTTGTCGGCAAGACATTCTTCATAGCTCGACAGAACAATAGCCTTGGTGCTGTCGATATTCTCGGCTTCCTTCTGATCACAATAGGATACAGTCTGAGGCAAGTCATGTATCTCAGATATCGTCTCTCCAGATGCAAGCCTGTCGGCTATTGCTCGTACTGTCTTCTCGCCCATCCCGTAGACTATCATGTCGGCATGTGCGTCTGCAAGAATAGAGGGGCGCAGACGGTCTTGCCAATAGTCATAGTGCGCCACTCGGCGCAGTGATGCCTCAATACCACCTGCAATTACCGGCACATCCGGAAAGAGCCTTTTCAGAATTTCTGAATACACAATAGTAGGATAATCAGGACGCATACCATGTCTTCCACCGGGTGTGTATGCATCATCATGACGAAGGCGACGGTTTGCAGTGTAATGATTCACCATCGAATCCATTGCTCCTGCCGAGATTCCGAAGAAAAGCCTCGGAACTCCGAGTTTCTTGAAGTCTCTTAAGTCATCACGCCAGTTTGGTTGTGGCACAATCGCAACTCTATAACCAGCTGCTTGAAGTGTCCTTCCAATTACAGCTGATCCGAACGACGGATGATCCACATATGCATCCCCACTGAAAATAATAACATCAGCTTGATCCCAGCCGAGCATCTTCATTTCGTCGGCAGTGGTGGGTAGAAAATCTGTCTTTTTATACATCAGCTTCCTCCTTTTCTGTTACAAGATCTTTAAGTGCAAGCAGTTCATCGCGTAAGCGAGCTGCCTCCATGAAGTCCATATCTTTGGCAGCCTTCGTCATATCTAACTGAACTTTAGTCATCCTGGCTTTAAGATCCGAGACACTCATATATTCCACAACCGGATCTGCCACAAGACCAGACACTGAGTGTTCTTCCTCCACATAAGGGATCGGCTCTTTCCTGACGGGAGACACTGAAATTCCCCCTCGCGCCATATCCTTGCGTGCCGCTGCACGTGGTGACTGATGCCTTTTCTCTGTGGTCGCTGTTTCCGGTGTAGTTCCTTGATATAGATCTATCAAATCCGTATTTGTCTTTTTCACAATAGGAGTCGGAACGATGCCGTGCTCTTGATTATAGCGAATTTGTTTAAATCGTCGGCGTTCCGTCTCGTCTATTGTTTTCTGCATAGAGTCTGTGACCTTGTCGGCATACATGATAACCTTGCCGTTAACATTTCTGGCAGCTCTACCTGCTGTCTGTGTCAATGAACGATGGTTGCGCAGAAACCCCTCCTTGTCGGCATCAAGAATTGCAACAAGTGATACCTCCGGGAGGTCAAGACCCTCACGCAGCAAGTTTACACCGATCAGCACATCATACTCACCCTCCCTCAAATCATTGATAATACGTATGCGTTCAAGTGTATCAACATCCGAATGTATATATGCGCTTCGTATGCCATAGCCCTGCAGATGGGCATCAAGTTCCTCTGCCATTCTTTTGGTGAGTGTAGTGACAAGTGTACGCTCATCGCGTTCTATTCTGAGCTGTATCTCTTCAAGAAGGTCATCGATCTGGTTTATGGATGGACGCACCTCTATCTCCGGATCAAGAAGGCCGGTGGGGCGAATAATCTGCTCTGTAACAATACCTTCCGATTTCAGGAGTTCATAGTCTCCCGGAGTAGCACTCACATAAATCGTCTGTGGGGTTAGTTGCTCAAATTCGTCAAACTTAAGCGGACGATTGTCAATAGCCGCTGGAAGACGAAAACCATATTCCACAAGATTAAGTTTTCTGGCAATGTCTCCGGCATTCATCCCTCGTAGCTGGGGTAACGTCACATGGCTCTCATCGATAATTGTGAGGAAGTCTTTCGGAAAATAGTCTAGAAGACAGAATGGGCGCATCCCCGGTTCTCGACCGTCAAAATAGCGAGAATAGTTTTCAATACCTGTGCAATGACCAAGTTCTTTGATCATCTCAAGGTCATGATTAACCCTTTCTGTGAGGCGCTGAGCTTCCAGCATTCTTCCTTCATTCCTAAAGAAATCAGCCTGCGTACCGAGATCAACAGCTATTCGGCTTACAGCATCAGCCGTGCGTTCCTTGCTCGCCACAAAAATATTAGCCGGATAGATATTAAAACCTTCCAGTTCACTGAGCACTACACCGGTCTGTGGATCCACAGTCTGAATCTTCTCAATCTCATCTCCCCAAAATATCACGCGAAGTTGTATATCCTCAAATGAAAGCTTGATATCAACAGTATCTCCCTTTACACGAAACTGTCCGCTGCCAAGATCCATCTCAGTTCGGAAGTAGAGTGAGTCTACAAGCTGACGTAGGAATGCGTTGCGAGAGATACGTTGTCCTAACTCAATCCGAACTACGCTTTTCGAGAAATCTTCCGGATTTCCCATACCGTAGATGCAACTTACCGACGACACTACAATCACATCGCGACGACCGCTGAGAAGTGCTGCTACAGTGGAGAGCCTGAGTTTCTCAATCTGGTCATTAATCATCAAGTCTTTTTCAATATATTTGTCGCTCGAGGGAATATAAGCCTCAGGCTGATAATAATCGTAGTAGCTCACAAAATATTGCACAGAATTTTCGGGGAAGAAACCTTTCATTTCCCCGTAGAGTTGCGCGGCAAGTGTTTTATTATGACTGAGTATAAGAGTCGGACGCTTCACTTGTGCTATTACATTAGCCATTGTGAAAGTTTTGCCACTACCTGTAACACCAAGAAGAGTCTGGGATGGATGACCAGTTTCCACACCCTCCACAAGTTCGGCTATCGCCTCCGGTTGATCGCCTGTCGGCTTATATTTCGCAGTGATTCGAAAATCCATTTACAATAACTATTTATTCATAACGCATTAAAAATGCAAAAAATATCCTTTACTTCATCTTGTCTGCATATAGTCCCTTGCCGTAAATATTCGGTATTAAGGGTCAGTCATTACGATAAGTTACATCTCTTTCATTCAGCTAATCGCTTAAGAAAGTATTCTGTCGCTTCTGCTAAATTGTCAAGATTATTCTTAACTAAATCAAAAACTATAGCTCCATCAACATTGTCATTAGCAAGATGATTTCTTATACCGATGACATTTTTCCATGGAATCTCATCTCGTTCAGAAAGCAATGATGAATGTGTAAGCATATCAATTCGCTTAAAGCCTTCTCCAATAGCCTCCATCAATATGCATCTGGCAAGAAGTTGTTTCTTGCCTCTTGGCGAAGAGGAATAATCGTCTTTAGATTCTACAGACATGTTACATTCTTTCAAATTTGATATTGCATTTTGAATTTGTATAAGCAATGCTATCGCTTTCTGTTTTTTACTGGATGATATCGATTCCATCTCTGAATATTTCATCAAGAAGAAGTGGCAGTTCTTTTTGCAAAAATAGGAGAAAAACTTGAATGCCGCAAATATAAAACTTATAATTTTTAAGAAATAAAAGAAAAGTGAGAGGAAAATTTCAACCTACTGCAACAAAAAACTGAAAGTTGCGGATTTTTGTAATTATTTTTTGATAGTTTTTGGCAGTTTGAGAAAGTTTTTGTAATTTCACGTTGCAAAAAAAGCGAATTCCACTAATAAACAGGAATCCAATAAAATAGCAAATGAACAAGATTATTGATATCATTGACCGCAGGGAGAATCCGTTTTTTTCCCTTGAGATTCTTCCTCCGCTAAAGGGCAATAGCATAAACAACGTTTTCGACATAATAGACAAACTGAATAAATTCGGACCCAAGTTTGTCAATATCACGTCGCACCACAGCGAATATATCTACAAACCATTGTCTAATGGTACTCATAGACGAGTAAGCGTGGTGAAACGTCCTGGCACTGTTGCAATAGCAGCTGCCATCCAACATCGATACGGACTGATACCGGTGCCTCACATCATATGCCGCGGTTTCACAAAAGAAGAGACCGAATATGCCCTCCTTGATCTCAACTTCCTTGGAGTCAACAATCTAATGTTACTTCGTGGCGATGATAAAGGGTTCATTGTTCCGGAATCGGAAAAAGACAATTACCACGAATACGCTACCGATCTCCAAAACCAAATAAATCTCTTCAATAAGGGTGTCGGACTTGAAAATACACCAATTGATGGAATTGAAACCCCATTTTCTTACGGCATGGCATGCTATCCCGAAAAACACGAGGAAGCTCCTAACATGGACTCTGATATCCGATACTTGAAAATGAAAGTTGAAAATGGTGCAGACTACCTTATCACCCAAATGTTTTTTGACAACGACAAGTATTTTTCATTTGTAGACCGTTGCCGAAAAGAAGGTATCAACGTACCAATTATTCCGGGTATCAAACCTCTTTACAAAGGAAGACAACTTTCGATACTTCCAAAAGTGTTCCGCACAGACATTCCGGAATCTCTCGCATCGCAGGTGAGAGATTGCACAAACGACCGCGATGTGAAGCAATTGGGTATAGAATGGTGTCAAAAGCAGTGCGAAGATCTTCTCAACAGGGGAGTACCGGGTATTCACTTCTACACACTTGGCATAAGCGACGGAATAGCAAGCATCGCCGAAAAACTGTTCTGACATGGAAATAAAAGAATTCAGCAATCTTATAAGCGAAAGGGTGCTTGTGCTCGATGGAGCAATGGGCACTATGATTCAAAAAGCCGGCATTTCCGACAATGATTTCCGTGGTTCCAGATTTGCCAATCATCATGCACGTCTCGCTGGCTGTAATGACCTTCTTTGCATTACAGCTCCGGAAACTATAAAAGGAATTCACCATGCATACCTTGAGGCTGGTGCTGATATCATAAGCACTAATACGTTCAATGCCAATGCTATATCTTTGGCAGACTACGAACTTCAAAGCATCCCGG
The DNA here is from genome assembly GCA_964480495.1 of uncultured Sangeribacter sp. GTDB lineage: Bacteria > Bacteroidota > Bacteroidia > Bacteroidales > Muribaculaceae > Lepagella. Next base: position 8,885 of record CAYZPH010000003.1, read on the forward strand.
GGCTCGTCAGAGAAATCAACATTGCAGGAGCAAAATTAGCTTGCAAAGCTGCCTCTGAAGCTCAGTCCAGAGCTTGGGGTGGAAAACCTCTCGTTGCAGGGTCTATAGGGCCTACAAACAAATCGGCTACAATGAGCCCTGACATATCAGACCCGACATGTAGAAACATTACATTCGAGCAATTATTTGATGCATATCTCGACCAAATTACTGGACTTATTGAAGGTGGTGTCGACATACTGCTATTTGAAACCGTATTTGATACTCTTAATCTCAAAGCCGGACTAGATGCTTCTCAAGCTGCAATGCAGGATTGTGGCAAAAAAGTACCGGTTATGATTTCTGCTACAATCTCCAATAAATCCGGACGGTTGCTCAGCGGACAAACACTAAAGGCGTTCTGCACTTCTGTTGAAAACTATCCATGCGTGGCAAGCATCGGACTTAATTGCAGTTTCGGTCCAAAAGACCTCGTATCTCCGCTTCGAGAATTGGCTCTCTGCACCGAGCACTTCATATCCGCTCATCCAAATGCTGGTCTTCCCGATGCGTTAGGAAAGTATGACGTATCACCGGAGAGATTTGCAGACGAGATTCGACCGATGCTGACCGAACGACTCCTTAACATAGTCGGCGGTTGCTGTGGCACAACCCCTGCGCATATTGCTGCTCTCCGCAAGGAAGTGGATACTTCAATGCCACATATGCCACACCATTCGGCAAACCATCCACTTAGCATTTCCGGACTCGAAAGAATCGAAGTAAAACCGGAAAACAATTTCCTTATAGTAGGAGAGCGTTGCAACGTGGCAGGGTCAAGAAAGTTTTTGCGACTTATCAAGGAACACAGCTATGATGAAGCTCTACGCATTGCCGTGAAACAAGTGGAAGACGGGGCTCAGGTGATCGACATAAATATGGACGACCCTATGATTGATGCAGAGATGGAGATGCAGCATTTCCTGCGGCTATATGCATCCGATCCTGAAGTGGCTAAAGCTCCGGTCATGGTCGACTCATCAAACTGGAATGTGGTGGAAACTGCTCTCAAAAACCTTCAAGGAAAGAGTATTGTAAACTCAATTTCACTAAAAGAGGGAGAGGAGTCTTTCATTAGAAAAGCAGAACGAATCCGTGAACTTGGAGCAGCCGTGATCGTTATGGCATTCGATGAAAAGGGACAGGCTGACACATACGAAAGAAAAATCGAAATCTGTCGGAGAGCCTATGATTTGCTGATCGGTAAATGCGGATATAGGGGTGAAGACATCATCTTCGATGTGAATGTGATGGCGGTGGCTACCGGTCTGGAAGAACACGCCAGATATGGCATAGACTTCATCAAGGCAGTAGAATGGGTAAAAAATAACCTTCCGGGAGCTCGCACAAGCGGAGGTATTAGCAATCTTTCGTTTGCATTCCGTGGCAGAAACTCTCTTCGCGAGGCTATGCACTCAGTATTTCTATACCATGCAATCGCTGCAGGTCTCGACATGGCAATCATGAATCCTTCTACATCGCTCAATTATGACGATATCACTCCTGAGCTACGAACATTGATTGAAGACGTTATATTCGCAAGAAACGCACAGGCTTCAGACATGCTTGCCGAATACGCTAAAAATGATACCGGAACCGAAGTTGCTCAACCAGACAGCAAGGATGATATCCATGATAGTATGAGTCTTCCACCACAACAACGTATCGAAAACGCCCTTGTGACAGGACGACAGGAACACCTATTTGAAGATCTTGATGCACTCCTTGCATCAGGAATGAAAGGTGTCGAAATAGTGGAAGGTCCTCTTATGGACGGCATGAAGAAAGTGGGAACACTCTTTGGTGAAGGAAAAATGTTCTTGCCTCAAGTAGTAAAAACAGCGCGTGTAATGAAATCGGCTGTAGACCATATCACACCATCGATGCTCGCTGACACGTCAACAGGCATGGTCGGGAAAGCCGGAAAGATAGTTCTTGCTACTGTGAAAGGCGATGTGCACGACATTGGCAAAAACATTGTGTCGATTGTGCTCGCCTGCAATAATTATGAGGTTATTGACCTCGGAGTGATGGTTGAAGCTGATACAATTGTAGAAACCGCTCTTAGGGAAAAACCGGACATAATCTGTCTGTCGGGTCTCATCACGCCATCTCTTGCTGAGATGACCACTGTGGCAGAAAGTCTGCGAAAAGCCGGATGCGACATTCCTCTTATGGTAGGCGGTGCCACAACTTCGTCGCTACACACAGCGCTTAAGATAGCGCCGGCTTACAATGGTCCGGTGATACACATGAAAGATGCATCTCAAAATCCTATAGTTGCCTCACAAATCATCAATCCTTCGACCAAAGGTCTTTATATCGCGAAACTAAAGGATATGCAAAAATTACTCCGCGATAAGCATGAAGCATCAAAAGTAGGAATTATTCCGCTTGAAGGAGCAAGAAACAAAGCAAGAAACGCAAGCAAACACACCTATACTTCTGTAGCTCCTAAATGTGGAGAAGGGAATATTATTGTCAGGAATTTTACTATCGCGGAACTGATGCCACTCATCAATTGGAATATGCTACTCCATGCATGGGGACTACACTCGGCAAGTTGTCAGTGCGGTTGTGAAAGCGATACTGAATCTGTGCGTCTCCTTGAAAATGCATGCAAACTTCTTGCAGACATTTCCCAAAGCGGACACTATGATGGATTCGGCATGACAATGATAGCTAAGGCATCGACCGATGGTGATGATATAATTGTGGGTGGAAGAAGGATTCCGGTGCTTCGACAGCAACGCCCAGATTCAGAATGCAAGTCGCTTGCCGACTTCATACAACCTGATGGAGACTATGTCGGTGTGTTCATGACCGGTGCCGGTCACTACATTGAATCGGAATATAAACGAATGAATGCTGAAGGAGACTACTATAACTCCCTATTACTTCAGACCCTTTCCGACCGTCTTGCCGAGGCATCATCAGAATACATGCATTTCCTTACAAGACGAGACTATTGGGGATATGCTCCGGAAGAGACTTTTGATCCGGATCGCTTGCTACATGGTCATTATGATGGGATCCGTCCTGCTATGGGATATCCGATGTTGCCAGACCAACTGCTCAACAAGGATATAGTGGATATGCTTAAGCCGGAAAGTGGCAAAAGGGTAACGACAACTGAAAATGGTGCGATGACCCCATCTTCTACTGTAAGCGGACTTTATATTGCCAATCCAAATGCAAAGTATCTGACATTAGGAATAATAGGGGAGGACCAAATTGAAAACTATTCGAAAAGGCGAGGAATTCCGACAGAACGAATGCGCGAAATTCTCAACAAATAATTAGAGAGGAGTGAACTTCAACACTCCTCAGACTAATATTTTTCAACCAAAAATAGACCAATTAATAAAAAATGGGTGTTTTTCCTAGCGAAAAATGCCCATTCATTATTCTATAGGTAAAAAAAATAAGATGTTATAAGGGAGTGCCGAGCAGACGAAGGAATTCCTCACGAAGTTCTGGCTGTTCGGCAAATTTTCCGCAGAAATCATAGGTTGTTGTAGAGCTGTCTTGCTTTTCAACCCCTCTCATCTTCATGCATAGGTGTTGCGCATTGCATGCCACTATAACTCCATCATTAGGCATTGCCTCTGCAAGCAAAGAACAAACCTCTGATGTAAGACGTTCCTGCACCTGTAGCCGTCGAGCAAATGTTTCAACTATACGGGCAAGTTTGGAGAGTCCTATCATCTTGCCTTTTGGAATGTAGCCAACGGTGATTCTACCAAAAAAGGGAAGTATATGATGCTCGCACATGCTATAGAACTCAATATCGCGCACCATTACAATGCGTGATCCGGCATGCTCGAAAATCGCTTTCCGTGCAATTGCCAAAGGATCCTGACGATATCCTTGAGTGATGTCTACAAGGGCTTTTGCTGCGCGCACAGGCGTTTTCTTAAGACCTTCTCTTTCCGGATCTTCTCCGATAAGGCGTATTATCTCGCGATAATGTTGCGCTATCTCGGCTATCAGCCTTTCATCATGCTCAATCTTCATCATCTTACATTGATTTTGGATTTTACCACCCTCATCTCGGAACTAAAACTTGGGAAACTTTCTTTTAACTCGTCAAGTGCCTTGAGAGCCTCTTCTTCTGTACGGAAGTTTCCTATACGAGTATACCAGTTTGGAGCGCTTGAATAAGTATAAACCTGCCCTCGGTATTTCGGAAAACGCGCAACTATGGCGTTTCCGCGCGCCTTTGCTCGCGCTTCAAGTGAACTTTGATTACGACCATCACTAAACACCTGTATGCGGTAACCATTAATTCGTCCCGTAGCATCTCTCGGATCTTTCTTCTTGGCCGTAACTTCCGGATCTGTGAGAATAATATCAAGCAAATCCGAATCTATCTCTATCACAACATTACTACCAGACTCTGCCTGAATGCGCTCCACAATGTTCGGCTTTCCGGTCTCGTCTTCAGAAACTATTTGAGCAAAGCATAAGGTTACCCACCCCGATAGCACGAAGGCTATCAGGACAGGTAATCTCATATGTCTGCTGAATCCGAATGTCTTCATGTCGGAATGTTGAGATATCTCTTTAAGACTGGATTAAATCAGTCAAAAGCCTCTACAATACCCATGAATGAGTCTGCCTTGAGGGCTGCGCCACCAATCAGACCGCCATCCACATCAGGTTTTGCGAAAAGTTCCTTTGCATTAGAGGGCTTGCAGCTTCCACCGTAGAGTATAGAGGTATTGTCTGCTACTTCCACACCATACTTGGCAGCTATAACGCAACGGATATGAGCGTGCATGTCCTGTGCCTGATCTGCAGTTGCAGTCTTGCCTGTACCGATTGCCCAAACCGGTTCGTATGCAATCACAATCTTACCGAAATCTTCGGCTGAAAGTGAGAAAAGTGCCTCTACCTGACCGGCAACAACTTCATTGTAAGTGCCATTCTCGCGCTGTTCGAGCACTTCACCTACACAGAAAATAGGAGTAAGACCGTTGGCGAGAGCAAGTTTTGTTTTTGCAAGAAGTTGCTCGTTGTTTTCACCGAAATACTGGCGACGCTCACTGTGTCCGAGAATCACGTGTGATGCACCGGTGCTCTTTACCATAGCAGCACTAACTTCTCCTGTATAAGCACCGCTTTCATGTTCTGAGCAATTTTCTGCACCAAGACCCACGAGTTGTGGATTAATTACAGCGTGAACAGAAGTGAGATGAGTGAAAGGAACGCAGATTACTACGTCGCAGTTAGTCTTGCGGTCCTTAAGGGCTGTGTTTACAGCATCGGCAAGTTCTACACCCTCTGAGAGAACGGTGTTCATTTTCCAGTTGCCAGCAACAATATTCTTTCTCATTGTAGTTTAAAATTTATCTTTAAAACCTTGTTCTTTGGTTTTCTATGCAAAATTAGCAAATTCTCTGGATTTATACAAATAATAGGTTATAAATTAAAAAATGAACAAGCTTTTACAAATTATAATAATGACACTCAGACTCTGACTGGTATTAGAAGAGACTACAACTAAAAAGCCACTTCGGAATATATTCTGCGAATGTCAGCAAGTGTCAGCCGATCGAAATCTTCACGACGTGGAGTAATGATTACCCCCGCCATGTCTATGCATCCTGGAGAAACAAGAAATTTCTCGTCTCCAGATCCGTAGCATGAAGGTCTGTGGGCTTTTCTTGGAACACCTGCAATACGTAGGAGACCTTCTTTATCTATCCAGACAAAGATATTGACAAGACCATCTTCAATACACTTCTTTCCTATTGTTTCCTCAATTTTAGCTAGTACTTCCATTCCATTCACGTCTGGAGTAATAATGACACTCACAAATCTGAAAGGAACATCAATGCCGAGTTCTTCAGAAGTGGCTACATGCTTTGCTTCGGAATCAGACAAAGACAACCTATGACATCTCTCTATGAGCTGCATAAGTGGCAATTCATGTGTCATTACTGCCTGACAATGTTTATGGTCAGGACAAGATGCTCCGGCCTTATTGCCGTTAAAGAATATGGTCATTCCCTTGAGCTTTTCTGCCATATCCACCATTTCAAGTGGAAAACCTTCCTGAGGACAATGTTTTTTAGATGCTATTGTGAAATGAGTAGGAAAGATTGGATATGGATTTAGAAGGAGTTCCCATCCTTCTATTATTTGAAGAGGAGTCTGTTCTGCAGGTCTATTTTCCGAACAAAGAAAACAAGGTCGCTTTGCAAGCGTAGCAGCATCAATTTTCGCACCGGTTGAAACAATACGTGCAGGATTGAATTGTATACCCACCGTAAGGTCTCCAAGATTGAAAGACTGTCGTTCTGTCTTGCCAAGAGCCTGATAATTGGTGCGGGCAAGAGGCCATGTAGCAAGCTGGGAGTCAATAAAATTCACCATTTTGAATTGAAAGATTTTTGATTATGACATCAGACTTGTTGAAGAGGTCAGAAAGGAACGGTAGAGGCGATATCAATATTCTCTCGGATTCTGGCAAGCACCTCCATGGTGCGCACGAAGTCCTTGTAGATGTTGTTTTCGTTTACTTTCTCAATCGGAAGAGCGGCATCACTATTGCCTGCCCATCGGCGGCAATTGTAGATCGACTCAAAAATACGACCTACTTTCCAAGTGCGCGAAATACGCAGTGCCATGGCATAGTCTTCGCCATACGAAACATTTGGGAAAAGGATATCACGAACAATCGGTGTGTAGAATGCCCTCGGCGCACCGAATCCATTAATGCGAAGAGCATTATTGGCTCCGTTTTCTTCTGTCCACTCGCTGTGGGCTATAAGCCCCGGAGGTATTGGATTAAGATTAAAGTCAGTTAGAGTATAACTTCCTACCACCATAGCACAATTATCCTCGTAAAACTTGTTTACAATCCTCTGAAGTGTATCATTGCCGGCATAAACGTCATCAGAATCAAGCTGTATGGCAAAGCGTCCACATCGCTCAGAAAGAATCGCTTTGTTCCAGCATCCACCAATTCCAAGACCCTCCGATTCTTCAACCGTAATCACTTCAAGGCGCGGATCAGAAATGCTGCCGAGCGCTTCTCGAGTGCCGTCTGTGCTACCGTTGTCTACTACCAACACATTGAATGGGAAATCTGTAAGTTGCGATAGTGCAGACCTAACCGCGTCAAGAATAGTAGACACCCTGTTTCTTACAGGTATCACCACGCTCGCTTCCAATGCAAAAAAGGCTTCGCCAACGTTTGCAATTCGCGGAGGCATCACTGTTGCGTTTATTTCATTAAGATGATCAATGCATACGCTTTCCATCGCTTTCTGATACTCAGCATTGCGAGGGTCAACATAATCGTGCTGTTTTTCCCCGCTAAGACGGAAATCAGTATTCGACTGTTCATACAAGTATTCATTGATACACAAAGCCCCTTTGCCGGCGAGAAGACGCAGTCGAAGGGCATACCAACCTCCATCGGGAAGTGAGTCTTTTTCTGTACCAAAGTCTTGCGTTGCATTGAGAACATCGGATGTATTGAGCATTATCACCGAACCAAAATCAAAATCATCGCGCAATGCACCAAGCTGATAATCTATAGTAGGATGATTCTGAATATTCCCATGTTCGTCTCGCTCACGATACCAAGAGTAGGTGAGAGGCACATCACACGTCTCAGCAAGGTCTCTCATTCTGCGCAAAGAATGCTCATACATCTTCACATCTTTATGGCCAATCTTGATAATTATATAAGGGTCAAGACCATTCTTGAATATTTCTTCGCGCAATTGCGACACATTTTCAAACTGATACATTATGCGAAATATGTATTATAATTGATAATTTTGATTTATTTCGATAGCCAATCTAATAGTTCTTTCATCAGAAGGTTTCGTTGGTCAGAATCTGTGATTGATTCAAACGGCACACTCATCACCACCCTGCGAGATTTCCCCTTACGCAAAAGGAGTCCCGCAACTCCATTGGTGTCACTAAACAAAAGGAATGGTGCTGAATCGTCCATGTCAGCCGAAGCTTGAATAACATCTGGACACTCCACTATATACTGATATTCGTTTAAAGTATTAGAGTATTCATATCGACGATTTTGCAGTGATGATCGAAGAGGAGAAGTGAGACCAAAGACACTACCGCCTACGGTTGGAGCCACCGAATCAGCAAGTTCCACACCGAGTTCTTTTCTGCCCCATTCTTTGCCATCGTTCTGGCCATCTCGGCTATATAGATCGCTTGCAACATACTGTCCACTCACAAGCGCTCGCCCCCCCTTGTCGAAAAATGCCTTTAAAGCATTTTGCAACTGCGAAGGAAACACCTCAAACTCCACGCCTTTACTGCCTTTACCCATCACGCATGTCTTCTGCTTCCCCAAAATTAAGTCGATAATTTTGTAATCGGTAAGGTCTACACTTCCATTGAGCACAGCACCAAGCGAAACACTGACAAAGCCGTGAGATGCATTGGCAATTGCCATGCCATGAACGTACGCGAAATCGAACGTATTCCCTGCAATCACATCACACACAGAATTATCCGTGCTTTTGCCAAAAGCTTCTCCGGCACTTCGGCGAAACTCCGTCTGATAGCCGGTAAAAGAAACATCGCTGATATAGGGCACACCAAAATCTTTAGTGGTCTCGAATCCAGACCTGTCGTTTTCATTCACCACAGCCGGACCACTAACACGAGTAAAACCATTTACAATGAGCAACGGCTCAGTGTCGTTGTCGGCATGGCGGAATGCAAGAGTCTCCGATGGGAAGGAGCGGCCACCATCATTGTAGGCAATTACTCTAAACGAATGGATATCGTTGTCGGCAGCCTTTATCTCAAAATGTTGCTTGGAAGTTTCGCCAACCTTATGAAAACTCATATCGTCGCCACTTCGCTCCATAATAATGTAGCCTGAAGGCATCGCAGTCGGCTCTACATCATCCGGAGTCGGTTGCCAAGAAAGACGGTAAACGTTTTTTTCTGTTTTCTGAATTGCAAAGTTATGCACAGGAAGAGGCTGTATCACAACTTTGCGATCCTTACGCCCAGAAACGAAACGTGCTAAAGCCTTATAGATAGCTCGCCCTACGGTGAACCGAAAACGCGGATCATTGCCATATTGCATATCTGCAAAATTCTGATGACTTAGAAGTTCTATTAGTGATGTGGGCACTTCCGGCACACGTGCCTCCACATAAGATTTATCCCACATTGAACGGCGAGTCCATTCCGGCTCATACTTCTGACGTATATCGCAAGTAATCTGCCGCATCAGCATATCTGTAAGCGTGCGGGAATTCTTTCTCGGTGTGCCGTCTACATAATTCACATTGCCATTGGTGAAATAAATACCAAGAGTACCCACAAAAGAATCGTCAGGTTTCTTACCGGCATCGCTATGTAAAGCCATGGTGACATCAATTGGAATTCTAAGACCATTTTCATTCGGAAGCACACGTGAACCGCCGGCAAGCCAGTTGACCCACATTCCTCGGCAAGTATAGTCATCTTTGTAGTCGTCAGTACCAATATAAGGAGAATAAATAGAATCCGGAACTCCTGCCCAGTGAAGCCAGTATCTCGCTCCCTCCGCCCAACGTGGAAGACCTGATGTTTTAAACACAGGTTCCGCATTGTCGGCAAGCGCAACAGTATTAACCGGCTTGTATTCAGTTGCACCGGTATCATAAACTGTCACCTCTTCTTCATCCGCATCGGTCGAATCATTTGTCTCAGGAATAAGCACATTATTCCAATACACATCTGAGCGGTTAGGCGACCTTGCAATGTTGCCCATACCGCCACCGAATTTCACAGCATCAGCTGTTACAACTGTATGCCCCCCTTTTTCGGAATGGTTGCTCAACACTAAAGCAGGACGCTCAAGATCAAGTCCTTCGGTAAAGGGATAAGTGCCAAGATAGATCCAAGTTCCGCCTCCAAGTTTCTGATTTACAAGTACTGTCTCCTGACCACCATCATAATTGATAGTGTAGCGCGCATCTTCAGCAGAATTAGGGAGAGACTTATAGCTCACATACACAGCATATTCTCGAGTCACCGGAAAGTTTGCAGCCCAAGAGGCGGTAGACTCTCCGGATCCACTCACTGTAGACACTTGGCGGTAGGTTCCGTTTTCAAAAGGATTTTCTGTATCGCGGAAATCAGGAAGGTCATAGATAAAACCTTCGCCCTCGCCATCGTCCCATTTGTGACGACCGTTTGTTTCGAAATAGGTGGTCTGAGAGTAAAGAATAGTCTGGTCATTAGGACGATCATTATCCACTATCACCTCATGCGGATTGATATCCCTTTCTCGCGGAAGCATCACGTATGCACCGGCATTCTCAAGCATTGGCACCGCATAGGGAAGAATATAGCCCAAAGTATATGTATCCTCAACAGCCTGAAACAGCAATGGGCGTTGCCAATACCAATTAGCGAGAGTCGGCTTATAATATTTGCCATGACTATGCCACATAGCCACAATATCACCATTCATACCTTTAGAGATATCAGACAGTGGAGTAGCCGACCTTACAAATTGAACATTATCCCTAAACTCTCGTGGAAGTTTATCGATAGTGTTGATATAGAAAGAAAGAGGTTTCCCCTTTACATTTAATTCAATATCAAAGTCTGAAAGGGAATCAGGCATCGCCTGAGCCACCTGCTTTTTTAGATCATCTATATACTCCTTATCAATCGGAAGATAAGTAAAGTTCTCATTAAGGTTCAACACAGCCTTTCGCACAGTTGAATCTGTATGCACATTGTTCACCCGAAGCCCACCAGGATTGTGAAATGGAGGAATAAGCTTAATAAGCCGCTCGTTTACCGTCAAAGTCAACGAGTCATTGCTTTGAATCTCTTCAGGTGTGAGACTAACGGAAGACTTCTTCACCGAGGAAGAAGTCTTTCTCTTTCTTGTAGAACGTTTTTTACGTTTTTTCTTAGTTTTTTTCTTGGCAGCGGACGCCTGAGAAAACTCACTATCGAAAAATTTCAATATATCGGGAAGGTCTAAGCAGTCGGAAACACCGAATGATACAGCCGCGACCAACAGCATTGTCAAGTAGCGTTTAGATTTCATATCCTGCAAAATTACCAAAAATTAATGGCATTTCAAATTAAATTTTCATAAAGACTCAAAAAGGAATGTATGGTGAAAGAAGAATAATGAAAACCAAAGAATCTGTACGCTGATTTAATGTAAAGAGGAAAATAGCCCACGAACTCTACATTTTGAATTTTGATGAAGATTTTTCTCGATTTTATTCACATTTTTTTTGTACTATTCAAAAAAATTATTAATTTCGCAATTGCAGACCGCTTTGCAGAAGCCCCGGTCTGGGGTTTAGAGAGGCGGGATGCAATGACATAATAAAAAAGCGTTTATCCGCGCTGATTCTTGACGTTCAGAAATTCTCGCAAAATTTCAATCAATAGTCAGGGATTGAGCAACGGTAGATGCCCGTGGATGTGTAATTTCTTGTTTTCGGCATAATATTTCGGGAGAAATACAGCCGAACGCATTGATTGCATATACAAGCGTGGGCTTCTGCGTTGCCGTCCAACTATTGATGGGCAATGCGAGAAGCCTCTGAACGTAGGACGGTAACAGATACAGACTCCTACGCTTTTTATATTTCTAACCTAACGCCAACGAGGGGATGACCGCGGCAATATTATGAGAGATTCGCGCAACACAAGTAATCTCTAAAACCTTGTCTATATCACTGAAATGACATCTACTCCAAAAATATCATTGCTTGCTGCGACCCTTACATTTGTTACAGTACTTTCATGGGTTTCAATTGTGTCTTGTAGTAAACCGGACAATGTTCCGCCAGACACAAAACATATCGATAAATTCCATCTTGTCAATTAATTAATTGAATTAAACTACACTTCGGTAGTTTTTTGAGAGTTTCCAACGACTCCAAGTAGCAAAGTTGTTAAATCCACTTTAATCACAAAAATACAGTAGTGACTATGACTCCAGTCAGTGACAAAGCATTTGCGGTTATGGCAGTGTGTCCTGAATCAAAGAAATATTATGGCATAACGGTGGACGAGATTCGCCGTGGTGCTTATAAGTTCGTATGGGCATTCCCAATCGACAAAGAGAAAGCTCATAGAGAGGGTTATGATTCTCGGCATGTACATGGGAGTATAGAGATTGACTCCGAATATCCCGGATGTCCTTATTGCAAGAGCAATCAGTTTATATTTTGTTCATGTGGTGCAGTAACGTGTTGGCATGGTCAACGGGTTATAAAATGCCCCAAATGTGGACAATCGGGTGAACTGACAGCAGCTTCAACCTTTGATCTCCATGGAGGAGGATTCTGATGACTTTATTAATTCCCTGCATATATCCGATAATATGGGTTTTAGTAGCTATAATCATGCTACTGAAATGGATATTTGTGGACGAATGGTTCATATGGGCTACTCTTGCAGGTATATGGCTGATATGGTATGTAGTCAAGGGTATCAGATTCGGGTTTTCTTCGATGAAGGATTCTAAGAAAAAACGTCAAGTAAAGATTGATTTCAATAAGGCACTTATTCAGCGATATAATTTATCTGTCTCAGATGATGAGAAAGATATAAACTCCAATATTTCTCGATCACTCACTCAAATTTTTGGAAAGAGTACATGTGATAATTCTGTCTTTCTTAAATTTGCCAAAATCTTGCGAGAATTTGAGAATAACTACGAAGTGCCGTCCTCAACAGTAACAATCGGAGATCTTACAAAGGATTTAGGTTTAGCCAATGGAATGAAGATAAAATTCAAAGAGACAGGTTGGCCAGACGTAAATTCTAATTGTAAATGCTTTACAATTAGATGGAAATCTGGGGCTGCATACTTTTATCCATATGCATGTATTATCGAGACGTTAGACAGTTTAGACATTTATGATTGGAAGGATATAAATATATCTTCCACTAAAGGAGATCCCTCGCATTATTCATATCTTCATGAACGAGTTGATGGTGGACCTGACAGAAGATATAAATTTAATCCCGCAACTCCTGTTTACTTTTATAGCGCATTGGTATTTGAAGTAGTGGGACAGAAGTTTAATCTTATATTCAATGGAGAGAATGTAGCGAATGAATTTGAAAAGCTATTCAGCGATTATAAGAGAACTTTAGCTTCCACTGGTGGTGTCATTATTAATAATACTGTCGTTGAACAAGGAGTATCTACAAAGAAAAATCAGGATGAAGAACCAGATACGATTGAATACGCTTCTCTTTTCAAGAAAATCATTGAAGAACGAGGGATGGATATTGTCAAAGAGAGATTATTTCTATCTCTTCTCGCCGATTATGAAGTCTTTAAGGAGAAACGATTCCTTCGACCATTCCTTGAAACTATGACAGAAGAAGGATACTGGACGGAATTGACTGTTGGTAACCCATCAGTTGATACGCTCAACAAAATCAAAAAGAAATTTATAACAATTCATCAATATCCCGAACGCGAAGTGACCGAAGCTATTTCCTATATAGGATATGGATTAGGTATAACAGCATAACCGCTTATGATAGAACTGAAGACAGGCGATAAAATAAGTTTGACCAATGGTGGGTACGTCACTATTGTCAAAGAACTTGGACGAGGTGGACAAGGCATAGTTTATCTCGTGAAACTCAATGGAGAAGAGAAGGCTCTTAAATGGTATATCAATCCGCCAGATAAGAATTTCTATAAGAATCTCCAAAATAATGTAATTCAGGGAGCTCCATCTGATGCTTTTCTCTGGCCAGAATATCTGACAGAACGTCAGAAAGGCAGTTATGGCTACGTCATGAAGTTGCGTCCTCAGGGATATTACGAATTTGGCAATTATCTTCTTGCCAAGAAGTCCTTCAAGTCATATTCTGCAATGTTGGCAGCTGCTATGAAAATTTGCAATGGCTTTATGTTATTGCACCGTTTTGGATACAGTTATCAGGATTTGAATGATGGCAACTTCTTCATAAATCCCAGCAACGGGGATGTTCTCATTTGCGATAATGATAATGTCATGCCTCATGGTGAAAAATCAGGAATAATGGGGAAAGCTCGGTACATGGCTCCTGAAATTGTTGCTGGAGCGATTCCCGACAAGTATAGTGACCGATTTTCATTATCAGTTATTCTCTTTATGCTCTTCTATGCGAACCATCCCTTTGAAGGAGCCAAAGTTGTTGGTTGTCCGTGTATGACTGAAAGTTTTGAGAAAAAATTCTATGGGAGTGAGGCTCTTTTCATTTATGATGAAAAAGATAATAGCAACCTTCCCGTACAGGGGATTCATCACAATGTAATTCGTCGATGGCCGGCATTCCCTGCCATACTTAGAGAGACTTTCCAAAGGGAATTTAGTCAGGAAAAGTTGAAGAATCCCCAAGAAAGAATGCTGGAGCAAAACTGGGAAAAACTTATCAACAGTCTTCGTGACAGTCTTGTCGTTTGTCCTCACTGTAAGGAAGAGACATTTGTCGAAAAGGATGGCAAGTGTATGAACTGTAGGAAGAATGTCGGAGTAAGGGCTCATCTTAAGATGGGTAACAGAGAATTGCTACTTACCCCGGGAACAAATCTCTACATCGACAATGACAATATTCCTGATTGTCTGATAGAGGTTAATCCAAATGATGCCTCCATGATGCTCATCAAGAATATATCACCCAATACTTGGACAGCAGAAACGCCAAGTGGCAAACTGAAAATTGTCCAGCCCAATGAATGTGCTCCAGTTAAAAATGGGATTAAAATTACATTCGACAAAACTTATAATTGTGAAATAGTAACTCATTAACAACAATATACCGCATGTCATTACTCGACGACGCTGTAAGCGTACCCCGTAGAACCATGACTCTATTCTTCTTGATAGATACATCAGGAAGTATGTATGGAAACAAAATTGGCGCAGTCAATGACGCCATTGTAAATGTTCTCCCTATGTTGGAAGATATTTCTTCTTCTAACGCTGATGCCGAAATCAAAGTCGCAGCCCTTGAATTTTCCAACAACACAAAGTGGCTTTACAACGAACCCAAATCCGTTGAAGACTTCAAGTGGATTGATGTTCAGGCCGGAGGTCTCACTTCCCTTGGCGAAGCTTGTCTTGAACTTAACTCCAAGCTCTCCCGCTCGGGATATATGAAATCCGCAAGTGGCTCATATGCGCCTGCAATTATTCTCTTGTCTGATGGTAGTCCAACAGATAACTTCGATGGTGGTCTCCAGTCTCTTCAAGGCAATAACTGGTTCAAGAACGCCATCCGTATTGCTATTGCGATAGGTGATGATGCAGATCTTGATGTCCTTGCTCGTTTTACAGGCAACAGTGAAGCTGTAATCAAGGTGCAGAACATAGACGCTCTTAAACAAATCATTCGTATTGTAGCTGTTACCTCATCTCAGATAGGTAGCAAGAGCAGTACTACCGGTGGCACTTCAAAACAAGACCAAGTAATCAAAGATGTAAATCAGGCTGTTGACAATGTTGATGGTGCAAGTACCGCTGCCGCTCCTGATTCATCATCCTATGATGATTGGGATTAAACATGAAAGGATTCAACAAAACCTGCCAAGGCGCAAGTCACATAAAATCTAATAAAGTTTGCCAAGATTACTCCTATTGTGAAGTAACGCCAGAACTATCTATCATACTTGTAAGTGATGGACATGGTGGAGAGCGTTATTACAGGAGTAATATTGGTTCAGAACTTGCTTGCAAAGTGAGTTCTGAATTGATACACACTTTTGTTAGTCAAATTCCTGCTAACTTTTTCGCTGGTGTCACCCTCACACAATATGGGATTAACGGAGAATGTTGTGGACAACCTTCAAAAAATCATATTGATGCACTACGTCGACTGGGTAATTCTATAATAGCCAAGTGGCGTGAGCGTATAGAAGCTCACGCTAAAGAGAACCCAATTTCTGCGGAAGAGTTGTCTGTAATCCCAGAGGAATACCACAAAGATTTGGCTGATAAAAATAGGCTTGCCAAGGTTTATGGTTGTACTCTTATCGGGTATGTCCAAACGCCATCGTATTGGTTCGGATTTCAGATTGGAGACGGAAAGTGTTTCTCGTTCCACAAAGAAACTGGGCCCCAAGAACCTATATTGTGGGATGATGCTTGCTTTTTGAATAAGACTACTTCATTGTGTGATTCATATGTGAGTGAAAAAATAAGATACACTTTTCAGGGTGATGGAAATTTCCCATACGCTGTATTCTTAGGTTCCGACGGCCTTGACGATTCTTTTGGAGAAAATAAGAATCTGATAAACTTTTACATACAAGTTCTAAAACTTGCATATAAAAGCAGTGCGGAAAATGTTGAGGATGTACTTGCCTCCGATTTACCAATCCTCAGTAAAAGAGGTAGTCAGGATGACATGTCCATTGCTGCTATTTACGATGAAGAAGAAGCAAGTAGTGCAATCCAAAGTATAACAGAGTGGCAACTTAGTACAACTTACGGAGAACTCAACCAGAATAAGGCTCGAATACATAAATTTCATAAAGAACGAAAATCTCTTGTTGATGCGAAGGACTCCAATCCCAAAGCTGCCATTGACTATGACTATGCAGTAAAAGAAATAATGGCTGCGATTGAAAATAGAAAACGTCTTATACAACGATACAATGATCTCGCTAAGGAATTGAATCCAACAGATCCTGCCTTATTCAACGATGATATTCCTTATGAAAAAGTTATACCCCCTTCTTCAATAACTAAAGTTATAGAAAAGAATTATGCTGAAATAAGGCCTACAGAAAAGACAAAAGAAACTTCCAGCTATAATCATTACGGCAGGTATCATAGAGTCCGGGATAAAAGAGGTAATAAACTCAAACGTAAATTTCTTAAGAAGAAGAACAAACGCAGGAATAGAAACTGATGGATTTTTTAAGAAAAATAATCTCATTTTTATTCAAGAGAGACATATCGGATCCATCAGACTCCCCAAAGAGTCTGATGGATATCGATACGTCTATCGACACTGCTTGTGCACCAAGAGAGGGATTGTCGGAGATAGAAAATCGTGATGGCAATTCAACGGATGTAGCTGACAAACCTATTCTGCCTCCCGAAGCAAAATCTATTGATTCTAATTCAGAAGATTCTTCTGATTCGGATAACAAAGATGCTACTTCGAACTCTATTAGTCCTGATCCTATTCCGCAATTTCTACTGGAAGAGAAAGAAAAATCATATATTGACAGATTTAGAAGGGAGGAGGAAGAACGTAAAAAGCGAGAATGGCTGGAGTTCCTTAGAGCAAAGCGTGCAAAAAGGAGGAAAGAACTTGAAGAAGAGTTAGTTGTAATAGATAAACGACTTACCTTCATTCAGGAAAGAATATTAGCAATTAAAGAAGAAAAGAATGGGATTATTAAGAAAGACGCTCCCAATTTTCATCTTAATCCTTCTTGCGTCACTCCTCAACTTGCAAATCAATTCAATGTAAAAGAATTTGAACGCATAATCACTATGCGTGAACTTCTTCAACAAAGAATTGAAGAAGAGCGTAAGCGAATTGAAGAGGCTGAAAGGACAGCTCTTGTCAATATTCAAGGGGCAAATGAGGCAATCAAGAATCGTAATATTGACCGCGCCAGAGAATGTTTGGATATTCTTTCAAAACAAACCTCCTTTATAGTGAATAAGGATATTATTGCTGATATCAAGAATGTCGTCTTTGCAATAACTGAACTTTCAAATCTGCTAGAAGCTGAAAAGAGAGAACGAGAAGAGCAAAGAAGAAAACAGGAAGCTCTAGTTGCTCAGCAACGAGCCGAGGCATTGGAACGCCAAAGACAGGAAGAGGAGACTCGTAAGTTATGTGAGCAAGTAGAACGTAGGGAGCGGGCTCGTAAATTCGAAGAAGAACTTCGCCAAAAGGAGAAAGCACAACAGCAAGAGAAAAGTCGTCTGAATGGACTATCATCAGCGCTTAAATCTGATGCTCAGGAGATAGTGCTATTTCTACGTAATAATGGAATACATTATCTGTACCATTTCACGGAAGAGAGTAACCTTCCGTTGATAAAATCCCGTAAAGGTCTATATTCTTGGTCTTATCTTTTATCACATGGCATGAAAATTCCAAGTCCAGGAGGGAACGACACAAGTCGAGGGCTTGACCGAGATAAAGGCTTAGAAGATTATGTACGCCTAAGTCTTTGCAAATCTCATCCAATGGCCTATCGTATCCATAAGAAAAGAGAAGGACGAGCAAACCTTGTACTTCTGAAAATCAAACTTGATGTAACGATGTTTGAAAGCACGCGTTTCTCCAATGTAAATGCTACTGACAAAAGAGCCAAGATTGGCACGGACATCAAATTTATTCAAGATAATTTTGATTTTGAAGCTATTGACCTCGATGGGTATTGGGGTAGTGATTCTTGCTTCAAAAAGCGTCAAGCAGAGGTTATGGTAAAAACGTTTATACCCATAAAATATATTGTCAATCTTGACAACCCCGAAAAAATGACCTTCAACAACTAAAAAAACAGAACAGCATATGTTAATACTCATTATCGCAATTATAGCAGTAATTGGAATCATATGGTTCCAGTTAAAGTGCTTTAACAGCACTAAGAAAGAGATTGAAGAGTTGAAAAACTTCTTCCCGCCTATCGACAAAGTAGCATTGAAAGAATGCACTACTAATAAAGACAAAATCGCAAATCGATTCACATTACGTCGGGTGGCACAGAATCCGCCATCAAAAAAAGACGACGTTGATATGACCGATGAAGACGTTAATGTGTCTCTTATAACAACTACTGAAGGCTCACAATCATTCAAGGAGGTTGTATTTGAGACAAATGAGTACCTATGCAAAAATGTTGGAACCTCAGCTGATTTAAGCGTATTACAGGACATTTGCGACAAAAAACTTGAGGTTAAAGAGAATGCTGTCAAAAGCACACTTAACCTTCCTCTGTTCATTGGTCTGGGCGGTACATTCATCGGCATTATCATAGGCGTAATAGGATTTGCATTAGACCTTAACAGTTTGTTCGATTCGACATCTTCATCTACCGCAATGGAGCAAGTGGTTAATGTGTCCAAAGGATACGATAACGTACCGACAATCAGTGCGGTTGGAATGGAGCAGACTGAACAATCAAAAGATGAAACAAATAGCTTGCAGTTCTTACTCTATGGCATTGGATGTGCTATGGCGGCATCTCTTTTCGGTTTGGTTTTAATGGTTAGAAACACCGCCTTTAATTACAGGCAGGCTACAGCAGATCTTGATACCAAGAGAAATGAGTATTTTGACTTTCTTCGCAGAGAGCTAATGCCAACTCTTGCAAACAGCATGAGTTCCAGTCTCAACTCACTTAAAAGTGTCTTAGGCCACTTCGTTGATAAGTTTGGTATGAATCTTGATGCTTATACAGATTCAGCAGAACTACTTAATGAGAATCTTGAAAAGCAACATCTGGTGCTTACTCAGATTCAGGAAATGGGCTTAACCAGAATGGCCAATCGAGTAGTATCAGCCTTCGTTCAACTTAACGAAGCTGCCGACGCTCTCAATACGTTCCATCAATATCAGCAAGAGCTTAATACGACAATTCATCAAGTGCAAGGAGGAGTGGCTCAGATTGACACCCTCATTGCAAAGTTTGACAACTTCATTTCAACGCTTAGCTCCGTTGCGAATGCTCAAGGAACAGCAATTGCTCTCCAACAACAGTTCAAGGAAGCTATTGAACAACATTTCCCCACGGGTTCGGATGGCCGTGAAATGTGGCGCAAAGTGTTCGACAATCTGCTTACAGACGCACAGAACGTCAGCCTTCAGCTCAACACCCAATTGAGCCAGAACACCAGCTATGTGCAGCAATTCGTAACTAACAATTCTAAATTCTTCACAAGCTTCGATGAGATGCGAAGTGTTTTGGCTGCATTGGTTGAATATTCGAAGGCTCAGAGTGAATGTTATAGAGACCTCAAGGATGAAATCCTCAGTCTCCGTAGAGATACTAAGGATTCTCAACGAGAAACCGCAGAGCTTCATAAGTCTCTCTTGGAGGCGGTTAAAGCCATGACAAAGGCTGTAAAAGATATGAAGGATTGATATGAAAAGACACGAAGATAACGGTTCCTTCTGGCTCAGTTATTCTGACCTTATGACCAGTATGTTCTTTATAATGCTGGTTCTCTTCATCGTGTGTCTAGTTAAGGTCTCCATGAGTTACAAGGAATTAGAAAGAGAAAAGCAGAAAACAGAACATATTCTAGCTGAAACTCAAGCTACGAACGAACAGTTACAACAGATTCTTCAATTAGATCAGCAATTCAAAGAATTGAGCAATTCGTCTGTACTTGGTTACGATGAAGAGAAAAAAATGTTCTTTGCAAAGGATTTCGTTGGTGTAGAGATATTCAATCCTAATGATGACAATATAAAGCCGGAATATCTTGATAAGGTTAAAGAAGTCGGAGAAGCCTTGAGAATAATCCTCGGGAAACTCCATTCCGAAAATCCTCGATTCAGTTATCAACTGGTTATCGAAGGTACAGCGGCTATAAAATGGGACCAAAAGGTTGCCGGAACTTTTAATCCCGACAATCAGGAAATGTATTGGCTTAGCTATAGACGAGCTCTCGCTCTATATAATAAATGGAGGTCTCAGGGACTTAATTTAAGAAACTACAATACTGAAATAATAATTGCAGGAAGTGGCTTTAACGGCATAAATAGAGATAATCATGTTGAAGATAATAACAAACGATTTATAATTCAAATAATCCCGAAAGTCTCTCGCCCCAAAGCCAATCAAGAATCAACAACGAAACCAGAATAATGAATCACAGAATTCTATTAACTCTTCTTTTCTCGTGTATCAGTATCGTTGTGTCTGCACAGAAGATTTTTTCTGTCAATCATGAGTATCAGGCAGACGTTAAGGTCTTTGTCGTAGATGCGGAATACAAGGCTGATCTTTTTGTTTATAAGACAGACAAGGAATACAAAGCCAAAGCCAACGAAAACAAAGGGATTTGGTATTTTTGTTCTCGACAATATCAAGCTGATAAGAAGGTATTCTTTGTTGACCGAGAGTATAAGGCCGATTTAAAAGTCTTCTTTACAGATAAATACTACAAAGCCGGTTGGAAAAAGAATGATAAGAAATCTCTAATGTACTGAACTTATGGATTTCCAAAGCGCATTAACAAAAGTTTGTCAAAATTTCTCAAAAGAGATAATCTTTCAGAGGCGAATCATTTCTATCTTGGATAACTATTTGGCATTCAAAGAGGTCCCATATTATAAATTGTTTTATAAAACAATTCTTAATATTGCTGATATGGCTCAATTAATATCACAAAACCCAAATGAACGAGCCAAAGCGATATACACATTCTTAGCTGTTAGTGGATTAGATGCATCCAAAGTTAAGGCATTTTTAACTTTGATTTCTGAATGCTATTACGGCAAGCAATATCCTGCGGCCAAATCAGACACTATTAATTTCAATAATGAAAGAAAACAAGAAAGAATAGAACAACAGTTAGAATATACCCAGAATGGAAATATCAGTTCTTCTCATTCAGAGTATAAAGACAATGTTCAATCCAATATCCTTTTCATGGGTATTCCTTTAGGAATTGCTTTCAATATGTTTGCAGACAAGCTTATCGCTAAAGGCTTCAAGAGATACGACTATGCTAACGAGATAAGATTTTCTGGCAAATTCCTGTCATTTGAAGATAGCAGTGTGCAATTATTCAAAACGCCAATATCTAATATTTTATATCGAGCGGATGTAATAATCAGTCCAAATCCTCATACCTCTGTAAATATCTTCAAGATTGTTACTGAACTTTATTTCAAACGATACGGTAATTTTTTTAGTAAGCAAGATGATTTGGATAAATCAGTGAGACTATTTAAGGTCGGTGATGATGAAATTCGCTTGATTAAATCTAATAATGATTCGATTAGAATTGAATACATTGCAAATAGAGCTCAGCAATTATACAAGCGAGAAAACAAATTGAATAAAGCGACCATTAAGAACTTTGAACAAGACGCTATTCGTAAAAAATTGCAGCAAAATATTGAAGACATCTGATTATGGGAACTTGTAAGTATTGCGGACAATCAGCAGGATTCTTTTCTCGCGTTCATAAAGAATGCGAGAAAATGCATGAACGTGGACTGAAAGGCTTGGGTGACCTCATGCATCGTTACTTTGCCGGAACGGTTTCTACATCGGATCTTGGAATGAAGATTAATCGTAATCGTGGTCCATATTTCTTAAATGAAGAAGATATAGTCACGAGCGCTGAGACTTCAATT
The DNA here is from genome assembly GCA_964480495.1 of uncultured Sangeribacter sp. Classification (GTDB taxonomy): domain Bacteria; phylum Bacteroidota; class Bacteroidia; order Bacteroidales; family Muribaculaceae; genus Lepagella. The sequence continues at coordinate 31,247 of CAYZPH010000003.1, forward strand.
ACTGAGTTCTCAGATGGGCTTCGTCGCCCATTCGGCCACGATATTTTGCCTAAAATTAATGGCTTTATCTCAAATATAGGCTTGCCTTATTCAGTCCTAAACAAAAATGGAGTACTTGATCGTTTATCACAGAAATTGTTTCAAGGATATGTGGTTGATTTCTTTGCCAAAGGGGTACCTTTAAGTCAAATAACAATAAACACAGATTCAGTCACTTCTGTTTTGCCATTGAGTCAGCAGAAACGGGATGAGGCGTATTATAATGTATTAAACAAAGCTGCTGATAAGTTTATGGCTGACGGTTGGTTGGGTGACAACGAACAACGTCAGATTGAAGCATACACATCTTCGTTGGGAATTGCTTTGAATTGTATACCAATGCAATATCAAAGTGAAAGTTTGGCTCGTATTGGACAGGCTATTATACTGAAGGACTTACAACGAGGTATGCTTCCACAAAAGCCGTTAACAGTCCCAGTAATGTTATCACGTGATGAAGCTCCACTTTGGGTCTATGATAATGTAACAATGTTACAGGAGAAGATAACCCGTGAATATGTTGGAGGTAGTCGAGGTATGAGCTATCGAATCTGTAAAGGGCTTACATATCGGACCGGCTCTTTCAAGGGACATCCGGTTGAAAGAAGTTTTATGGAAACCATCGGTGTAGGTCAGCTGGTTATAACTAACAAAAACTTATTCTTCCACTGTCCAACTGCAAGCATTAAGATTCCTTACAAGAAACTTGTAGGGGTAACGCCTTATTCAGATGGGCTTGAAGTCCATAAAGAAGAGGCGAAACCTAAGCGTACTGTATTCCAGGGCTTCGACGCTTGGTTCGTAATGAATGTTTTGAATCAAGTCAATATCTAATTAGTCATTCAGACACACTTACAAATCCAACCACTAAGAACTCTACATTTAATAACATTTAAATCGGTGTTTAACTTATGATTAGACCTATTACCAACGAATAAATTAAGCTATCATATCAACTTGCAGTTGATGTGTACAACCGTATCAAAACTCTTAAAGAAGCAAAAGAAATTGGAGAATCTAATGGAATATGTCCCAATTCTATGATTTATTATTGTGCGGCATTCAGACATATGATGAATGGTACAACGCACACTGGAAGCATCGGAACAGAAGTCAGAGAATACTTCCTTTCTCAGATATTTCGCAACTATGATAACCAAGTATAAGAAAATGCACTAAATGCTTTTGAAGAAACAATTAAATATAATGAAGAAAGGAATAACTGCACACTGCATAAGAATAGAAGTATTTTAGAAAAATACAAGGATCTTCTTTCTGTAGAATAATTAGCGAATTCTGTCCCTTTAATAATTGGCGTATGGAACAATATTATGCACAAGTACATTATTTATGAAACTCTGGCAGAAGTTCCAGACATAGGGAATATCACACAACCTAATACTTCATTCTGCAAAAACATCATAAGCACTAAGTGATGTGGCGGTAAAAATTGTTGATGCTTATACGAATAAATGTATCCGTTACGTTTTTGTAGCAGAGAACACTACTGAAAATATTCAAATGATTCCCCAAGGCAAATATTATCTAAAACTTGCCTATGGCAAGGATTGGATGGAATTCGATAATGGCAATGGTTCATTATTAGGAAAGTTCACTCGCAATGTTTCATATGATAGGAGCAATGAGATTTTTGATTTTGGCAAAAAGAATTCTTCTTCTATTGTAAGTTATGTTCTTCAAATAAATGTAGAAAACAGTCAACATCATAATAGCTTTGAAACTGTTACTATTTCTGAAGCCGATTTTATACAATAGCAAAATATGAAAACGATTGAAAAGGTAGCCATTGCCAGAGTCTTTGCAGACCTTATTAAGGCCGACAGAATTGTCGATACCGGAGAGATGGAATGCTGGCGGAAAATCTGCAATAAATATTCAATAGACAAAGATGCCAAAATTGAAGCAAAAGAGTTGTCTTTTGCCGATGCTCTCAATGTGATATGCAACTCCGGAGTGCAAGGTCTTAAAGAAGATCTCCTTAGCGATTGTCGCTCTATGACAGTCAGCGATGGCTTTTGTGCTCATTCTGAGGCTTTGCTGATGATTGCACTCTCTACTATGCTTGAACAGGAACAACCTTTCAAGGGTGAAGTGATCTCTATTCCAAAATCCAACTTTAATATTGACATTGCTACTGCGCTTTATATTGAAAATGAATATGACCCTGAGACTAATGAGGCGATTAGGGTGAATTACAGATCCATCTTCAAGGAGTTTCAGTTGGCTGGTTTTCATTTTGTGTATATCCCCAAGATAATAGAGCATTATCAGAACACTGATTCTGCATTGTTTAAGGATATCCTCTCTTTCCTCGCTCCTTCTATGAGTGAAGATGGTCTTAATAACACCTATCGGTCATTGATGAAGATGACTACCGGAGTTTTCTGCAAAGATCTTCTATGCAACAAATGCGGTATTACGGAACTCCGAAATACGATGCCTTCTATATTGATTAAAATAGGAAATGACTATGTCGGTGAAGCCCAGTATGCCAACTATCTTAAGATCGACATTGACGAAGATATTGCGACTACAGTGCAGACTTTTGTGGATTGTTTTTCTGATATGCTTAGTGGTGATATATTTGTTGTAAACACTTCTGAGGAGCGTGATAATCAATTCCATTTTCACGGATTCTACAAACAGTTGCTCGACATATTCCTTGAACGTCGAAACATTAGGAGTATAATCCATCTGAATCCTTATAAGGAAGAAATATTATTCCCGGATATTGACTCCAAAGCTATGGGACTTCATCGCCGTGAGCGGGCTTTGTATGCGCTGCTCTTATGTCAAGGCAATGATGGAATAAATTTCAATACTCCAAAATCTGCAAGTGATTTTGAAAGATACAACCATCGAATGAAGAGATTGCAGCAACGCTATTCAGCCATATATGAAATGTTTGGCGGTGAAAAAGAAACTGCTCCCGATTTAAGTGTACCGGAAATAAGGCGACCTATTTTCAGTTGTCTGAGACGTTCGATAAAGAATCTTCAGGCATTATATAATCCAGACGATTATAATATTTCTAAAAATGGAGACGGTATTTTTTCTGTGAATGTGGAGCCTGAGTTGGTATATGTCTGTCAGCTCAACTGTGATGAGCCGGTTCCTCTTAAAGAGTCTGCAATGTACCGAAAGTGGTCTGAAATATAGAGTTGCAATATTGCAAGCAGATTCTTCAAGAAACGAAAAAAAATACTGAAACATTCTGATAATTATATCTCGAAGTCTGCAAAGTTGTATCTTTGCATATTCAAAAATCAAATAATGGGAACAAATCATACGCTCCCAAACGTTATTAACATAATATTCTAATCATTATGTACAACAACAGTAATAATATCAATGTAACCCCTAAGCTCATCAAGAAAGCTATATGGGGCGTAGCCGGATTGGTTTTCATCATTGTAGCAATGGCATTTATCAGACCTTGGTATAATGTATGGTCGCAGGAAATGGAAGGTAAAGCCGAGTTCGCAAAGGCAGAGCAGAACCGTAAAATCAAGATAGAAGAAGCAAAAGCCAATCTTGAAGCTGAAAAACTGAATGCCCAAGCTGAAATAGAGCGTGCAAAAGGTGCAGCCGAGGCTATCCGCATCGAAAATGGTAGCATTACTCCGACTTATATTCAATATCTATGGGTGCGTCAGCAGTCTGACCTTAGCGATAAAACTGTGATCTATGTACCGACAGAAACTAATCTGCCTATCCTCGAGTCCACTCGAGCTTTGACAAATCAAAATCAGTAACAACAATATGTCACAAAAGAATCATTACACCGGCTTAACCGACACGGAAGTATTGGAGAGCCGAAGAAAAAACGGTGTGAATATTCTCACGCCTCCGAAACAAGATCCATGGTGGAAAGAGTTCCGGGAAAAATTCTCCGATCCGCTAATCATTATACTTATGGTTGCCGGTGTCCTGTCTATCGGAATCTCCTTTTATGAGTTTTTCGGTCTTGGACAAAGCTGGAAAGTATTTTTTGAGCCTATTGGCATCTTTATTGCCATCGGACTTGCCACAACACTTGCATTTATCTTCGAACAGAAGGCTAACAAGGCGTTTAAAATTCTAAATCAGGTTAATGACGATGAACCGGTAGAAGTGATGCGAAACGGCTCCATGACCACAATACCACGCAAAGATGTGGTTGTCGGTGATATCGTAATTCTCAACACTGGTGATGAGATACCGGCTGATGGTGAATTGCTTGATGCTGTTACACTGAGCGTTGATGAATCTACCCTCACTGGAGAACTACTTTGCGCTAAAACTACCGATTCCGCTCACTTTGACAAGGATGCCACATATCCGTCCAATCATGTGTTGCGTGGCACTAAGGTCATGGAAGGTCATGGTGTGATGCGCGTGATAAAGGTCGGAGACGCTACTGAGACAGGCAAGGTATTTAAAGAAGCTCAAATCGACGATTCTGTCAAGACTCCCCTCAATGAGCAACTCGATGGTCTTGCCGGCTGGATTACAAATGTAAGCTACGTCTTTGCCGGTCTTATCATTGTTGGTCAACTTATTCACTTCCTCGGATGGAGCGCATGGCAGGCTTGGACTTTGGTAATCCCAGTAGCTATCTTCTTCTGGCTTGTCATCAAGAAGTTTGAAGACTGGTCTAAAGCCAAATGTATAACTACAATTGTAGGATTCTTCATCATTTTCTTCGCTATGGTGATTGGAGCATTCTCTATGCTCAATCCTGAAGCAGACAGTGCCACATGGTCGCTATTGCTGGCACACACTCTCAAAACCCTGATGGTTGCCGTTACTCTTATAGTGGTTGCGGTGCCTGAGGGTCTCCCAATGGCAGTTACTCTATCACTAGCTTACTCAATGAGCAGAATGCTCAAAACCAACAACCTTGTCCGCAAGATGCACGCATGCGAAACGATGGGTGCAACAACTGTGATCTGTACGGACAAAACCGGCACGCTTACTCAGAATCAGATGCAGGTTTACAACACCAATTTCTTCGGCACCCCCTCTGATAATGTGCTCCATGAAGGTATTGCGGTAAACTCTACTGCCCAGCTTGATTTCTCTGGCGAAAAGCCTCAGGTGCTTGGCAACCCAACCGAAGGTGCTCTGTTGCTCTGGCTCAAAGAGCAAGGTGCAAATTATCTTGACCTTCGCAATGGTGCCACCAGACTTGAAGAACTGCCTTTCACCACTGAGCGCAAGTATATGGCGACAGTAGTAAAGTCTGCAACCGGAAAGAACATCCTCTACGTCAAGGGGGCACCGGAAATTGTGTTCGGCATGTGCAAGAACACAGCCGGAGTGACAAAGGCTGAAATTGATGCCCAGTTGCTTGAATACCAGAATCAGGCTATGCGTACTCTCGGTTTTGCTTATCAGGAACTCAATGATGGTGACAAAACCATTGATGACAACAAGGTTGTTGCAGAAAACCTGACATTCCTCGGCATCGTGGCTATCTCCGACCCTGTTCGTGCAGACGTGCCCGAAGCAGTGTCTGAAGTTATCGATGCCGGGATCAAGGTGAAGATCGTCACCGGTGACACCCCAGGAACGGCTAAAGAAATCGGTAGACAAATAGGATTGTGGAATGATGCGACAGACTCCGACCGCAATATCATTACAGGTCCGGAGTTTGCCGAACTTTCCGACAAAGAACTCAAAGAGCGAGTAGGCGAGATGAAAATCATCGCCCGTGCTCGCCCGATGGACAAAAAACGTCTTGTGGAAGCACTGCAAGCCAACAATGAGGTTGTGGCTGTGACCGGTGATGGAACGAATGATGCTCCGGCTCTCAAAACAGCTCATGTCGGTCTGTCGATGGGCGATGGTACTTCTGTGGCAAAAGAGGCTTCCGACATCACTATTATCGACAACTCTTTCTCTTCAATCGGTCGCGCTGTGATGTGGGGTCGCTCACTCTACAAGAATATCCAACGCTTCCTGCTGTTCCAGCTTACTGTCAACGTTGCAGCCTGCTTCCTTGTACTGATCGGTTCTTTCATGGGAACTGAATCACCTCTTACAGTGACACAGATGCTTTGGGTCAACCTAATCATGGACACATTCGGAGCTATGGCCCTTGCTTCACTTCCTCCCTCTCGGAGTGTGATGGACGATAAACCCCGCAAGCGTGAGGCATCTATCCTCACTAAGTCAATGCTTTGGGAACTGTGCAGTGTCGGTTTTATCTTCTTTGCACTTACACTTGGATTCTACTGGCTCTTCAACCATGCAGAAGTGACTTCAATTCCTCAGATGTTCCATGCTGCTGTTGGTGCGGAAAATCCAATGACGCCATACGAGGCAACCCTACTGTTCTCTATATTTGTATGGACTCACTTCTGGTATATGTTTAATGCTCGCAGCTTCGAAACGGGTGAAAGCATATTCAAACAGAAAATGAGCCAAGGCTTCTGGACTATCGTCGGTATCATTGTTATCGGTCAGCTTTTTATCACCGAAATAGCATACGAGTTCTTTAACGTTGAGCCAATGCTCCATACTCTCGACTGGAGTTTCAACCTATCAGGAACTATAGATCTCCTCATAATTGTGGCTGTTTCCTCACTTGTAATATGGGTTAGAGAAATCTATCGTCTATTCAAGTGACAGTAATCAAATCTTAATGAGATGGCGTATCAAACATTCATTTGATACGCCATCTCTAATTCAATCAACGTGTTAACAATGATATTATGAGAAAAAATATAATAATTGCAATAGGAGTCTTTTTACTCGTTACCATTTGTGCTATCATTGTATGCGATCAATCCGTAACATATAATGCCAAAGGGCAACTCTATGATAATGTGGATAGCATTCCTCATCGAAAGGTCGGTCTGATTCTTGGCACTTCGCCTATTTCAACTTGGAATGGACGAAGGAATTATTATTTTGACCACAGGATAAAAGCAGGTGCGGAACTTTACAAAGCCGGAAAGGTTGATTGGCTCGTTGTCAGTGGTGGCGATTACCGGAATACTGAAAATGGCTACAACGAACCAGTTGCTATGCGTGATTCTTTGATGAAGCAAGGAGTTAACTCAACACACATTATTCTTGATTATGACGGAACCCGGACACTCAACTCCATTGCGAAAATGCGTGATGTATATTGTCAGGACTCGATTATCATCATTTCTCAGAAATATCATAATGAGAGAGCTTTGTATCAGACAAAACATCTGGGAATTGACGCAATCGGATTCAATTCAAAGACTCCGAGACAGCGTACTTCGTGGTGGCGCAACCGTGGGCGTGAAGTGTTGGCTCGCGCTAAACTGTTTATTGATGTGGTCCGAGATCTTCATCCCGATATAAAGGAATCAATCATAAGAGATTTTACCAAAGTAGATACTGACATTCTTTCTGTCTCTCATATCAGAACCGAATATGGTGACCTGGTATGTCTCAAGCCGGATATGAGCGGACTTAAAATGGATATGGTATGTGGAGAAATACCTTCCCCTAACGATGATTCCATAGTTTTGGCTTTTGCCGGAGCCTTTACCGGCACAGAGTCAATCCGAGGACACGACAACGTGGCTGGAGACCATGTTACAGGAGGAGTCCGATTCAAAGGTTATCGCTGTAAGCGCAACACCGGTGCTTTTACATGGTCAGCTATATCTGGTCCACAATTCTTCTATAAAGACTATTCGTCTGCTTTGGACATTGCCGCAAAAGAAGGTGGAATGGGATTTGCTCAAGAAATGATGATACATAACGGACAAAAGGTTCGCACCACTCGTCAATTAGGAAATAAGAATGTCTTTCGTGCCTTATGCCTTGATCCTGAAAAAGAGTTAGCTCTTTACGAAAGTCAAGGAATCATCTCATTTGGAAATTTTATTGACGCACTGCTCTCGCAAGGCGTAAAAGAAGCTCTTTATACAGATATGGGGCAAGGCTGGAACTATTGTTTCTATCGCACAAATAAGTCTGACAAGTCGCCAAAGTACCTTCATACTAAATCTTTGCCTTACGTATCCAACTTTGTTATTATAAAACTAAAATGATTATGCAACCTCATATTTTCGGTAATATTTTTACTGACGAAATTAAGCTATTTTACACTGTATTTGTTATGTTAATACTGACAATCCAACAAAACATTGACATAAGCAGTCAGTAGAATACTGCATTGAGGGTATTGGCAAAGTTTGAGAATTTTGCTAATTTTGCATCAGCAAAGATTGGATTTGCCGTGGCATATCTCTAAGTGATGTGTCACGGAGTTTTAATGAGATTCTATAGAGATTTCAAGATGATATTAGTCGACCTGCAACCCGGTGAGACCGGTGTGATTACCAAAATCCTTGGTCATGGGGCATTCCGCAAAAGAGTGATGGAAATGGGATTCGTGAGAGGACGAGAAGTGAAGTGCATTCTTAACGCACCGCTCATGGATCCGGTGAAATACGCACTTATGGACTATGAGGTGTCTCTGCGACGCAACGAAGCATCTATGATAGAAATAATGCCAATTGCAGAATGGTATGAACACGAAGCAGATGCTGATAAGGCTGAAATGAAAGCCACTTCAATGCACGATGAGGAAGCAGCTCACGCTGTAAGGCATGACAAAATCATCAATGTGGCGCTTTTAGGCAACCCCAACTGCGGAAAGACTTCGCTTTTCAACATTGTAAGCGGAGCAAACGAGCATGTTGGCAACTATGCAGGTGTAACTGTCGATGCAAAATCCGGACATCTTAACTACAAAGGGTATCGCATAAATGTGGTAGACCTTCCTGGTACTTATTCACTCTCTGCCTACAGTCCGGAAGAACAATATGTGGTGAGATATCTGCGCAATGAGACTCCAGACGTGATGATAAACGTGATAGTGGCGTCAAATCTCGAAAGGAACTTGTATCTCACAACCGAACTTATCGACATGAACCGACCGATGGTGATTGCCCTAAACATGTTTGACGAACTGGAAAAATCCGGAGCTAAACTTCGTTACAAGGAACTCGGTGCAATGCTCGGTGTGCCAATCATTCCTACTGTGGCTTCTATGGGCAAAGGAATCAAGGACCTTCTTGACACTGTGATATCGGTGTATGAGATGAAACATCCCGACATTCGCCATATACACGTTAAAATGAGTCCGGAAATTGAATCTGCAGTAGACGTGTTGCGTTCCGATATAAAGAAAGAATCCGATGTGACACCGCACTTCGCCACTCGCTATCTTGCCATCAAACTCCTTGAAGGAGACCCAGAGGCAGAGTCTCTGATTAAAAGTGCTTCAAGTTATGACTCAATCATAAAAGACCGAGACAGTCTGGCAGAAAATGTAAAGAATCAGCTCAATGAAGATATTCAAACCGCAATAGCAGCAGACAAATATGGTTTCATTCAGGGTGCACTCGCAGAAACCCTTGAAGGGAGTCTGGCAAAGGAGGAGAAAACTACCAAGATAATCGATACGATTGTAACGAGCAAATTATTGGGGTTCCCAATTTTTCTTGCTATAATGTTTTTAACCTTCTGGTGCACGTTTCAGCTTGGTTCCTATCCCATGGAATGGATCGAAAATCTTGTGTCGTGGATATCCGAAACTCTCGCCAATATCTTGCCTCAAGGTCCGGTGAGAGACTTACTGCTCGATGGCATCATTGGTGGTGTAGGGGGCGTTATCGTGTTCCTGCCAAATATCTTGATACTTTATTTTTTCATCTCCTTTATGGAAGACTCGGGATACATGGCTAGAGTAGCGTTTATCTCGGATAAGCTCATGCACAAAATGGGACTGCACGGCAAGAGTTTCATCCCATTGGTGACAGGTTTCGGCTGCAATGTGCCCGCCGTGATGTCAACGCGAATCATTGAGAGCACATCTAGCCGACTAATAACAATACTCGTGCTTCCTTTCATGTCTTGCTCTGCACGCCTGCCTATCTATGTGTTGCTTGCAGGTGCGTTCTTTCCGAGCCATGGAGCACTTGTATTCTTCGGCCTATATCTACTTGGCATTATAGTGGCGGTCGTGACCGCACGACTATTAAGACGCTTTTGGTTCAAGAAAGACGAAACCCCGTTTGTTATGGAACTGCCGCCATACCGCGTTCCCTCAGGAAAATCGGTGATGCGAAGCATGTGGTCGAAAGCTAAGCAGTATCTCCATAAAATGGGTGGGCTGATACTTGTGGCTTCAATCATAATATGGGCTTTGTCTTATTTCCCTCGATATACTTTTGACGACATACCTGATTCATATATTACCTCAACAATGGCAGAAATGCCAGAAAACGCACGCAATAGTCTCAGTCAAGAAGACATTAACGAAAACATATTGCATACATATCAGCAGGAACACTCCATTCTCGGAGAAATCGGCAAATTCTGTGAGCCAATCGTAAAGCCAATGGACCTTGGATGGAAATCTTGTGTGTCGCTGATAGCGGGAATGGCTGCAAAAGAGGTTGTGGTGTCTACTATGGGAGTGCTATATGTAGGTGAAGACGATGCAACCGCTCTAAGCGAAAGGCTTGCCACACCATCGCCTCTCACAGGCAAGGCTCCTTTTACTATGGCATCGGCATTAGCATTTTTAGTATTTGCTCTGCTTTACTTCCCCTGTGTAGCCACGCTGGCTGCCACAATAAAAGAGACCGGCGACTGGCGTTACGGTCTCTTCTCTCTAATCTATAACACTACATTGGCGTGGATACTTGCCGTATTCACCTACCACATAGCGGTTTTATTTTAAAATAATTGTTTAAGTCTAATCACTTATTTTTCAGGTGAGAATAAATAAGTGGTGCAGACTGCTTCCAAACCTGCTCAGCAATCTGAAGCATTCCGCTTTTAGAGGGATGATTGCGTTGCTTGTCGATAAGCTGTAAACGAATATTCGGCACATTGTAATGACGACAGATCTCATCCATTGACTCTGTGATATCTTTGCGCAGATCACTATTGCAGATATTGATCACGAGCGCATTTGGATAAAGAGTCTGAAGTTTTGCAAACAATGCCGCTAATGCCGGGCGATATGAATACATATCTTTCTCCGTCCAATCAGCATACTTGTATTCGCCAATAGGACTTTTTGCCCAATCATCGTTGGTACCTCCAAATACGAATATAACTTCTGGGTTTCCAAGCCTGTTGGCTCGGGTATTGAACGAGCGAGACTTATAATCCTCTCCGCGATAACCGGTATAGCAAACAGTAGCACCACTATACGAATCATTCATGTCGATAAGCAACCCGTTTCTCTCTGCCATAATACTCCACCATGTCTGCTCGGGAGCTGTGACATCATTCCCTTGAGTGTTATTGGAATACCATACTGCATTCCCTTCAGGAATATAGCCATCAAACGTGGAATAACTGTCGCCAAGAATCGACACCTTAAGTTGGGCTCCGGCTGAAAACACAAAGACCGACGCCAATGCCGTTAATAAAAATTTCTTCATGAGATAGTCAGTTTTTTTTATTGTAGGACAAAGTTAATAAAAAATTTGATTAATTTTGTAGTTAATATGAAAAGAATTCTACTTACTGGCGCTACAGGTGTTATGGGAATGCAAGGCCTCATGCAACTGTCGGCACACCCCGAACGATATGAGATAACTGTTCTGGCCCGCAATAGTGCAAAAAACAGAAAAAAACTTGCTCCTTTCATAGCAAAAGGAGTTAAAGTGGTGTGGGGAGATCTTCTCGACAAAGACTCTGTTAAAACCGCTGTTAGCAACTCCGACATAATATTGCATGTTGGTGGCATGGTATCTCCGGAAGCTGACTGGCATCCGGAACAGACAATAAGGGTGAATGTTGTGTCAATGCGCAACATCTTAGATGCAGCACTTCCGAGAAAGAATGAAATTAAGATAGTATATATTGGATCGGTGTCGCAATATGGTTCTCGATATGTCCCGAACCATTGGGGTCAATGTGGAGATCCGCTCCAGCCGGCATATTATGACGCTTATGCTTATTCTAAAGTGATGGCTGAACGCCTCCTTATGGAATCGGAGATCTCTCATTGGGTGTCGCTACGACAGACCGGCATACTTCACAGTGGGCTCCTTAAGAAGGCAACTGATCCAATAACCTTCCATGTGCCAATACATGGAGTGTTGGAGTGGGTGAGTGCTGAAGATTCCGGCAGACTTCTTGAGAAAGTCTGTCGAGATGAAGTGCCTGATTCATTCTGGGGTAACATCTACAACATTGGTGGTGGTGCCGATTATCGACTCACAAATCATGAGTTTGAATCAATGGTTCTCAAAGCGACTGGATGTCCGCCACCGGAAAAGATTTTCGAAACTCGCTGGTTTGCCACAAGAAATTTCCATGGGTTCTGGTTTACCGATTCCGATATTCTCGAAGAAATACTTCATTTCCGAAGCGGAAATAGTTTCAAGGAATATCTGGCAATCATGAAAAGCGAACTTCCATGGTATTTCAAGCTCGCTCCTCTTGCTCCGGCTTTCATTCTCAAGACTTTTATGAAGAAAGTGGCAACCACCCAGAAACTCGGACCTCTGTGGTGGCTTAAAACTGACAACGAAGAGAGAATCAAAGCAGCATGGGGCAGCAGGGAAGAGCAGGAATTGATACCCAACTGGGATGAAATGGACTTTACCCGTCCGTCGGATGTTAAACCTGACGTAGAGCAACAGTCGTTGGAAACAGAACTCGATGCGAATACCGAAGTCAGAATAAAATGTCAGGTGTGCGGCACTGAATACGGTCTAAAATACAGAACAATAAAAGCCGGACATGGTTGTCCTGAATGTCTGCGAAGACGACTTTACATGGAACTTCCCTCTGATATCAACAATGTGATAAATTCTCAACGATAGAGCAAAACGTCTTATCAAATATAAGACATTCATTATCTCTTCCAAAATCACATTTTGGAGTGCCAATCATGATAAAAATCCATACTGAGAGATTGGAATTCAAGTTGTGGAATTGGTAAGAATTTAGTAATTTTGCATAGTGTAAAACAAGATAGTAATCAGTATATGACAAACAATAATCAGCATAAAAATAATAAGACTATGGTCAAGAAAAGCATCTTATCGCTCGGACTTATGTTAGCCATTCCAACTGCAGCTTTCGGCTGGGGGCAAAAAGGACATGACGTAACCGCATTTATCGCAGAAAAACACCTTACGCCGGCAACAAAAGCTGTATGCGACAGATTGCTCGATGGCAAATCTATAGTATACTGGTCAAATTGGGCAGACAACGCTTGTCACACTCCTGAATATGCCTATACCAAGACATGGCACTACCGCAATGTTGATGCTGGATATAGCTATGACGAGTTCCCTCGCAACGAAGATGGCGACGTGACAACAGCCATAAAAGACCAATACAAGACTCTTTCCGACCCCTCATCTACACTTGAAGAAAAACAGCTTGCACTCAAACTTCTCGTTCACTTCGTTGGCGATATTCATCAGCCCATGCACATGGGACACCTATCAGACAAGGGAGGAAATAACGTGAAATTGAAGTATTTCTTTAAAGACAAAAATCTGCACAGTATCTGGGATACAGATCTTGTGGAGTCTGCCCACAAATGGACATTCACCGAATGGCAAGACCAAATAGACAGAGCTTCTGACTCAGAAATGGCTGCCATCGTATCATCCTCAGACCCAGACGACTGGGGGCGCGAGACAATCGGATACGCCACTCTTATTTATGACTCAACACCCTCTGGCATAAACATAAGCTACGACTATATTGCTACGTGGACTCCTGTCATCGAACAGCAACTACTAAAGGGTGGACTACGTCTCGCTCATCTTCTCAACTCTCTTTTTGATCCGCATTACAAGTGAACGGAGAACTTCCGCTAAACTTGCCCTCGGTTGATCTCCGATTCCGTAAGGATGGCAAGATACTAAAAGTATTCGATCCGTTGCGACAAAAATATGTTGCTATGACTCCCGAGGAATATGTCAGACAGCACTTCATTGCTTGGCTCACTGGAAGTCTCGGTTATCCGGCATCTCTGACAAGCAATGAAGTGCCGATTACGCTTAACGACACCCTTCGCAGATGCGACACCGTGGTATACCGCAGCAATGGGACTCCACTGATGATTGTTGAATACAAAGCTCCGACAGTTAATATCACGCAGGAGGTTTTCGATCAAATAGCGCGATACAACATGGTACTTCGTTCAAGATTCCTTGTTGTGAGCAACGGATTGCGACACTATTGTTGTGAGATGGATTATGAGCGCAACTCATATTCCTTTTTACCGCAAATACCCGAATGGAGTCCCGAACTCTAATCTCAAAAGATTTTTTCAATGTCCGATATTAATTATAATTATCTTGACTTACTCAACGACCAGCAACGAGAAGCAGTGACTTACCACGATGGTCCTTCATTGGTGATTGCCGGTGCCGGGTCTGGAAAGACTCGTGTACTGACCTACAAAATTGTAGACCTATTGCGAAGTGGCTACGAGTCATGGCGTATACTTGCGCTTACTTTTACCAATAAGGCTGCTCGCGAAATGAAGGAGCGTATTACTTCGTTGGTGGGAGAACGAGTTGCATCTAAACTCAAGATGGGGACATTCCATTCGGTATTCCTACGAATTCTCCGGCAACACGCTGAAGAGATAGGCTACAAACCATCGTTCACCATATACGACTCTTCAGACTCCAAGTCGCTATTAAAAAGCATTATCAAGGAACTCGGTCTCGATGAAAAAGTATATAAACCGGCTACGATACATGCCGTGATTTCCAATGCAAAAAATGCACTTATAGATCCGGATCAATACCTTCTTGATCAAGACAACATGAACGCTGACAAGAAAGCGCGCCGTCCGATGACCGGAAGAATTTATAAGATGTATGCCGACAGATGCAAACGTGCCGACGCAATGGATTTCGATGATATACTCATGAACATGAATATATTGCTCCGTGATTTCCCTGAAATTAAACGCCATTATCAGGAGTTCTTCCGCTATATACTTGTCGATGAGTATCAAGACACTAACTTCGCACAGCATCTGATAATCTCACAGCTTGCCGACCTACACAAACATCTTTGTGTGGTGGGTGATGACGCACAGAGCATTTATTCATTCCGAGGTGCCAATATTGGCAATATCCTCAACATGAAGAAACGATACCCAGATATAAAGATTTTCAAACTCGAAAGAAATTACCGTTCCACCCAAAATATCATAAACGCCGCTGGAAGTCTCATCGACAAGAATACTCGGCAGATGAAAAAGCACGTATATAGCGAAAATGAAGAAGGGGAACGCGTGGGTATTCTCTCTACCTATTCCGACATAGAAGAGGCTTATCTGATATCCAATATGATCTTGAAGTCGCGTCTGAGTTGCCACGATTCCCTTGAAGACTATGCAGTGCTTTACCGCACCAACGCACAAAGTCGTGTGCTCGAAGAGTCGCTACGTAAGCGCAATATAACTTATCGCATCTACGGCGGATTATCGTTCTACCAGCGAAAGGAGATAAAAGATGCAGTGTGCTACTTTCGCCTTGCCATTAACCCCGACGATGACGAAGCTCTACGAAGAGTAATCAACTATCCGGCAAGAGGGATAGGCGAAACTACAATGAAAAAGCTTATAGAGGCTGCCTCACGCACAGATTCAAGTATATGGATGGTGTTGCAAGACCCTGCATCGCATGGAGTAGCACTAAATGCAGGCACTCTCAAAAAACTCTCAATGTTTCGCGATATGGTGTGCGATTTCATCGAAGATAACCACAAAGACTCTGACGCCTATCAGCTCGGACAACTTATCTTCAACCGAAGTGGCATTCTTTCGGTGCTTAACCATGACAATACACCGGAGTCAATCAGCAAGCAGGAGAACCTTAAGGAACTTCTGTCGGGACTCAAGGACTACGTTGACTCGAAACACGAAGAAGGTGTGGAGAATCCGAATATGCAGAGTTTCCTCTCAGAAGTTATGCTCGCCACAGACCAAGATACACGAGATGACGAAAATGGAGAAAAGGTGACGCTCATGACCTGTCATGCTGCGAAAGGTCTGGAATTTAAACATGTCTATATAGTGGGAGTTGAAGAAGAACTGCTCCCATCAGCCATGTCGATGTCTTCTCTTGAAGAAGTTGAAGAGGAGAGACGCCTACTATATGTGGCTATGACTCGAGCCAAAAAGACATGCGTGCTTACATATGCAAAGACTCGTTTTCGCAACGGCCAGACTGTTCAGTCTCGCCCGTCACGATTTCTTTCTGAAATCGGACGTAGCTTTGTGAAGACTGAGACATCGTCTGATTATTCCAATGATAATTTCCAGCGACTTACGAACCCTCTCGACAGATACAGATCTTCTACCGGAAGATCCGGTTACGGCTATGGTTATTCCAAACCTCTCACGACTCAGACACATGTAACTACCTCATCATCAATTAAACAAAAAAATGACAACGGAGACACTATTCACACTCCGGAAGAAGTAAAACCCGGCACCAAAATCATTCATGCCAAACTCGGAAAGGGAGTCGTCAGCAAAATTGATTTCGTGATGGGAGAGGGGGTGATTACTGTTCAATTCTCCAACGCCGGAGAAAAGAAACTATACCTCCGGTTCGCAAAATTCAAATTAGAAAAGGATTGAGTTTCCTCAAGAAACTGTAAATATCTTGAAAATCAACTCTCGCTGTAAGTCATACTCATTTTGCAATGAACCGATGCCCTTGCTTTTGCAATCGAAATCGCGCAATGCTGAAATTGCAGCAAGTGACTGCCGTGGAGTATACATCTGCATACCCTCGCGAATCTCTTTTAATGCATATGGGGTCTTAAGCTGAAGTGCTTCCATGAGACCTCTGTCTGACTTGTCGGTACAGAAATGAGCCACTACAAGTTGACTGAAAAATTTAAACAAGACTGCAGTAGTCATCACGGTAGGATTATTTTTCGGATTCTTGCGGAAATACTCCAGAATTCTCATAGTTTTGGGATAGTCTTTCGACGACAATGCTTTCGAAAGTTCAAAATTATTAAACTCCTTGGAGATTCCTATGTTTTCCTCTACCATTTCGGCTGTTATACGCTTGGCCCCGGTTCCAGCTGCAACAATCAGTTTGTCGATCTCTCCAAACAGTTTCTGAAGTGAGTTTCCGATATATTCTATCAACACATGCACAGCCTGCTCCTCTATGGCTATCTTTTTCATGCGGCAATAGTCTTTGATGGGTGCTGCCAATTGATATTCGCGAATTTTGGGACTTTTGAACACCACTACATTACTTCCTGCTTTTGCCGCTGACTTCATCAAAGCTGAAGTAGCAGAAAGATTATCGCCCTTATAGACCAAAACAAACACTCCTTTCTGATTGGGTTGCGATATATAAGGAGCCAGTTTGTCGAGTTGAGTCTTAGATCCTGGATAGCTCTGTGCCTCTTTGAGTATAACAAGCTGAGTATCTCCCATCACAGGATACTGACGCGCATTTGCCATTACAACTTCAAGGTCTGCGTCTGCTCCATAAAACACAAGCATGTCGAAAACTTTATTTTCCTCTTTCACAACATAGCTTTCGATAGCCTCAACAATCAAGTCTATGTAGTAGGGTTCCTCACCCATAAGCAGATAGACAGACGCAAATTTCCCTTGCTTGATACTATCTATTATTTCACGATAGGTCAGTTCTTTTGACGTATTAGCTGCCATCAAACTTTAGATTTTTGAAGTGTAGAAGTCATATCATTGCTTTGAGCAGGAAGCCATCCCTTTCGGTGGCAGAAGTAGAGAACGAATCCAACAAGCACTCCGCTTACGAGAAACGCAAACGGGAATGAATTTTCAGTGACACCAAACATATCAAAGTCTTCAGAAATCAAATCCTTGTTTACAAGCCACTCTGAAACAATCACGATGCTGTTGTTTAACGCATGTGCCAATGAAGAGACCCATATATTACCACTCCAGCAGTAGAGATAACCAAACCAAGCTCCAAGAAGAACTCTCGGCACAAACCCATAAAATTGGAAATGCAATGCACTAAACACGATTGCAGCGGTCCAAATAGCCAGATGCTGGCGTATGCCACAATGCATAAGAATCTTCTGCAAACCACCTCTGAAGAAAAACTCCTCTCCGATTCCGGTTAGAACTCCTATCACAAGGATATTCATTAGCATCTGCCATACAGAATCCACATTCAGAATGATTGCTGTCTCTGCTGCAGCTCGCTCTTCTGTCTCTCGACACCATTGTTCAAATGAAGCGAAAGCATCTGGTAAAACAACCTCCTGATTCCAGTAAACAATCTGGTTAAGAGCAGGAATACCAATCAAATAAACCACTATAGCGACTCCTATCATCCGAACAGACGGCATGGAAGTCGCTCCCATCAATTGCAACGGATTATTCTTGAAACATATCTTCCATGTTAAAACAGCAGGAAGTATGAATGCGAATATATTCTGTGCACTAAACATCACCCACTGAGCCGCCACACTTTTGGGTGTATCTTCAAAAAGATACACACTAAGACCAGCAATAAATAGACCACATATCATCATACCAAAAAGCACGAGACATGCTTGGCAAATATCTATGAATTTCTTCATATCAATCAAATTGTTTTCTTCGGAATATGAAGTTACGTCCGAGATATTTTTCCCTTACCACGGGATTCTCTGCAAGTTCTTCACTTGTGCCCCTGAAAAGAATGCGTCCCTCAAAAAGGAGATAGGCGCGGTCTGTAATGCTTAAAGTCTCCGGAGCATTGTGGTCAGTAATAAGTATCCCTATGTTTTTTTCTTTCAATTTATAGACAATACTTTGGATATCTTCTACCGCAATAGGATCGACACCTGCAAATGGCTCGTCGAGCATTATGAATTTGGGATTGATGGCAAGACAACGAGCAATCTCGGTACGCCGGCGTTCACCACCAGACAACTGGTCTCCGAGATTATTTCTTACCTTTTCCAAACGGAACTCCGCAATCAGGTCCTCAAGCTTTTGCTTCTGTTCCTCTTCCGTCATTTTAGTCATCTCAAGCACTGCTCGAATATTGTTTTCTACACTGAGTTTTCTAAACACAGAAGCCTCTTGAGCAAGATAGCCAATGCCTAATTGGGCCCTCTTGTAGACCGGGAACCCCGTAATTTCCATATTGTCGAGGAAAATCTTTCCTGAATTTGGAGTGATAAGACCGGTTGTCATATAGAAAGTGGTAGTCTTACCGGCTCCGTTGGGGCCAAGTAGACCAACAATCTCACCTTGTCTAACCTTTATGGAGACTTTGTTGGCAACAGTGCGCTTTCCATATTTCTTCACAAGGTCTTTGGTGCTTAACACTCCCACTCCTGGGTCAACCTCAATTATTTCCTCGTCAAGAACACCTTCGGACGTGTCCTCTTCCTGAACATCTGCATCGTGCAGATATTCATTTGTAGTCGTGACGGAAATGTTATTGGGTTCCGCTATAGTTGTCTTCTCAGGCATAACGGAGTCTGCCGAGCGATTGCTTTTCTTAAAAATCATTTCTTACAAGAAGGGAGAAGAGTGCGTATATAATCGGTGAGTAATTTGATTGCTACCTCATTGTCGCCGCCTTGTGGAATAATGAGGTCTGCATAGCGCTTCGTTGGCTCTATGTGAAGTTCATGCATGGGTTTTAGAGTCTCCTGATACCGATCTATTACCATCTTCGGAGTTCTTCCTCTTTCGATGCAATCTCGGTGAATTACTCTTATAAGTCTCTCGTCGGCATCTGCATCAACAAAGACTTTCAAATCCATTCTGTCTCGCAGCTCCTTATCGCTAAGAACAAGGATTCCTTCCACCACCACAACTTCGCGAGGCTCGACATGCACAGTCTCCTGCATTCTTGCACACGTGAGAAAATCATAGGTTGGCATATCAATGGCATGTCCCGCCCTAAGCTCATCAAGATGCTTTGTAAGCAGACTCCATTCAATAGATGCAGGTTCATCATAATTCATCTTCACTCGCTTCTCAAGCGGAATGTGATGATTGTCATTATAATAGCAATCCTGTGGCAAAACGGCCACTTCATCTTTCGGCAAAGATTCTATTATCTTGCGAACTACTGTAGACTTACCGGAACCGGTACCACCGGCTATACCTATTGCGAGCATAATCGTTGTTATTAATTATCAAAAAAATTCACCAACCTTCCAAAATAGCTCTTAAGGAAGGATTCTTAACATCATGAGCTTTTAGTTATGTCGCATATTCGCAAAAACGATATTTACCGACAAGAAAAAGCTATTTCAAAGACAAAATTAATAAAAACGATTGTTGTAACCAAGAATATATCACCTCCCTTTGAAAATTTTTATTAATTTTGCAATTGGTTTCGATTATTATTTCAAATAAATAATATCTGCAACCTTATCGTAAAATATTTTCAGCGTCTGCGCTGTTTCTAAAATAAACTTTATCTACAGTGATAACAAAATCTATAAAAACATTCGGCAAATATTGCATGTTCATGGCTCAAGTATTTCGGAGTCCTGACAAATGGAAAGTATTCTTCAAGCAATTGGTGTTTGAAATCAGTAAACTTGGAGTCGACTCTATTCCCCTCGTGGTCATTATCTCAATCTTCATCGGAGCTGTGATTGCCATCCAGATGACGATAAATATCGTATCACCACTGATACCGAGTTACTCCACCGGACTTGCAACTCGAGAGATTCTTCTTTTGGAATTTTCATCGACCATGATGTGTCTGATTCTTGCCGGTAAGGTCGGTTCTAACATATCATCTGAAATAGGCACGATGCGTGTCACAGAGCAAATTGATGCAATGGATATTATGGGCATCAACTCAGCTAACTTCATTGTGCTTCCCAAAGTGATAGGCTTTGTATTGTTCGTGCCAGTGCTCTGCGTGCTTTCAATGTTTGTTGGAATATGGGGTGGCTGGCTTGTTGCTCAATTCACAGATATGCTGACTGTAGAGAACTATGTATTCGGCATTCAATCGTTCTTCAACGAGTGGTATGTATGGTATGGAATCATAAAAACTGTGGTATTTGCTTTTATCATAGCATCTGTATCTGCGTTTTATGGCTATTATGTCGATGGAGGCTCGCTTGAAGTCGGAAAAGCAAGCACCAACTCGGTTGTGTCAAGTTCTATTCTGATTTTGATGACCGATGTAATCCTTACAAAACTCCTACTACAATGATTGAAGTTAAAAACATAAGCAAATGGTTTGACGGAGTCCAAGTGCTCCACAACATATCTGCCGTATTCGAAACCGGAAAGACCAATCTTATAATCGGACAATCCGGATCTGGAAAAACAGTGCTCTTGAAAAATCTTGTAGGCCTTCTGCGTCCGGAAGAAGGAGAAATCTACTACGACGGTAACTGCCTAAACACCATGAACTCAGAGCAACGCAAGCAGCTTCGTATGGACATAGGAATGCTTTTCCAGGGTTCTGCGCTGTTTGATAATGAAACAGTGCTCGGCAACGTAATTTTTCCTCTGAAGATGTTTTCTCCACTCAGCCATGCAGAGCAACTTGAACGTGCCCATTTCTGTATTGAACGAGTGGGGTTGAAAAACGCTGACTCGAAGTATCCATCTGAAATTTCCGGTGGCATGCAGAAACGTGTGGCTATTGCACGAGCAATAGCACTCAATCCAAAATACCTGTTCTGCGACGAACCAAACTCTGGTCTCGATCCGAAAACGTCCATCTTGATCGACGAGCTATTGAGCGACATCACACATGAATATGGAATCACCACCGTGATTAATACTCACGACATGAACTCTGTGCTCGGCATCGGTGAGAATATCGTATTCATCAACAAAGGCTATTGCGATTGGATAGGCGATGAAAAAAGCATCTACAGAAGCGACAGTCAGTCACTCAACGATTTTGTTTTTGCCTCTCAACTCTTCAAGAAAGTAAAAAAATACATGGAGAGAGACTCATTATAAGCAAGTGACTACTTATAATACCATAGAAACAACCTTCTCAAAATTATCTGTTATGAAAGAAAAGAGTCTGCAGTCGCTCCCTGAGGAGATAGACTATTCCAAAGAGATTGCTAATCAAGCGCAGGAAGTCTTTGATGCAATGAGTCCGCGCGTGAGTGATGACGACTACAGACGTCTTGTGGATGCTTTCGAAGTGGCAAGAGAAGCCCATTCAAAGCAAAAACGAAAGACTGGCGAACCCTATATCTTTCATCCCATAGCAGTGGCGACAATTGCCGCCAGAGAACTGAATCTTGATGTAGATTCCGTGATTGCGGCATTCCTTCACGATGTTGTAGAAGACACTCCTTGGACTGTGGAGCAGGTGCAGCGTAGGTTTGGCAACGATG
This sequence comes from uncultured Sangeribacter sp., assembly GCA_964480495.1. Taxonomy (GTDB): domain Bacteria; phylum Bacteroidota; class Bacteroidia; order Bacteroidales; family Muribaculaceae; genus Lepagella. The sequence continues at coordinate 53,645 of CAYZPH010000003.1, forward strand.
TAGCCTTTCTCGTCAGAGTCGTCACAAAGCAGAAAAAAGAAAAATATGAGATGTCGAAGCAGCTTGACAATTTCAAGCAGATGCTTACAAGTGTGCAATATGATATTCGAGCTCTTCTTGTGAAACTCGCAGACCGTCTTCACAACATGCGAACATTGTCGTCGATGCGACCAGACAAGCAAATGAAGATTGCCGGAGAAACAGATTATTTCTATGCCCCGCTTGCAACTCGTCTCGGCCTTTACAACATAAAAACTGAACTAGAAAACCTGTCTCTTAGATTCCGTTGTCCACATGAATACGAAGAATTGTGTGATAGAATTGAAGCCGACCGCAAAGCGAATGAATCAAGGCTAAAAATATTCACCGACGAGATTTCAAATATTCTCAAGCGCGGCGGTATCAAGTCAAGAGTGTTTGTGGAGTACAGACATCCATATTCCTTATGGAGAAAAATGAACAAATACGGTGATGATTTCGACCATCTGAAATATCGTCACTTCGTTGAAATAGTGTTCACAGAGGAAGATGGAGTCTCGGAAAAAACAACCGCCCTAAAAATCTATTCTCTACTAACCGACAGATTTAAGGAAAAACCGGGAGGAATATCGAATTATATCGATACTCCGAAAGAAAACGGCTACCAAAGTTTCCATCTGAAACTTCTTGCCGATTTTGGTCGATGGCAAGAGGTGCATATTAGTAGCGAGCGAATGGTGACAAATTCGCAATTCGGATGCCTAAGCGAACGCTCACAAGGCAACATTCGCAAATGGATCACAAAATTCCGCTCAAATCTTAGAGAAATTTCAAAAAACGCAAATGAAGAGGGGAGTACTTTTATAGAAAACGTTGTAGCATCATTCTATAATGATGACATCATGACATTTACTCCGCAGGGAAAGCCAATCGTACTTCCGCAGAAGTCAACGGTACTTGACTTTGCATACGAGATTCACTCCAAACTCGGAGAGAAAGCAAAATATGCACGAATCAATGGGCGTCTCGCTTCTATTAAAACTGTTCTCAACAGAGGCGATATAGTTGAAGTTTTTCCAGATGCTGAATGCCACCCGAAACCAGAATGGCTAAATTCAACAGTGACTTTTAAAGCCAGAAAGGCAATACGCTCATACCTGACAAAACTTCCCAAACCTGTCTACGACAGGTGTCCTATCTGCTTGCCTCTGCCCGGAGAAGAAGTAATCGGATTTCAGAATACTGAAGGAAGGATTATGGTTCATAAACGCGACTGCCCCGAAGTCATCAAAATGTCTTCTCAACTTGGCGACAACATTGTAAGCGTAGATTATAACGCTACGGATAAACTTTACCATGTTGAAATCGAAGTTGTATGTGTCGACAGGCCACATATGGTGATTGACCTTGTAGACTGCATCTCCAATAGTCTTCACCTTTCGATAGACAGCATTAATACTAAGACGGAAGACTCAATAGCCACAATTCTTATTACATTTGCGGTGCACAGCTACACAGAGCTACGCATGGTAATGGAGCAGATATCAAATCTTCCAGACATTGACTCAGTCAGAGAAATCATCTGATGGGCTCTCGTATTAATCCAAAGCATGATTTGCAGTTTGTAGCATACTTATAGACTACAACGATGCCGACCACACTTTACGGAATTGAGATATTCCTCGACAGCGGTCTGGCCAAGAAGATCGGTCTGGCTATCGCCATTAGTAAGCAGATATCTCCAAACGCAACACCAAACAGATGGAGCGACCAAACGAAAAAGGTGGTGTTTCACAGAGTGTGTCTGAAGCGAGTTTACTCAAGCCTAGAGACCTCAGATGACGATGCAAATTTAACGATTATCTTTCGTATCTTTTTTCTGTATTATATTTGTGCTATAAGTTGCAAAATATGAATTTTTTGACTAATTTTGCAATGTAAAATCCGGTGTACCAATCCGGAAATTAAATAAACAAGACATCAAAAGAACAATACAACACAAATATGCCTACTTCAAAAGAAATTAGGGAATCATTCAAGAAGTTTTTTGAAAGCAAAGGACACCATATAGTTCCGTCCGCCCCCATGGTTATTAAAGATGACCCGACACTGATGTTTACCAATGCCGGCATGAATCAGTTTAAAGACATCATACTTGGCAACCGTCCCGCTAAATATGCCCGCGTGGCGGACTCTCAGAAGTGTCTCCGTGTGAGCGGAAAGCACAATGATCTTGAGGAAGTGGGACACGATACCTACCACCATACCATGTTTGAAATGCTCGGCAACTGGTCTTTTGGCGATTACTTCAAGAAAGAAGCTATCGATTGGGCGTGGGAGTATCTTGTGGATGTACTGAAATTAGACCCAAATCGTCTTTATGCCACTGTCTTCGAAGGATACGCTCCTGAAGGACTCGAAAGAGACAATGAAGCTTCTTCTTATTGGGAAGCACATCTTCCTCAAAGCCACATCATAAATGGCAATAGGCACGATAATTTCTGGGAAATGGGAGATACCGGTCCGTGCGGTCCCTGCTCCGAAATTCACATCGACCTCAGAAGTGATGCTGAAAGAGCCCAAACAGATGGTGCATTGCTCGTCAACAAAGACAATCCCCAGGTAATTGAAATCTGGAATCTTGTATTCATGCAATATGAACGCAAGGCAGACGGACACCTTGAGCCACTTCCGGCTAAAGTTATAGATACCGGCATGGGCTTCGAACGTCTCTGCATGGCTCTTCAGGGAAAAAAATCCAATTACGACACAGACGTGTTCACTCCTTTCATTGCAAAAATCAGCGAGATTTCTGGCAAAGAGTATGGCAAAGACAATATGACTGACGTGGCTATGCGTGTTTGCTCTGACCACTGCAGAACTATTGCTTTTTCAATAGCAGATTCTCAACTTCCAAGCAATGCAAAGGCTGGATATGTGATACGCCGCATTCTGCGTCGCGCAGTGCGCTATGCATATACATTCCTCGACCAAAAAGCTCCATTTATTTATCAGCTTGTGGATGTTCTCGTGGATCAGATGGGAGACGCATACCCCGAACTTGTTTCACAGAAAGATTTGATTAAAAAGGTGATCAAAGAAGAGGAGGAGTCATTCCTACGCACCCTCGACAAAGGCATCGGACTTCTTGATGCTCTGGTTGCGGCTGCTAAAAAGGATGGAAAGACAGAGATTAGCGGCAAGGATGCCTTCACACTGTATGACACATATGGATTCCCTCTCGACCTTACAGAACTAATCCTACGTGAGCAGGGTATGACCATCGACCAAAAAGGATATGAAGAAGAGATGAACCTTCAAAAACAACGTGCCCGCAACGCTGCTGCAGTTGAAACCGGCGACTGGGTTACGCTTAAAGACGGAGAGCAAGTATTCGTAGGATATGACTCCACTGAAGCAGAATGCCACATTCTTCGTTATCGCAAGGTTAAGCAGAAAGGAAAGGAATTCTTTCAAATTATACTAAACCAGACTCCATTTTATGGTGAAATGGGTGGTCAAGTTGGTGACCATGGCAAACTTATTGATTCTAATGGTAACGAGATTTTGATATTTGATACCAAACGAGAAAACAATGTAAGCGTTCATCTTGCCTACACACTACCCGAAAATCCGGCTGACACTTTCGAGGCTGTCATTGACAAGGATGCAAGATTGGCAACGTCTGCCAACCACTCTGCAACACACCTTTTGCACGAGGCTCTCCGCGAGGTTCTCGGCTCACACGTGGAGCAGAAAGGCTCCTACGTTTCTCCTGATTCTCTCCGTTTCGACTTCTCTCATTTCCAGAAAGTAACTCCGGAAGAAATCAGAAAAGTGGAGCATATTGTTAATGCCCGCATTCGTAAGGCTACTCAGCTCGAAGAACATAGAGAGATGCCGATTGCTGAAGCAAAGGCTCTTGGAGCCATGGCCCTTTTTGGCGAAAAATATGGCGATAAGGTGCGCGTGGTTAAATTCGGAGAGTCTGTGGAACTCTGTGGTGGCACGCATGTTTGCAACACCGGCAATATCGGCATGGTGCGTATTATTTCTGAAAGCAGTATTGCTGCAGGAATCAGACGTATTGAGGCTGTAAGCGGTGTCGGTGTGGAGAAAATGACCGATGAGATTCAAGACACAATGAACTATCTGGCTCAGCTGTTTGGCGGCAATGGAGATATTCGTGCGGCAGTAGAAAAATCGATGAAGGAAAATTCAGACCTTCACAAACGCCTCGATGAAGCTATGGCTGAGCGTGTGGAATTTCTCGCATTAGAGGTTATGGGTAAAGCAAAAGAGGTCAATGGCGTCAAGTTAGTGTCTCTCAGAGGCGTCAGACTGCCCGAAGTGGTGAAAGATGTTGCTTTCTCTATTCGCGAGAAGAGTCCTGAACACACTGTTTTTGTCGGAACCACAGTTTCACCACAAGGCAAACCGCTTCTTACGTTAATGCTGAGCAATGATATGGTTGAGAACGGAACCAATGCCGGTATGATCGTGAGAGAAGCCGCAAAAATGATTAAAGGCGGTGGCGGTGGTCAGCCATTCTTCGCACAAGCTGGTGGTAAAGATCCGGAAGGTCTCTCTGCAGCAAGAGATAAAATGATTGAGCTACTTGCTCTATAACGCAGTATGGGTCTCTACGTGCATGTGGCATACTGCCGCAGAAAGTGCTTGTACTGCGATTTCTTCAGCGCTGGTGCAAGAATAGCCGATTGGCACAGGTATGTGGATGCCCTGATATCTGAACTGAACTTTAGAATTAAAGAATTGCCGTGCCCCCTCCGTACTATTTATATCGGAGGAGGCACGCCTTCTCTTATGCCCGCCAATGAATTTGAGTGGCTGGCAAATGCTCTGCAACCATTTCTGCGCGATGTGGAGGAATTCACTTTGGAAGCGAATCCGGATGATATATCCGAAGATATGCTAAAAACATGGAAAAGGGGAGGAGTCAACCGATTAAGTATCGGCATACAAAGTTTTCACAATAGCATTCTCTCTGCTATTGGAAGAAGGCACAACGGTAAGACTGCCGAGGATGCATATAGACTCGCGCAAAAATATTTCGATAATATTTCTATCGACCTCATGTTTGGTTTGCCTGGGCAAACCTTAGAGATGTGGCAAGAAGACATTGATAAAGCCATTAGCATGCATCCTCAACACATTTCAGCATATTCTCTAATGTATGAGCCAGGTACTGCAATTACGTTGTTGAGAGACATGGGTAGAGTAGAGGAAATGCCTGAAGAAGTATCAAGGGAAATGTTTATTCTTCTCTCCAATCGTCTGCGTGATGCAGGTTATGAACATTATGAGATTAGCAACTATGCAATTCCTGGTTTCAAAAGCCGTCATAATTCTTCATACTGGCTACAGAAGCCTTATTTAGGCATAGGGCCCTCAGCTCATAGTTACAATGGAGATAAAGTGAGAAGAGCGAACGACTCAGATCTGAACGGATATCTACATCGTTGGGCACCTTTAAAAACGGATTTCGATAGATGTGATTATATGGTACAAGAAGAGACGCTGACTCAAGAAGAATTACGCGAAGAATATGTGATGACTCGTTTACGAACACGTGAAGGAATCCCTCTTGATGATTTTGAGCTCCGCTTTGGGTTAGATGAGAAAATGACTCTCCTGAAGAAAAGCAAAAATCTGATCGATGAGAACCTGTTGGAATTACGCAGTGGACATCTCTCACTCAGGGAATCCGCAATAATGATGTCCGATTCCATTATTCTCGATCTTGCTTAAAACAAACGAATGCAGTGTGACACACATCTATTTATAATTATTATGTGAGCGTGGCGCTCACATAATATGGTTTGCCATTATATCTGAATGCATATAGAAATGAATCAGAACCAGGAATGATACTGTATTTACTATAAATCAAAGGTGCTGATAGAGGATGGTTACGAGATACGACATTCAGTTTTTTACCCTTTAAGGTCTTAAGCATTTTCTTGTCGAAAGATGCTTCCAGACGGGTCACTCGACCGGGGAAATTATTATAAAGAGTATCAGAAAGAAAGAGATGAGTATTACTGTCTACTTTGTTCAAATCAGGATATAATGACTGCAAAGCAACCCAGTCACCCGTCTTCATAACTCCTGAATTCGGTTCATATAAGTAGTTGTAGTCCTCCGGAGATTTGCGTGAGACATATGTTATTGATTCACGATTCGAAATAGGGGAGAAGTCTGTTTTAAATGAAGAAATAACCCTATTTGAATCTAAATCTACAACTGAAACTCCTGCGAAAACAGCATCTTTGCCAATTTCAATGAGAACTTCTTTACATTCGCCTCTAAAGCATACAATATGAATGTGAGCCAAATCAGATACTGTTTCTCGAATAAATGTCAGATCAAGAAGCGGAGAGCATTTCACAATGAGACGATCTGTTACATTCATTATATCAGAAAGAGCCTTCAATATGTCTGGTTGGCAGTCTGCAAGTGCGTGTACTTTCCCTCCGGATGTATCTCGACGTGCCGGATCAGCAAACACTATGTCATATCTTTCTTTGTGAATGCACAGATAATCAATAGAATCAATATTAATCACTTTGAGATTCTTTTCTACTCCCATCACTGCAGAATTATGACTAAGAATATCACATTTGAATTGATCTATTTCACATGTAGTAACATTCATCCCATTGTCAGCAAATGTCATATCATCAATACCGAGCCCCGCAGTTAAATCAAGTATAGTAGACCCTGATTGAAGAAGCGACGCATGATACTTCGCAATAGTCTGGTTTGTTGCCTGTTCGGCTGCTACCAACGAAGGAAACATAAACTCTTCATGACAGATGAAGTCTGATAGTTTTTTTCGAGTTTTTTTTCTCGCTTCAATCTGTAACAACGCAAAATCTAAAGAAAAATCAAATAATATGTTTGATTTTCCAGAATATTTTAACCTGAGTGCATTAACATCTTCAGATGCATGCTCTCGCACAAATGTGATCATTGAATCTTTAATCTCCATACTTATACAACAAATAATCTACAATTTAAGAGAGTAAATAATCAATTTAATGTTCAATCGATTGATTGTACGGACCCAGAGATCGTGCAACCTATATTTGAGCAGAGTTTCAGCCTGTAGGCATTGTGTAATGATATACGGCTTTTAAGACTTATCTTGAGCAGAATATAGAACTGACTTTAGAATCATCATTTTGTAGCGTTATACAGCTCGTATAACTGGCCCGGAGCAGAGTTATCGTTTACAGTATCATTATTTAGCGATACACAATTCATGTGCAGTACCATATGAGCAAAGAATCTGTTTAAATATCATTATTGTTTGCACAATCATTTGTAGCAATACTTAGATTGTTTACGTGTTATAAAGCATCGTATCATTCATTCATATACCAAAGTCAAAATAAAGTATCATACAAATCAAATGTGTAATAAATAGAATCAGCAGGGAAGTAGCTCTTATACTCTATTTAACATAATGTTGATTATAGGATATTTAACAGAATATAAAAAAAGCGTTATTTTATGTTCAATTTATCTGCATGCCGCAGACACCATCATTTAGAAGCTGGAAAGAATGTTTCAAACGTGGAATCATCGTAATAAACGGTGATTTGGGTGACTTTTCGCGGATTTTTTTGCATTTTTTCTATTTGCAATTGCAAGTCTACGATTTTTGCATTCTCTTCAAACTGCTGTAAACCAGTAGTGTTGTAGCCATTTTCGTTCTGAGTTAAGCCCCTGAGATTTGAATTTTCTGACGAATCTTTACGGATAATGGGATTATCTGAAAGAATCTGAGGATTTTTATCATCAATACACGATTTTGACTCGGATGTTTCTGAATTAATATCTTGAGCAGTGTTGACCATATCGCCCTCACCAAACAAAAGCCATGTAATTGAGAGATTCGGAAACGCCTGATGAATTTTGCGTATAATAATATCACTCACCTTCTGGTTGCGCCCAGAAAGAAGTTGCGAAAATGAAGGACGAGGAATTTCGCACGAATCGGCAAATTGCGTCGAACTGGATCCAACGAAATCAATGAAGAGTTTTAGACGAGTGGCGAAATTTTCTTCCATAACAGTTAAGTTTGCAAATTTTCTTATGGTTGCAAAGTTATAAAAAAAAATGCAAATTACAAATTAAAATATTAAAATTTTAAATTTGCATTCACAAGTCAGTTTTTTGTAAACACCAATTTGTGATTTACAAATACAAAATTTGCATTTGAATCAAAGGTTTAATATAACCGCAGACTAAGCTATCTATCAATCACTTAACTTCTCCACAAGCAACATAATTTGATCTACTCACCAAAAATAGACCAATTGTTGATATCCCTATTTAATATTTCACGCTAAGTTACTATAAATCCATGAGTTACAATTAATATTAATAAATGTTAATCGATGGAATTCAAGAAATTATACAGTTCTCAAATTAAAATTTGCAATACAAATCAATCCATCTGTTACGATTGAATTATTTGCATATTCTAAACACAAATTGCAATTTAGCAGTATTTACGAAACCAAATGGCACAATTATTTGATTTTGTAATCACAATTTGCAAACAGCACAACTCTTTCTAAATACCTTTAAAATTTTGTTCTCAAAAGGAACACCACTCCCCTACATTGACTTCAAATCTATTTGAGAGTCAAGGAAAAATTGACCAAATATTTGATTCAATTGCAAAAATGAACTGATTTTTTCTATTTGCAATCATAACCACACAAAACAAAAACGCTATAAACATCAAGTTATTAGATAATTATATCCATTTTTAGCAAAACTAAGGCTCTGAGAATCGCTTAAATTGCAAAATTAATCCAATTTCTCAAGGATATTTTGAATACTAGATAAAAATGAATCTTATGAATTTTCACTCCTCATTGCAGAAGCAATTCTGAAACCTGGTGGAAACATGAATTCTTAATCATATAAGTATTCAAATTAATTTGAGAGTTCAAGGAAAAATCGACCAAATATTTGATTCAATTGCAAAAATGAAATAATTATTTCTATTTGCAATTGAAACCGACCAAAAAGAAATAGCCATAAATATCTAATAAATTGACATTTATGACTATTTTAAGTAAAACTAAGGCTTTGAGAATTGCTTAATTTGCAATATCAATCCAATTCCTCAAGAATATTTTGAATACTGGATAAAAACTATGTAATTTTATGAATTTATGCTCAACATTGCAGAAGCAATTCTCTTCTTTGTAAAAACAGAAATTCATAATCACATAAGTATTCTTAATCACTTAAACGGATCTGTAAATTTAAAGGAGATGGAAAAGCAGCATAGGCTATTTACTTTAATCGAAGGAATGAATATCCAAAACGAGAAGCAGCGGCTTTCTCAAGATCTTCCCTAAACTGAGGAGCTGCGATAGAGATTAAAAGTTTTGCCCTTTCAGCGAGATCCTTGCCTCGTAAATCGACAGCGCCATATTCGGTGACCACAAAATTTGTTTGGAATCTTGTCGTCACAACACCAGCACCCTCCGTGAGAATCGGTTTTATCTTATTCAGACCCTTTGATGTGGTGGAAAGCATCGCCAAAAACGACATTCCACCTTCTGACAACTGTGAACCATAAACAAAGTCATGCTGTCCTCCTATACCGGAGAATATCCTTGTTCCTATAGAATCTGCGCAAATCTGCCCTGTGAGATCAATCTCAAGACAGGAATTGATGCTGACAACCTTTGGATTCTGTGCGATGATAAATGGATTGTTGGTCCACGCTACATCTTTAAAAATTATGTCACGATTGCCGTCCATGTAATCATAGAGCTTTCTTGATCCAAGAGCAAGAGATGCAACAGACTTCCCTGTCATCACTTTTTTCTGACTATTGTCTATCACTCCGTTTTCAAGTAGTGGCAAGACACCATCTGTCATCGCCTCGGTATGTAGACCAAGATGTTTGTGACCATGAAGTGCCCTAATCACTGCATTGGGAATTCCTCCAACTCCAATCTGCAGTGTAGCTCCGTCTGGAATATACTCAGCAATGTAATTTCCTATCTTTATTTCCTCTTCGGTAGGCGTTGCGGTTGGCACCTCTACCAATGGCTCGTCTACCATAACAGCAGCAGCCAGTTTGTCGATATGAATCAACGGATCTCCATAGCTGAACGGCACATTGGGATTAATCTGCGCTATGACACGATCGGCACATTCCACAGCCGGCGTTGCGAGGTCTGCTGACACACCAAAACTTACCAAGCCTTCTTCATTTGGCATAGAACAGTTTAGAAGCGCCACATCCACACGACACGTCCCATCGCGCATTAGAGCCGGAACTTCTCCGAGAAAACGTGGAATTGTGCTTCCGTAGCCCTCTTGTATCCAACGGCGAACACCGTTGGATACAAAAAAACTTTGCACGTTAAATGCCTCTTTATATTCATCTCGGCAATAGGGAGCCTCTCTGGAACATACGGCAAAAGCCGAATAAAGGGTCACATCTCGCAGTTCATTTCCTCTCCTTGCCAATGCACTACATAGAGTTTCTGGAGTGGACGTACTACCCTGAATGTAGACATGATCTCCATTTTTAATAAGCTTTACAGCCTCGTCTGCCGACATGTAATGTGGATTAATGCTCATCTTTGAATTTTCTCAATCGTTCGTTTAATGTATTAAAACTCTTCTCATCGGAGACAGTGGATACACACACGCGAACACCTTCCTGCTCCGATCCTGTAGAGGAAAGCGTTATTGTTGACACTCCATGTCGCATTAACTCACGATGGAGAGTCTTCCCATCAAGTCCGGAATAACCCACCGTAAAGAAAAAGCCGTCAGAAATCGGCTGATTTCCATCTTTGTCATATACAATATGGAAACCATTGTCAAGAAACGATTTTTTCATTATTTCAGCTCTCCTGCCATATTCTGAAGTGTCGGCTACAAAGTTAAGACTACCATCAGTAGCTGCTTTCATCATTGCCGCAAGAGCATACTGTGCGGAATGAGATGCTCCAGAACTTGCGGTGTATAGAATGCCGAATATATAGGCATCGCCCAAAGCTGGGATTTCATAGTTGTCTCGAAAATAAGCATACTGCCGTTCATATACACTCTTGCTCATAGCCACAACTGCTATCCTTTGGCCCGCATAACTAAAAATCTTTGAGCCGGACACTAAGAGAATGTAGTTGCCTGTATATTTTGCTACCGTAGGAATGAACGGAGATTCTCCCGGTTGGCTGAAATCTCGCCGGAAATCCATACCGAGATATGCCAGATCTTCTATCACTATAACGTCATACTTCGAAGCAAGACGTCCGATTATCTCAAGTTCCTCTTCTGTAAGATTCACCCATGAGGGATTATTTGGATTAGAATAAAGCATTCCGGTGATATTCCCTTTTGAAAGAAGGTCCTCCAGTTTTGCCTCAAGAGCCTTGCCTCTATAGCTGTAAATATCAAACTGCTCAATTCCTATTCCGAGCACTTTTGCCTGATGGCGCTGTGCCGGAAATCCGGGATTAAAGAAAAGCATAGTGTCTCGTTCCGGAAGCCTATGACTCAGAAGCATCTGTAGGGTAAAGCTTGCCTGCATCGACCCAACTGTTGGTATTACGCATTTCTCCGGAATGTCTATATCAAGAAACGCCTTTAAGAAGCCAGCCCCAGCCTTTTTAAGTGTGGGAATTCCGCCAATAGCTGGATAGGTATTGGCAACACCCGCGCGAAGGGCTGCAATCTCAGCCTCTATGCCAACTTGTGTCGGAGGAAGTCCCGGATTGCCGAGTTCGAGATGAATGAATTTTTCTCCCGCCGGAAGTTCGAGTGCTTCGGAAAGCGAAACTATCTGCCTTATAGTGGCTGTTGAGATATCCATTATCCCAAGGGCTGCAGCTGTTTTATCAAGAATATCCTGTGAAATTGGAAACATATCATCAATAATATTAAATTATACTCCGGCAATCTCTAAGGCTTTATCTCGTGCTGTGCGGAATGCCTTAATGTTGTCTTCTACTATTTTCTCTCCTTTTGACGAGAATATGCTTTTTATTGAATTTTCTATCTTGTCTGGCGATATATCAATAAAGGGAGATGCCGCTCCAAGCAAAGCCATATTGCCACTTCGAGGAGCAGATAGTTGCTTGGCAAGATCATCCATATCAAATGCTACACATTTGCCAGCTTTGCCGAGCTGCTCAATTATTACACTCTCTTCCGGATAATTATCAATATTGATAAAGGGAGCTGTAGATGTGATAATCCACCCGTCTGGTTTTAAGCATTTCAGATAGCGAAGAGCTTCCATTGGCTCAAGACTCACAATCAGGTCTGCACCACCCGTAGGTATAAGATCTGACGCAATTTTTTCGGATGAAATACGCAGATTAGACTGCACCTCACCGCCACGTTGACTCATTCCGTGAACTTCCGATTGCTTAATGTAGAGACCTTCTTTAAGAGCTGCCGCGCCAAGAATGGTGGCAACGCTAAGTATACCTTGACCGCCCACTCCGGCAAGTACTATATCTGTTTTCACTGTCAATGCGATTTTATAGGTTCAAAATTGATATCTAACACATGAGTGGTCAATCAGTAGTCTTCGGTCCGCGATGTGCACCATGGCGGCGCGCAGTCTGAATACACTCCCTACGAGACACCACCACAGAAAGGCCTCTATGATTGATGGCTCTTTTGAAAAGCTCCACCATATTGTCATGATTTTTAGGAAGCGAATCTATTGTGTAAAGACACTCAGCGCTGACGCCGAGTCCAAGGCAGATTTCTTCGATCTTGCCTGTGCCTTGGGAATCCTGTCCGCCTGTCATTCCGGTGGTCAAATTGTCGGAGATGATTACCAAAATATTACTATCTTCATTGACAGCGTCAAGAAGGCCTGCAAGTCCTGAATGGGTGAATGTTGAATCGCCAATAACAGCCACTGCAGGATGTACACCTGCCTCAGAAGCGCCCTTTGCCATAGTGATTGAAGCACCCATGTCGAGCACTGTGTGAAGAGCTTTGTATGGCGAGAGATAGCCGAGAGTATAGCAACCAATATCTCCAAAAACTCTTGCCTCTGGATATTCTGCTAAAGCATCATTGAGCGCACCATACACATCGCGGTGACCACATCCCTTACAAAGCGATGGAGGACGCGGCACCGTGATTTTGCTATTTGCTCGCGGCTCCTCTATTTTCAAGGTTTCAAGATCAGATCTTAAAGCAAGGATTGCGTCTCTCACATGATCTGGATTGAGTTCTCCTGTACGCACAAGAGTCCCATCCAGTTTTCCATGTACAGGCACTGGAGTGTCAAACACACCACGCAATGCTTTCTCTATAAATGGCTGACCTTCTTCTATCACGAGCAACTCATCGCAATGCTCCGCGAGTCTGAGCAACATCGTTTTGGGTAGTGGATATTGAGATATCTTAACCATTGGGAAAGAACATCCTTCAGGGAAGAGTTCCATCAAATAATTGTGGGCTATTCCGCTAACTACTATTCCGAGTGAGTGGTCAGGACCGGGAGTATACACGTTATAGGGTGAGGATTCTGAATTCAGTTCAAGCTGTTCATTTATTTTCAACAACTCAGCATATCTGCGTCTCGAATTACCAGGCATCAGCACCCATCGCTTGCCGTCTGACGGGAAATGTTTTTCTTTCTGAGAATTTGCTACGTCATCAACATCTACTGTGGCACGCGAATGGCTGAGACGTGTCACTAGCCTAATAATGACTGGAAGTCCATACTTTTCAGAAAGCTGGAAACCATATTCTGCCATCTCATAAGCTTCTTGCTGATCAGAAGGTTCAAGCATTGGAATAAAAGCGAAATCACCATAAAAGCGTGAGTCCTGCTCATTCTGCGATGAATGCATTGAGGGGTCATCGGCAACTGCCACAAGCATGCCACCATTTGCACCGGTCATACCGGAATTGACAAAGGCATCTGCACATGCATTCAACCCGACATGCTTCATTGTTACCATAGAACGTTTTCCTGCATACGACATGCCAAGAGCTTCTTCATAAGCGGTCTTTTCATTTGCCGACCAGTGAGAATGAATACGCCTTTCCTTAGCAATTGCATTCGCTTGCACATACTCCATAATTTCTGTTGAAGGAGTACCAGGATATCCGTAAGCGCCACTCAGCCCGGCATTGATAGCTCCAAGAGCAAGCGCCTCGTCTCCCAAAAGTAGTTTTTTTAATTTCATGTATCAGATCAATTTGTTAAGATTAATTGTTGGATATGGGAATAATACAGGTTAACAGTTGCAAATGTAGTAATTAAAAACGATATTATCAATAAATATAACCCATTTTTACAACAGAATGATATTTATTTGTAAAAAAAACTAACCGAACCGCTAGCTATTACAATTATAAATAATGGGGATATTATATAGCAAATCCGGCCAGCACAAATGCTAACCGGATTTATCTTATGGATAAATGATGTGTTATCGAATGAATAGAAGTTCGCGATATTTAGGAAGTGGCCAAATCTCATTGTCTACCATCAACTCGAGAGCATCAATACTCTGCCTAATCTTCTCCATGGCTGGCACTATATCATCGTGATAGGCTATAGCTTTGCTACGCTCATCTGGTTTCCTATTGGCAGTGTGACGCTTCTCTATCATATCTGTCACCCCTTCACGAATAGAGGAGATGTAGTCTGACATCTGTTCAATTGCATTCATATCATAGGCTGATATCTTTTTCATCCTCTCGTCTTTAAAGAGTTCTTTAATCTTATAGACATTATCGAGAAGTACACTTTGATATCTTGTAGCTGCCGGAATGATATGGTTGATGGCAAGATCGGCAAGAACTCTACTCTCAATCTGCACCTTCTTGCTGTAAATCTCCCATTTAACTTCGTTGCGCGCCTCAATTTCCTTAGATGAGAGCACTCCGGTGCGTTCAAACATCTCTAATGATGACGGCCTTGTGTATGCATCATACATCAGCGGGGCACTGGCTTCAACATCAAGACCTCTGCGAGCAGCCTCCTCTTTCCATTCGTCGCTGTAACCATTTCCGTCAAAATGGATTGCTTTCGATTCAATTATCAATTGTCGCATTTCCTTGAAAATTGCCTGATTGAGTAATTCTCCTGCAGCGACACGGGCATCCACTTTATCGGCAAACAAATTCAACTGGTCTGCCACAGCCGCATTAAGTGCTATCATTGCTGATGCACAGTTGGCAGAACTGCCTACTGCTCGATACTCAAATCTGTTGCCGGTAAAAGCAAATGGGCTCGTCCGGTTGCGATCTGTATTGTCAATCATCAGCTCAGGAATCTGAGCAATATCTAGATTAACTTTCCACTTTCCATCAAGGTTGATAGTTGCATCATCTTCAGTTGCCTCAATCGATTCAAGAATCTTACTGAGTTGAGATCCAAGGAACATAGAAATGATTGCCGGAGGTGCTTCATTAGCTCCAAGACGATGAGCATTGGTGGCTGTCATTATTGAAGCCTTAAGCAAAGCGTTGTGGCGGTGAACTGCCATCATAACGTTTGCTACAAATGTCATAAACTGGAGATTCTGCTCAGGAGTCTTGCCTGGAGCAAAAAGAAGCACTCCTGTATCGGTGCCGAGACTCCAATTGTTATGCTTTCCTGATCCATTGATGCCGGCAAATGGTTTTTCGTGGAGAAGAACACGGAAATTATGTCTGCGTGCCACCTCTGCCATAAGACTCATCAGAAGCTGGTTATGATCATTGGCAAGATTAGCTTCTTCAAAGATTGGTGCAAGTTCAAACTGATTAGGTGCAACCTCATTATGCCGAGTTTTGGCAGGTATACCAAGTTTATGGCATTCAGTCTCAAGATCGAGCATGAAGGCTGCTACCCTTGTGGGAATTGCTCCAAAATAATGGTCTTCAAGCTGCTGATTTTTCGCAGACTCATGACCCATGAGTGTACGCCCGGTCATCACAAGGTCGGGACGTGCCGCATAGAGAGACTCATCAACGAGGAAATACTCTTGCTCCCAACCAAGATATGTCTTGACGTGCTTCACATTTGTATCGAAGTATCTCGCAACTCGAGTTGCAGCACGATCAACCGAGTTTAATGCCTTCAGCAAAGGGGTTTTGTAGTCAAGGCTCTCTCCTGTGTATGAGATGAACACCGTAGGAATACAAAGTGTGTCGTTAAGTATAAATGCAGGAGAAGAGATATCCCAAGCAGAGTAACCGCGAGCCTCAAAAGTGTTGCGGATACCACCATTGGGGAATGAAGATGCGTCAGGTTCTTGCTGTACGAGTAGTTTTCCAGAAAATTCTTCAACAACTCCGCCCTCTCCATTATGGTCTATGAATGAATCATGCTTTTCAGCAGTGCCGCCTGTGAGAGGATGAAACCAGTGAGTGTAATGACGAGCTCCGTTGTCTATAGCCCATCTTTTCATGCCATCTGCAACACTGTCTGCAAGCGAGAGACTAAGAGGCTTTTTATTATCAATGGCATCTACAAGTGCCTGATAGGTGGATTGGGGAAGGTATTCAAACATCTTATGGCGATTAAATACCTGCTTCGCGTAATACTTTTCAACGCTTTCATTCGGAAGTATGACTTCTACCGGCTTGCGCGAGGATGCCTCCTCAACACTTTTAAACCTTAAATCAGACATCTTTAAAATTAAATTAAGTTATAGCCCGGAAAATCCAGAATTTAATATTTTTCCAACATGTGTTCCACTTCAATTGCCGGAATATCAAAAAGCAATGAGCTTCCGGCTCTATTTTAATATACAAAATTAGATAAAAATGTTGGAAATGCAAAAAGATTACTAAAAAATATGTTCAGTATAAAAAAAACGGTGCCTATCTTCTAAAGACAAGCACCATTATTAAATAATTAAGTTGATTTTCAGAATGTATATGCCGACATTTCCTCAACCTTGAAGTTTGCTACGAAATCGGCATGTTTTGTACATTCAGCCTTTGCATAGTTTACATAAACTTCAAGAGATTTGTCGAATGCATCACTACGCGAAACCTCATCAAGAAGCAGACAACCCATAATGGTGTGTCCTGCCATCTCCACAAGCCTGCGTGCCATGAAATCGGTATATGCAGTATCTTTCACTTCAAGCACTTTTGCAACTGCAGTCTCATACTGTGTTGCCATATCCTCAACTATCGACTTTATGTTAGCGTATTTCTCAGCAGTTTCAGCCTGAAGAGACTCTTTTATGAAATTGAGATATGTGCCGGTAGTGACGTGGCGAATAGCCGCTACTACCTGAAGCTGTGTAGTTCCTTCATAGATGCTTGTGATGCGTGCATCGCGATAAAGACGTTCGCAACGATAGTCTTTCATGAAGCCACTACCACCATGAATCTGGATACAGTCATAAGTGTTCTGGTTGCAGAATTCAGAACCCATACCCTTAGCCAACGGAGTGAAAGCATCGGCTAGCTTACTATATGCTTTTGCCTCAAGTTTCTCTTCTTTGGTGAGAGGTCTCTCCTTAGCAATATCATCGTAAACCTTATATATATCCACAAAACGAGCGCAAGCATAGAGAAGAGCACGACTTGCATCGAGTTTGGCTTTCATCACACTCAATATCTCTGATACTGCAGGGAACTCAATGATAGTCTTACCAAACTGCTTTCGATCTTTAGCATAATCAAGAGCCTCTCTGAATGCAGCCTCTGAAAGACCAACACTTTGAGCAGCAATGCCAAGACGAGCACCATTCATAAGAGCCATCACATACTTAATAAGTCCGAGTTTGCGGCTTCCACAGAGTTCTGCCGGAGCATCCTTGTAGACAAGTTCACATGTCGGACTTCCCTTGATACCCATTTTGTTTTCGATACGACGCACATTGACACCGCCATTGCGTTTGTCGTAGATAAACATTGAAAGACCACGACCATCGCGAGTACCTTCCTCTGAACGTGCAAGCACAAGATGGATATCAGAATCACCATTGGTGATAAAACGCTTCACTCCATTAAGCACCCAGCTTCCATCTTCCTTCTGAGTTGCCTTCAGCATAACACTCTGAAGATCAGATCCGGCATCCGGTTCGGTAAGGTCCATACTCATAGTTTCACCATCACATATTCGTGGTATGTAACGGCTCTTCTGGTCTTCATCGGCAAACTCATAGATGGTTTCCGCACAGTCTTGAAGTCCCCATAGATTCTCGAAACCTGCATCGGCACGACTCACAATATCGGCTGCCATAATGTAGGGAGTTATAGGGAAGTTGAGACCTCCAAGACGACGTGGCATCGCCATGCCCATAAGTCCTGCTTTGCGACAAGCATCAAGGTTTTTCTTTGTGCCCTCAGCATAGATCACACGATTATTTTCCACACGAGGACCTTCGTGGTCAACGCTTTCAGCGTTCTCTGAAATTACGTCTCCGCAAATCTCGCCTACAACCTCAAGCACTTTATCGTATGAATCCATGGCATCCTCAAAATCGAGCGGTGCGTAGTCATATTTGTCGGCATCGGCAAAATTTCTTTCCTTGAGTTCCACGATCTTCTTCATCAATGGATGCTGAAGATGGGATTTAAGATTTGGATTGTCTGTATAAAAATTAGCCATGGCTTATTTTGAATTCTTTTTGTAATACTTGATTAATTTAGGCACTACATCTTCCATTTTGCCTGTGATCACGATGTCTGCAATAGCATTAATCGGAGCATCCGGATCTGAATTGATAGAGATGATAAGGCTTGACTCTTGCATACCTGCAATATGCTGGATCTGACCGGAAATACCACACGCAATGTAAAGTTTCGGACGCACTGTGACTCCGGTCTGTCCGATCTGGCGGTCATGGTCAACCCATCCCGCATCGACAGCTGCACGGCTTGCTCCAATTTCAGCACCGAGAGTGTCAGCAAGTTGCTGTAGCAGGTCAAAATTCTCTTTGCTGCCTACACCATAGCCTCCGGCTACCACAATAGAACTTCCCTTGAGGTTAACTTTTGACTTCTCTACATGTCGATCAATAATCTCAACTACGAAATCAGTAGAGTTAGTATATTTATTAACATCCAAGTCCACTACATTTCCCTTGTAGTTTGAGTCGTAGACTTCTTTCTTCATTACGCCCTCTCGCACAGTTGCCATCTGCGGACGACAATCAGGATTAACGATTGTAGCCACTATGTTTCCTCCGAATGCCGGACGAATTTGATAGAGCAGGTCTTTATATTCTTTGCCTGTTTTTGCATCTGTGTAATCTCCAATCTCAAGCGATGTGCAGTCTGCAGTAAGACCACTATGTAGTGCACTCGACACGCGTGGTCCAAGATCACGTCCGATAGATGTTGCACCCATGAAAGCGATCCTTGGTTGTATCTCTTTAAAAAGATTGATGAGAATTGAGCTGTGTGGTAGCGAAGTGTAAGGATACAGACGTTTGTCTTCAACCTTGTAGAGGGTATCAACGCCAAATGGCATTACCTGATTCTCAATATCTTTCAGGTTATCGCCTGCCACAACAGCCTCGAGCTTTATACCCAGTTTGTCGGCCAACTGGCGTCCCTTAGTGAGCAGTTCGAGGCTCACATCGGCAACTTTGCCGTCTTCGTATTCAAGATATACGATAAGATTATTCTTGTCTGCCATAATTGAATTGAATTAACGGAAACTCTATTTGATTCAACAAACAAATGAAGAATCGCGAGTTTCCAATCCGGCATCAGCCGATAGTGTGGTTAGCGAATAATTCTTTTATAAGTTCATCGATAGCTTCATCAGTATTGTCTACCCGGCGAGCTTCCTTTGCGGTGAACACCACATTCTCGATGCTTTTCACTTTTGTAGGACTGCCTGCAAGACCGCACTGTTCAAGATCGGCCTCGACAGTTGCTGCGGTCCACTCTCCTATTGACAGATACGGACGCTTCTTGATTAGCTCCTGCTTCTTTTCATCGGCAGCAACCTCTGAAGGCACTGCTGCATACTTGAATTTCTGAAGGCACTTAGCATTGCGCGGACGGCAGTCTGCTGCACTTCCGTTTACTGTCACCACAAGAGGCATGGGAGCCTTAACAGTCTCAACTCCTGATTCAATGCGACGTTTCACTACAACGTGACCTTCATCAGCATTTACTATTTCTTCAGCATATGTCACTGTAGGAATGCCAAGTTTCTCAGCTACTTGAGGACCAACCTGAGCAGTGTCTCCGTCGATAGCTTGGCGACCACCGATAATAATGTCGTATGTGCCAATTTTCTTAATTGCAGCACTCAAGGCGTAAGAAGTAGCAAGTGTATCAGAACCAGCAAAAGCTCGGTCGGAGAGCACTACTCCATTATCAGCACCTCTATAAAGTCCCTCGCGGATAATCTCGGCAGCACGTGCTGGACCCATAGAAAGCAGAGTCACCTTTGAGCCGGGATACATATCTTTCAGGCGCAGAGCTTGTTCAAGCGCATTGAGATCCTCTGGATTGAAGATAGCAGGAAGGGCTGCACGATTCACCGTACCGTCTTCCTTCATAGCATCTTTTCCAACGTTTCTCGTATCAGGCACTTGCTTTGCAAGCACAATGATATTTAAACTCATAATTGTAGATATTATGTTTGTAAATAATAATCAAAAGTTCACGTCACTATCCCCCTTTTGATTACGACCATTATTACAACACTTGCACTTATCGTGACAAATCCAGCATGGCCATACTCGTTTGCAAAGTTAATATTTTTTTTTGAAATTCCCATTTTTGCACCATCATTTTTCTTACAATTTGACCAAAAAAGAGTCCTGTTTGCTCAACCGACAAGTGCAAAATCAGCAAATATATAAAAAGTACACTGCCTTCGAGTTTGAAAAGTTGTGCTTTTGCGAAGCCTGAAGTTAAATTTGAAATACGTACATAGACATATGTTCTTCTGGAGAATAAAACATCCTTTAGTATATGAGATTAAATTAGTCAAAATAAAAGAATAAAGGCGCATCAAAACATCCATTTTGACACACCCCACTTTTTGCAAATATATAATATCCTAAAAATTATTATCTATTTTATAGACAACAACCTAATTACGACTCTTAAACATAAAAAATTGCAAGCCGTCAACTAATCAATATTCTTTCTTAGGCACAAGGCTGCCCAGTGATCACCTTCCTCGGTAGATTTTTCAATGGTAAAACCAAGAGGAGTTGCATATTGCATAATTACCGGAATGTCTGACGTATAGAATCCGCTAAGAATAAGAGAACCGCCAGGCTTTATCTTTTCGGCATATCGAGCAATGTCGTTCGTAATTACGTTTCGGTTGATATTGGCAAGAAAAATGTCGGCAGTGTCACAATCTGAAAGTGACTTTGCGTCTCCACAGACAAATTTTATCTCCTGATGATTGAGTGATGCATTTTCCAATGCATTTTCATAAGCACCTGGATCAATTTCTATTCCGGTGACACCCTCAGCCCCTCTCATCTTGGCAAGGATTGCAAGAATACCTGTTCCACACCCCATATCAATAATTCTTTTTCCAGACAAATCTCCTAAATCAAGAATATTGCGCATCATTTGAGATGTGGTAGCATGATGACCTGTGCCAAAAGCCATCTTAGGGTCAATCAAAATGTCGTATTTTGCATCCGGCACATTCTCATGAAAAGAAGAATGCACCACGCACTCTCCAGCTATAACAATCGGCTGAAAATAATGTTTTTCCCACTCTTCATTCCAGTTACGACCTTCAACATATTCTGAGTTAAAGGTTATATTTGTCGCAATCGGGAATTCGGAGACAATTTCCAGAATTGCAGACTCTGAATAGCTGTCTGCTTGAACATAAGCAGTCACGCCTGTCTGGTCGGGTTCAAAACTTTCATAAGAGACATCTGCCAAAAACGCTGCCAAAAGGTCTGTAATGTCTTCTGTACATGGGACACACTCGAGGCGTACTTTAAAGTAGTTCATTTCTTCCGAAAAAATGTAAATATTTTTTTTGCTGTTCCAAATACTGACACACCAAGCAAAATGTAATCAGTGTAATTGAGACTCTTTACTAGCTTCATCGGCAATCTGCCAAGACGAGCAGCAGCTTTCAGTTTGCTGTCTGCGGCGAATGGATTATGCGCTTTAATGTTGTTTGCCTGCTCGAATATCCTCGCTTTAGCAAATTCCTTCTTTACTGCGACAAGAGCCTTGCGATGTCTGATTTCATCAAGGGTGAATCCTTCAAATTCCGCATGCTCCTCAGCCTGAAGAAGTGTCTTAGAAGAAGTTACATTATTCGTCTGTGCCATCTGCGAAATTTATTTAAGAAGGATTTTTGTAATCATCTTCGCTATAGGATTCATGATGAGGCGTTCGCGAAGCAAATACACTATTACCATTACCAACAGGACACACCCACCTGAGGCAAGAAACGCAAGAGCCGGACACATAAAACTTCCAAAGAGAAATGCAAGCGCTATCCCAAACAGTATCAAAGCGGTTATGGCAAGAAGAAAACATACCACACCCGTCACTGCTGCTCCTGCAAGCAACGTGATTTTCTCAGCTGCCGACAGTTTTGCATATTCAAGTTCAAGAGTAGCCCAATCTTTCGACCGGGCTATCATTCTCTTAATCTCGTCTAAAAATGTCTCGCGGGTCATCCTTTAACGAATATATAGTTGCGTATTTACTCTTCGCCGGTAAGTTCCGCAACGAGAGCGTCTACTTCTTCATCACTGATTTTAATTCCTTTCTTTTGCAAAATGCGCACAATGCGAGCTCTCAGATCCTCACCTTTTTCAGGAGCGAACAGCAAAGCTGCTCCACAACCTACAATCGCACCGCCAAGAAATGCGTAAAGTATATTAAGTGCTTTCATTATTATCTGTTGTTGTTTACGTTATAAACTATTTTCAATCTGATCCTCAATCTCGTCAGCGATCTCTTCAATCTCGCTATGATTAAGTTTGAGGCCTTTCTCTCTTAAAATTCTTGCAATTTTTTTGCGAGTATCTTCGCCTTTCTCCGGAGCAACAAGTAATCCTAAAGTGGCACCTGCAATTGCACCGCCTATCACTGCACTAATAATGTGAATTGCTTTCATAATTGTTTTATCCAGGTTATTATAGATTTTAAATGTTTTCTCTAAAGCTAAAACAAACAATTCGCGATTTGGATTAACCCAAAACGAATTATCTGCTTGCGAGCACAGCAGGAGTAGCCATTTCGCGGTATGCCAACACACCATTCTGCGACAGTTCAACCGTCTGCCAGTTGCCATCGCCACAAGGCATTGACACATGAGAGTCATCAATAAATGTCATCAATGGATATTCCTTGCCATCATATTGTAACGACCATGTTTGTAAATCTGCAGCAAAATCCAATCGATACGACTCACCAGTCGGTTCAAACATCACGTCATATCCCTTGCCATCGCATTTCACAAGATATCTTCCGTCTTTTGTATCGATACACTTTGTTGATGAAGTCATCGGATTGTCTCCGCTCCAGAATTCGATAGAGTTTAGCACAAGCAAATCGGCAAGTCCACACACCTCATATACCGGCAGAACCCAAAAAGCCACAAATACGAGTTCATTGACGAATTTATTGGAAATCTGTTCATTCCACGCATAAAGATTTCTGCATAGTGCAAACTGGCCCATACACGATGTTAGCGAAGAACACAAAACAGCCGCAACAGCAGCAGATATTACTATTTTTTTCATTCTGATTCGATATGTTTATGGTTTAAACTCGTATTGTATTTTATTAACGCAACGTAATGTTTTATTGTTCTTGCAATAGCGAGATTTAACACGAACTAGCCGTTTTTTATGACTTCAAACCCAATATATTCATTTGAAAAGCACGATAAGATTTTTCAACCTAAAAAATCGCATAACTAATATGAATACAGCGTTTGTCGAATTGTCATTAACAGATTTTAAGAGATACTAGTGATTAGCGTCCTTTGTAGAATAGTTAGAGTAACAATCGCTATCAATACGAATATCACCATTTATATAGTGACAGACATATGATGGTTTAGTTTCGCCAGATATATATTCAACTTGTAGATTCAATTCTAGTTTGTCAGAAATCTGCTTAATCTGCTCGTACTTTATTGTGGTATCAGAACAAGTATCAACCCGCCAACCATTGCCAACAGGCTTGCATGGTTTTTCATATCTTGGCTTAGGAGTCTTTAGAACTAAATTATCTGCACAAACAACAATTCCTAAATCTCGCACTCGTTCTGATCCAGCATATTTAACAACCTCAACGAGGGCTTTAAGACCTTTCTTGGTTGGATTGTTTTACCATTTGGAAATGTAACCTTAATCTTTTGCCTGGTTGATGTGCTTGGTTCATTCTCAAGATTTATAATTTCACCAGTGGCAACAGATACAATGTCTACCTTTAAATCCAATTCTAATTCATTGGATATTTTGATAAGGTCATCTATCTTTCTACGAGTACTTGTATTGGTAAAAACTAACCATCCATCAATAATTTCGCACTGTAAAGAAGCATACTGCTGGCTACGTTCTTTAAATTCCATTAAGAACAAAATTGGTCAAAAAAGGAAAATTTTTGACATTTTAATAATGATGCAATGTCTGTTTGCTCATTTTTTATTAAATTTGCAAATTGAATAGATTAGAATAATCTGTTTTATTTCGACATGATTTGTGTTTTATAACCTAAACCGTTATGAATTTTAAGCGATTGGCGTTGACCAGCATGCTACTTTTTTCATTCTGCCTTGCCCCATGTGGATATGCAGCCCACAAGAAGGGAATAGATGAAAACAAGGTGGTAATAGTGCTTGACCCCGGACATGGAGGCAAGGACTATGGTGCATGCGAAAACGGTGCCAGAGAGAAAGACATCAATTTGGCAGTCGCAAAAAGACTCCGATCGCTTATAGATGAAGAGCTGAACGATGTTGAAGTGGTGATGACAAGAAGCACTGATACTTATCTTACTCTCCAGCAACGCGCTGATGTGGCTAACGAAGCCGGGGGTGATCTCTTCATGTCAATTCATGTCAATTCTGTAGACAAGAAAAGCCGTCACCGCAAGTCGGTGAGTGGAAGTTCGGTCTATGTGCTTGGACTCCATCGCGATAGCGACAATATGAAGGTGGCTATGCGAGAGAACTCCGTAATAGAACTTGAAAGTGATTATAAAGAGAAATACAGCGGATTTGATCCATCTAAAGATGAAAGCTACATAATCTTCGAAATGACTCAGAAGAGGAATCTCGGAGAAAGCATTCGAGTGGCAAGCGATGCTCAGAATTCACTTGTAAATGATGCTGAACGCGCAAATCGAGGTGTTCGCCAGGCTGGTTTTTGGGTTCTCTGGGCCACTTCCATGCCTTCTGTCCTTGTAGAACTTGATTTTATCTGCAATCCAAAATCTGTCGACTTTATGACTTCAGATGATGGAGTGGATCGATTGGCTAATTCCCTTTTATCTTCTATAAAGAAGTTTGTGGAAAGACGCAGTTAAGTGTCATCCTTTAAAAGTTGCAACCAAATTTGACTCAGTTGACAAAGTAAATATTATTTAAGATAATTAATCTCAGTATGAAAAAAATATTTAATAAAGAATTCGTAATAGGAATCTCAGTGATCGGTGCTATTATTATACTGATCATAGGTATTGAATATCTTAAAGGCATTAATTTGTTTAGGCCAGCCAACTATTACACGGCATATTACGACAATGTCGATGATCTAACTATTTCCTCTCCTGTACTCGTTGATGGGTTCAAGGTTGGCCAGGTGAGAGAAATCAATTTCAACTATGAGCGTCCAGGAAAGATTGAGGTCGTAATGGCTCTCGACAAGAAACTGCACCTGCCGGAAGGAACAGTAGCCGAAATCGGTGCAACCATGCTGAGTGGAGCCCGCATCGAACTTTCCCTCGGTGCCGGTCCGGGCATTCTTCCTGTTGGCAGTGAGGTTACTGCCGGTTCTAAGGGTGGTCTGATGTCGTCAATCCAAGATGGACTTATGCCCGCAGTGTCGAGTGTAATTCCAAAGATTGACTCGTTGCTGCTGAACCTGAATCGTCTTGTGGCAAATCCGGCACTTACTGCTTCTATTGAGAATCTTGATGATATTACAGTCAATCTTCTTGCCACATCCAAAGGGCTTAACACCACAATGAACAAAAATGTGCCTCAAATTGCAGAAAATGCGGCAAGTCTCACCGTAAAACTCGACACTATCGTCGACAATCTCGGACAACTCTCATATCAGCTGAAGTCATTGCCTCTCGGTGCGACCATGGACAACGTAAACCAATTGACAGCAAACCTTTCAGAATTCTCCAATCAGCTTAGCAACAAGAATTCTACTTTGGGTATGCTCACCAACGACCCAGAGCTTTACAATAGGTTAAACCAAGTATCGGCAGACATTGACTCTCTTATTGTTGATATCAAGAAGAACCCAAAACGATACATCAGCATAAAACTTCTGTAAAAGATCAGCCCAATATCTAAGGCATGTGAAACAGGTTTTCTATAGATATAATCCTGATACAGACAATTTCGAACGCCACTACCCCACATTACGATCTCGGTTGATATCTATCGGCAGATATCTTACAGTGGGTGGCGTAATTGGAATTGGTCTGTATCTTATTGTATTCTATGTCTTCGATGCTCCTACCGAAAGGAATCTTAAGAAGGAAATTTCTAATCTCAAGTCACAGTATGCCATACTTGAGAAACGCCTAGACAACTCTATCAAGGTGATGGAAGATATACGCAATCGCGACGATAATTTCTATCGCGTGATGATGCAGATGGATCCTCTTAGCAGCAACCAGCGATATTCCGGTATCGAGAGCAACTATAAATTTGAAAATATCGACAAGCTTAATGATGCTGAACTCGTAAGCCGATTGAGCAGATCGATGGATATTCTTGAACATCAGATATATTCACAGTCTGTATCGTTTGATCAACTACGAGATGCAGCCGGAGAACAAAAAGATAAGATTGCAAGAATTCCGTCAGTGCTTCCTATCAATATCAAAGATTATACAATGTCGTCTGGCTACGGCTATCGCCGTGACCCTATCTATGGAACAGCGAAATTTCATGAAGGTCTCGACTTTGCCGCTGCCACCGGCACTCCTGTCTTTGCAACTGCCGATGCTGTGGTGGACGTAGCTGAACGAAAACCTGGCTATGGAAACTGTATCGATCTAAATCACGGTTATAACTATCTGACACGTTACGCACATCTCAGCCAAATTCTTGTGAAACCGGGGCAACATGTGAAACGAGGAGAGATGATTGGCAAGGTCGGTTCTACCGGCAAATCTACCGGTAGTCACCTTCACTATGAAGTGCGTTTCAAGGGAGAACCTCAGAACCCTGTAAACTATTACTTTATGGATTTGACTCCTCAGGAATATATCGACATGATACAGCTTGCAGAGAACTCTGGACATGTTATGGACTAAACCTTTCCTATACTTTAATTTATGCCATGGAAGAACTTGACAAAAAGTATTACAAAATCAGAGATGTGGCGGAATTTCTTGGAGTCACTCCGGTAACTATCAGATATTGGGAGCGGGAATTCGAATCTGTTTGTCCAATGCGCTCCGCAAGCGGAATAAGGTATTATACTCCCTCAGACATCAATACTCTCCGTATCATCCACTATCTTCTGAAAACTCGTGGTCTCAAGATTGAAGCTGCACGAGAACAAATGCGAATCAACAGCAAGAACCTTTCAAAACGAATCAAAGTAATTGACCAACTTCTTGAAGTGCGCACTGAACTTGACACAATGCTCAAAACTCTAACCAAGAGAAAATAAGAATTCTCAATTCAAATTAGAATTATAATATTGCGGATTTCCCGTCACATCTTCTCCTATAAAGTCAGGAATGGCAAATGGTTCGTTTTCGCTGCCTAACTCTATTTCTGCTATCACCAGTCCGGTTCTGCCACCTAAGAATTCATCTACTTCCCATTTGTGACCTTCATAAGCAACTATATATCTGATTTTGTCAATCACCGGACCATCGCATAGTTCGAGCATTCTTTCTGCGTCTTCCAACGGAATTTCATATTCGAATTCCAAACGTGTAGCTCCATGATTCTTCCCTTTTACAGTAAGATACCCGGCATTCCCTTTGATGCGAACTCTCACAACACGCTCCGGCACACGACTCAGATATCCCTGTCGGATTCGGTATGATTTTGTCGACATCTTCTTATAGTTGTCATTTTTCACTAAAAACTTATACTCTATTTCCAATCCCATGACTTAAGTGGATTATTTTTATTAATTTTGCAACTGAATCAACAGCTGAAAAAAGAGGTGATTCTACACCTACAAAATTAATGAATTTCTACAGTTTTCACAATACATTAATCAGTTATTCTTTTGGGGTAAAGCTCATCTTTGCCATTCTGATACTAATGCTCGGCTTTTTTGAAGTCAGAGCCTCGGCAGACTATAACATTGAGGTAGACACAGCTATTTTTATGCGGCAGGCTAAGGAACTGCAGGAGCTGGTGGTAAAACCAAAGAAAGAAAAATACTCCAAAAAAAATAATCCTGCCGTGGATCTGATGAGAAGAGTTAGGGCTTATCAGCACAATGGAGACCCTCGTCTGAATAATTATTATAGCTACGATCAATATGACAAGACCGTGCTTAGTTTGCTGGATTTTCCAAAAAGTGAGGTGGAAAAGCGTCCATTCCTCCGCGATTTCATCGACACTGTTTCTCCGGGTGATCGTGAGGTACTCAACATTCTTATCAAGGAAAAATCACAGTCTCGTCTCTACGCTAATGGAAATACCAATCCCAAGACAGTTATAAAGGGTCGCACTTCAGAAGGTATCGATGAAGCATTCGACGATGGCAATGTTAGCGTGATGCTCGATGAGTTTTTGCGAGAGGTAGACATATATGGTAACGATGTCACAATAATGGCAAACCGATTTGTGAGTCCACTTTCTTCAATCGCTGCCGACTACTATAAATTCTATATCACCGATACTCTTGACGTTGCTGGCACGAGATGCATACAGCTGACCTTCAGCCCAAAAAGCCGTGAGAGTTTCTCTTTTATGGGCAATCTCTATGTAGAACTCGGAGACACTACCGGCTTTATAAAAAAAGTGTCGATGAAGGTTCCTCGCACCATCAATCTTAACTATGTTGACAATCTTCACATCAATCAGACTTTTGAAAAAGATGCCTCCGGCAAACGACACAAAGTGATCGATGAGATGAATATTGACCTATGTGTCATACCTGGCACTCAGAAGTTTTATGCCCGCCGAGAAACTCGATATGCCAATTTCAGCGATGGCCGTCGCGATGATATTGCCCATGCCTACAACATGCTCGGAGACGTATGGGAGATTGACGAAAGTGAAAATCAGCCTGAGAGTTTTTGGTCAGAGCAACGCCTCGTACCACTTTCTACTGCAGAATCTCAAATGGGATCATTTATGACCAAATTGAGGGAAATTCCATTCTTCTATTGGACTGAAAAGGCACTCGTGATTCTTGTGGGCGGATACGTGAAAACCGGCTCAAAAAGTAAATTTGACATCGGTCCCGTCAACACATTCATAAGCACAAACACTGCAGAGGGACTACGCCTAAGGCTAGGAGGAATGACAACGGCCAACCTCTCCCCAAATTGGTTCGCTCGAGGGTATTTGGCATACGGATTCCACGATAAGAAATGGAAATACAAAGCAGAGTTGGAATATTCATTTAATAAGAAAAAATATCACAGCCGCGAATTTCCAATCAATAGCATACGCGCCACATATATGTACGACGTAGACATGATTGGCCAACACTATCTTTTCACCAATCCCGACAATGTGTTTCTGAGTTGGAAAAGAAAGCCGTCAGACCTAACCACTTATCGACGTCTTGCATCTCTTGAATATAACCTTGAGCTTGCCAACCAGCTATCTTTTGGGATACATTTGGAACATGCCCGCCAAGAGTCGACACCATGGCTCCCGTTTGTCAACGGCTATAGCAACATATTCCAACACTACGGACGCACCTCTTTAGGCGTTTCTGTCAGGTTTGCTCCGGGAGAGAAATTCATTCAGGAAAAAAGCGTAAGAGTCCCTGTCAATCTCGATGCCCCAGTATTCGTATTGTCTCATGAATTCGGACCGAAATGTTTTCCAGGTGCAGACTTTACCTTGTCGAAAACAGAACTCTCGGTGCAGAAACGATTTTGGTTTTCAGCCTTCGGCTATACAGATATAATCCTAAAAGGTGGTATCATCTGGAGTCAAGTGCAGTATCCAGAACTCCTCTGGCCGAATGCTAATCTCAGCTACACAATCCAACCGGAGTCTTATTCGCTAATGAATCCGATGGAGTTTGCAATAGATAGGTATGCCTCATGGGATGTTACATATTGGGGCAACGGAGTGCTGTTTAACCGGATTCCAGGTATAAAAAAAGCAAAGCTTCGCGAAGTGGTATCTTTTAAAGGTCTATTCGGTGACCTAAGCAACAAAAACAACCCAGAACGCAATAAAAATCTCTACCGCTTCCCTACGAATTGCGATGCTCGCCTAATGACTTCCACTCCATACATGGAAATAAGTGCCGGTATTGACAATATTTTCACGATTCTTCGTATTGACTATGTGTGGAGACTAAGTTACTTCGACACTCCCTATGCTGACCATTCCGGAGTGCGAATTGCTCTTCACTTCACATTTTAAAGAAATTTTATTATGGATTTGATTGTTTCAGATGAAGGTCTTGTAGAATATGGTGACATGCTTCTACACCAGCGTGACCTCTTTTCTAAGATGGTAAACAGGAAAAAAGATGGTCTTCCCATAGAAAATGAATATCTCCTGCTTGTGGAACATACTCCCGTAATAACCCTTGGCAAACATGCCAACATTCACAATTTGCTTCTCCCAGAGGATATTCTCAATAAGCAAGGCGTGAAACTGTTTCATATCGAACGTGGTGGAGATGTCACATATCATGGACCCGGTCAATTAGTAGTGTATCCACTAATTGACCTTGAGGCACACCATCTTGGTGTAAAAGATTATGTAGCTCTTCTTGAAGAGGCTGTAATCAGTACGCTTTCAGTGTTTGGGATACGTGGCGAGCGGGTAGCTGGAGCAAGTGGCGTATGGATAGGTACCGGCACATCTGCTGAAAGAAAGATCTGTGCACTTGGCGTGAAGTGTAGCCGATTTGTCACTATGCATGGCCTTGCATTGAACGTGACTACAGATCTTGATGGTTTCCGTATGATTAATCCTTGTGGATTTATTGACAAAGCCGTAACATCCATGCAGAAAGAACTTGGATACGCACCGGAAATGACAGATGTAAAGAAATGTATCGTATCTAATTTTAAAGAACTCTTATCTTGAATCTCTCTTTACCTGACATATAATAAAAAAATTTATCTAACACATTTATTAGGAAACAACTCAATACATTTCCGATAAGAAGACTCTATGATTATACACACCTGCTATTCGCAGAATAGAACTAAATTATCTATTTTTTTGTAAGTACAGCAAGTATTTTTTTGATTTTATTTGGTAAATTGAAAAAAAAGCACTAATTTTGCATCGTCAAAAGAGGAAGAGTTCTCTGATAAGTTTTTAATATTGCCTTGTGGTGTAATGGTAGCACACCGGATTCTGGTTCCGTTTGTGAGAGTTCGAGTCTTTCCAAGGCAACGTTTTATTTATGAATATTGCCTTGTGGTGTAATGGTAGCACACCGGATTCTGGTTCCGTTTGTGAGAGTTCGAGTCTTTCCAAGGCAACAGAATACCTTCGATGAGAATCGGAGGTATTTTTTTATACTTATATACTGCCTGACATCTCAGAAATTTGAAAATTTCGCACTGTCCAATTGGGTATACACATCAGGATAATCGATTTTTCTCTTGCGTATTACAAAGATAAATACTACCTTTGTGGATATCAAGATTGAAGACAATTCCGATTACTGTCTAATGCATTTTTTATCAATTCAAAAAAATGAAATATCAAAAGTACACACAGAAAGAGACAGACAATCACATTCATCTTGGTTTTGTATTCTGCTTGTATTAAACGCAGATTTTTCTTAATTGTATTGTATGATATTATCAAAATCAAAACTAAATCTATTTTCACGTCTCGGTAGCCGCAAGCAGCGAGAAAAGCTTCGTCTTTTTGTTGCAGAAGGCGAAAAATGTGTAGCAGACACACTCAGGCATTTTACACCAGAGGCTATCATAGCATCTGAGGCATGGGCAGAAAAACATTCCGAACACAATGCCACTCCGTTGACCATAGCTGGAGAAGAGGAACTGCGACGAATTTCGCAACTCCAGACACTTCCTGAGGTTATTGCAGTCTACCAAATGCCTGATTCTATGATTGCAGATGAAAAACTAATATCGGAATCTCTTACCCTGCTTCTTGACGCGGTGCAAGATCCAGGTAATCTCGGAACTATATTGCGTACTGCCTCATGGTTTGGCATTAAGCAAGTGGTATTAGGAGATGGATGTGCAGATCCCTACAATCCTAAAGCGGTCCAAGCATCGATGGGAGCGATTGGAATGATAAGAATCATACAAGATAATCTTGCCTCCTTAATAGATCATCACCAAGATATTCCGGTCTATG
This sequence comes from uncultured Sangeribacter sp., assembly GCA_964480495.1. Taxonomy (GTDB): domain Bacteria; phylum Bacteroidota; class Bacteroidia; order Bacteroidales; family Muribaculaceae; genus Lepagella. The sequence goes on from CAYZPH010000003.1 coordinate 86,289, forward strand.
GCACACTCCTTGATGGCACAGACATATACTCTACTCCATTAGAAATTCCAGCGTTTGTCGTAATGGGTAATGAAGGCAATGGTCTTAGCGAAGAGATTAGAAAGAGAGTAAGCCATCCACTCCTAATACCGAGTATGGCATCTGGGCCACATGCTGAATCTCTTAATGTAGCAGCGGCCACCGCAGTTACTCTTTCTGAGTTCGGACGCAGAAACCTATTAACCAATTAATAATTAGAAATATACCACATATAACCACATAACATTTTGAAAACAGTATATTTCTGCAATTCGTGCGGACACGAGTCGCCCAAATGGATGGGAAGATGCCCTGCGTGTGGAGAATGGAACACATTCGTAGAGGAGAAAGTTTCTAAACAAAAGACATCTCGCAACAAAGGGCTGCTATCTACGGAGGGGGCAAGACCTGTAAAACTTTCAGATATCGAGCCCCTCGATGAACCAAGAATACATATGCCTTCTGAAGAACTCAACAGAGTACTCGGAGGCGGACTTGTAGCGGGTAGCCTCACGCTACTTGGTGGAGAACCGGGTATCGGGAAATCTACTCTTCTACTCCAAAATATCCTCTCTATTCGCAATCGAAGAATCCTCTATGTGAGCGGTGAAGAATCCGCATCACAATTGAAACTACGTGCTGACAGGCTCGGGAAGGTGTCGGAGAATACATTCATTCTCACCGAAACTCAGCTTGACCGGATATTCACACAGATAGAAAATGTGAAACCTCAGCTTGTGGTTGTAGACTCCATACAGACTATTGCTTCTTCTGACATTGAATCTGCTGCCGGAAGTGTAAGTCAAGTTCGAGAGTGCGCAGCTGCTTTATTGCGCTACGCCAAACAGTCGGGAGTGCCGGTGATTCTTGTCGGACATATAAACAAGGATGGAGCTATTGCCGGTCCGAAAGTGCTGGAACATATCGTAGACACGGTCATTCAATTTGAAGGAGACCGCCAGTATCTCTACCGCATACTAAGGTCTATAAAAAATCGTTTCGGGTCAACAAATGAGATTGGCATATATGAGATGGTGCAAAAAGGCCTACGAGAAGTAACTAACCCATCAGAAATGCTACTCAGCGACAACCGTAACGAGGAAATGAGTGGTATTGCCATTGGTGTAACAATTGATGGTGCTCGTCCATTTTTAGTGGAAGTGCAGTCTCTCGTTTCATCGGCAGCTTACGGAACACCGCAACGCTCCGTAACAGGATTTGACCAACGACGTCTAAACATGCTCCTTGCAGTGCTCGAAAAAAGGGCTCGTTTTAAATTAGGGCAGAAAGACGTATTTCTAAACATTGCAGGTGGATTGAAAGTCACAGACCCTGCTTTAGATATGGCTGTAGTAGCCGCTGTGATGGCTTCTAACTTCGACCTATCTGTTCCACGCCTTACAGCCTTTGCCGGAGAAGTCGGGCTCTCCGGTGAAATCCGCACTGTGACTCGTATCGACCAGCGAGTGGCTGAAGCTGCCAAACTCGGATTTGACACAATATATATTCCAACAGGAAACCTCAAAGGAATTCACAACAAATTCAACATCCGTATAGTTGAAGTAAACAAAGTCTCCGAACTCTTCCGCCACCTCTTCAACAACTGAAAAGTGCAATCTAGTTGTAGTATTAACCTTAAAATGGGCGTACGGTCTGTGCGCCCATTTTAAGGTCTGAGTTTATTCTTCGAGTGTTATCTACACAACAAGTAGACTAAAATAAAGAATTTACTAATCAGAGAAGTCTGGCAGAGCGGTGAATGAACTCGGAAAGAGCAGCACCTTTAAGCAGTCCACACTGCAACAGAGCAAGATCAATGATTTGTTTCACCTTCGGCTGGCCGTTGGCATATTCTTTCACCACGTCATCAAGCTTCTTGCGTAGATCTGCAATTTTATCGTTCTGCTCCTTCATTTCAGGAACACTCTCTTTCTTATCTTGAGCCTCTTTGGTTGCAGAAGCAATCTCGGCATTAAGATCTGCAATTTCTTTGAAAATTGGTTCTGTATCGCCGGCAAGTGCCTTATCTGCAACATCTATGATTGCCTTTACTGCAGGCTGTTCGGTATTAACAGTTAGAGAATAATTAGCTGGCATATCTCCATAGAACGACATTCCTGGCTGCAAAGCTGCCATATCCTTCATACGACGCATAAACTCATTCTGTGTAACAGTAGCTGGATCTGCATCGGCAGATATAGCCTCAAATCCTACCATAAACTCAGCCTTTTCTATAGCAGGAATCTGCGACTTGAATAGGATCGTAAACACTTCTGTCTGGTTTTCTGTAAGGCCTGTAGACTTTTCTTCGTCTTTACGAATAAGTCGCTCGGGAGTATCACTGTCAACTCGTACAAAACCTGTATTTTCAAGTTTAGACTCAAGGAGTCCCACAATATGCTGCCCAAGTTGACCATCAAGGAGGAGCACACTATAAGCCTTGTCTTCAGCCGCTTTTATATAACTATGCTGTGCAATGCTGTCTGTAGCATATAGATACACCAAGCGACCATCCTTATCTTTCTGCTCACCCGCTACAAGAGTGTTATACTCTTCAAGTGTATAATATTTGTCGTTCACATCTTTAAGAAGATAGAACTTACGGGCTGCCTCAAAGAATTTATCATCGGTCAGCATGCCATATTCGATGAAGACCTTGATGTCGTCCCATTTTTCCTCGAATGCTTTGCGATCTGCCTTAAACATAGAGTCGAGTTTCTCTGCTACCTTCTTGGAAATGTATCCTGAAATCTTCTTAACCGCAGAGTCTGCCTGCAGATAGCTACGACTCACGTTGAGAGGAATATCGGGAGAGTCTATCACTCCCTGCATCAATGTCATGAATTCAGGCACTACACCCTCAACCTGATCGGTAACAAAGACCTGATTGCAGTAAAGCTGGATTCGATCCTTACGAACATCAAACTCATTCTTTATTTTTGGGAAATACAGAATACCGGTAAGCGTGAATGGATAGTCAACATTTAGATGTATCCAAAACATCGGATCGTCTTGACCTGGCATAAGTTCATGATAGAACTTCATGTAGTCCTCATCCTTGAGGTCAGACGGTTTTTTAGTCCAAAGCGGTTCGGTTGCATTTACCACCTTATCTTGATCGGTATCAACCATTTTACCATCCTTCCACTCTTGTACTTTTCCGGAAATCACTGGAACGGGGAGGAACCTACAATACTTGCGAAGCAATGTGTCGATACGCTGTTGCTCGAGAAACTCCTTGCTGTCATCATCAATATAAAGCACAATTTCAGTGCCTCGGTCAGATTTGTCACACTCTGTCATGGTGTATTCCGGACTTCCATCGCATGTCCATAGCACGCCTTTCGCACCTTCTTTATAGGAAAGCGAACGAATCTCTACTTTCTTCGAAACCATGAAAGCAGAGTAGAAGCCAAGACCAAAATGACCGATTATATTATTTGCATTATCCTTATATTTCTGAAGGAATTCCTCTGCTCCGGAGAATGCTATCTGGTTAATGTATTTGTCTACATCATCCTTATCCATACCGATTCCTCTATCCGTAACAGTCAGAGTTCCTTTTTCTTTATCTAAATCTACATGCACGTCAAGAACACCGAGCTCTCCCTTGAATTCGCCAAAAGTAGAAAGCGTGCGAAGTTTCTGAGACGCGTCTACCGCATTGCTTACAAGTTCACGAAGGAAAATCTCATGATCGCTGTAAAGAAACTTTTTAATTACGGGGAATATATTTTCAGTCGTTACCCCGATTTTTCCTGTTGCCATGTCTATAGTTGTTTAGTTTTTATATTAGTTTACAAAAGAGCTGAAATATTTTCAAATACTTTCCACACTCTATAAATAAAGATTTCAAATACCGTGCCAAAAATACAACAAATTAAAACTTCAGCAGTTTTGATTTTCAAAAATTTCAGAACTACAACTCGCTTATGCTTTCACAACAAATGTAGACAGATATATAATAAAAGAAAGCGGTCCGGAATAAATCCGAACCGCCAAATCATTATTGATATAGACAGATGTCGTTTAACGAACCACCTGCTTCTTTCCATTGATAATATAGATGCCAGGAGCTGATGCTGAGTTCAACTTACGTCCGGAAAGATCGTAGATCACCTCTTTCCCTTCTGTAGCTGGGCGAACACTTTCCACTCCGGATATAGCAGCCTCGATATCGAAAAGATATCCTTCAAATTCAGTCATATAGTCCCAGACATTCTCTACTGAAAGAGCCACTACAGAAAAATCAGGAGTAGCTACACCACGTCCAGTCATGAGTACATCCTCTTTCGTAACAGCTTCGTAATCCCAAATTTCCTCATTATAAATATAATCCTCATAAGTAAACCTCATGTTTTCGTTCATCCATGAAGAGTATACAGGACACTTCTTATTCATCCAATAGAGCATATCGTCGCATACTCCTTCTTTCAACACGTAAGAGTTACTTATAGTTCCGAGATTTGTAGCTGCAAAAGCCACTCCGTCGTTGCCAAGATATGTAAGATTAAGGTCTGAAGTCTGGTTGTATTTGTAGATTTTATCAGAACCTGTTTCAAACACCCATGTATTGTAGGTCGGAGTTGCCCACATATCATTCGGATCCAATATTTCTATTGTGTATGCCCAAGTTTTGGCATCGGGTGAAATACGGACACTATTGAATACGCCATTAGGAGCTGAATCAGTAATTTGATAGAAACAATCAAACCATTCGTTGAAATCTGCCATCCAGCTATCAAACTCTTCATTATACTTATTCATAGCAGCATCGTATACTTCCTTTTCCTCATCTGTCATATAATCTTCATGTTCAGGATATGGAGTAGTATAACCTGAGTCCTGCCATTCCTGAATAGCATCATTATATGCCTGTTTTGAATCGGCATTCATGAATTCCATTGGATCTGGATACTCTGGTCCATCTCCTGGATATTCAGGAAACTCTAATCCAGGAACTGTGTACAATTCTGAATGAACGAGATCATAACTCCAATTACCCTCTGCATCTTCAGTATAAATGATAGGATAACAGAATCCACCAACAGCTGACATTATTTGACCGATGACAGTTTTACCATCTTCAGAAATATCAACTGCAGTGCAATACTGAGGAACACGACCAGTAATATCAAACTCAGGATAAGGCAGACGTACTGGCATTCCATAACCTTTATCTGTAGCGTTCCACACCACAGGAGCCTGCATCAGCACATCTCCATCAAAATTGAGACCTGATAAGCCAATCGAGCCGCATATTCGGCTACCATCAGGGGTGATAGAATTTGCAAGACAATCACCCATGATATCATCTGGCACGTCAAGACCGAACCATTCACCTTCCACAAAGATTTCAGGGTTTATACCATCGGAGGATCCTACGAGAACACCATTATTGCTAATAGGTCTGCCAATACCGATAGTAGGATACGCCCATTCGTCAACATACTCATCAACTTGACCTGTAACGAAATTATAAACCTTTATGCCACTGATAAGCTGAGACACGCCCCATTCTCCATTTGGAGAAATAGCATAAAAATAAGCATCCGAGAACGTCTTTGGTTCGGGGACTTCGGCAACCATAGTAGAAAGACCTACGGACACCATACCTGTAAGTAGGAATAAATGCTTCATAAAAAAAATAATTTAAGTTAATAAATATTTACTTGTCTTCGACGGATGGTTTCTCCGTTTCAGGCTCAGCTTCTTCTGTAAATTTATTAAAACCCTGAGATATAAGAAGATTATACCAATTAAAGAGTTTCTTTATGTCGGTGGGATAAACTCGTTCGCGGTCAAAATCCGGAACTGCTTTTGCAAATTCGTCACGAAGAGCATCAGTATCCATCTTTTTAACATCGATGGCTTTGCCTCCTTCCACTTCATACACTTTGTCAAGTATGACATCAAGAGGAAGATCTTCACCTACAGTGTACATTGCAATATCACCCAGACAAACCACACGATCACGCTGTCCGAGAGGAAATCGCTTTTTGCTCACCATATCCTCAACCAAAAGCGTTCGCTTGCCAGACGATAGTATTTTGTAAAGTCCAGGTTTACCCGTAATAGAAAGAATATCTTTCAGCATAATTATTTATTGTTGTTATAGCAGATTCTAAAATCTCCTGCCAGATTATATATTAATATTCTGATTATCTCACCAGAGTGTATTCCACAGAATCGGAATAGAGCACCGGATGAACTGCATCTGAACCTTTCACCTTTTCTATTCTTAGTGGGAGCCTTGCTCCCATATAGCGTTCAATGTCGTTGTAATCCACCACAACCTTTACATTTCTCGATTCTTTTGAAAACTCACTCATTGGCATAAAATAACTCACTCTCACTGTAGAAGGGAACAGCAACAGGCTCTCATCGCCTGGCACATTTTCAGCCTCAACTGTAATCATTTCTTCCTTAGCTACCAAAGGCTCGACATTCACCTTCACTTTCACATTCGAAGGTATGAGACGCACTCCAGACACCTGTTTTAATTCTGCGGTAAACTCTTTCGGCTCTACAAGATCCTGCTCAACATATTTCTTTGAAAATACTCTCGATAGAGTATCAAGGATTTCTCGTGGACCATAAGCAATGACTCTCGGAGGATTCGAAACAGGTGTGCCAAAAACCACATAACCGGCTTTAGCCGAGGCCTGCACAGCAACCTGCACCGGAACTGTCTTACCTGGACGATCTGTATATAGGAGCCTAAGGGAATCTATACTACACGAAACAATCGTTGCATTCATTCCAAAAACCTCCTTGAGTGCCGCCATCATATCGGAATGTGAACAAATCAACTGACCATGATCGGCAAGTTCCTTAAAATTCAGATTCACCGATGGAGTCTTAACCCATGCTGAGCGCATCAGGCTCGATCCCTTATCTTTCACCTCAACATGAATAGTAGGAGGCACATCTGAAATGAAAGTGACACTATCAGGTTTGTTGACAATTCTTACATTGACAATACAGTTATCCTGCACTGAGTCATTAAGCGTCATTACAAGCCAAAAAAGTGCTGCTATAGCCACAAAAACGGCAAAGGAGACCACACTCCGGAATCTTGAAGACCTCCGAAGCATTACACACCACTTCGCCAATGCATCCAGCCAGCCTTTCATTGTTAGGAAGAAGAGGTTTACGCCTAATTATTACTTATTAGCGTCGGGATTTTCCATTCCAGCAGGGAAAACAGATCCCTTATCTACCTTAATCGTTGTGTTGGGTGCAACCTCAATCAATATTGTAGTATCTGAAATTTCCCTAACTTTTCCGTGAATACCACCTGCTGTCACCACTCGATCGCCATTTTTCATAGCCTCTCGAGCTTTCTTGATTTCCTTCTGTTTTTTCTGTTGTGGACGAATCATGAAAAAATAGAAAATCACGATCATTGCCACTATCATCAGCATTCCGCTGAGACCACTACCACCGCCAGAGGCAGCCTGAAGAAGAATTGAATTCATAACTTAAATGCTTATTTTATTGTATTTATATGCTTATATATCTCTTAACTTATTTATGGAGTAAACCTTTTTCCTTAAGATTGGAAATAACGGTCGCAAGCAAACCGTTGACAAATGGTCCACTTTTCGCAGTAGAATAGCACTTAGCAATCTCTATATACTCATTAAGTGATGCCTGAATCGGAATTCCCGGGAAGTTGAAAATTTCGGCAAGCGCGGTCTCCATAACCACAACATCCATATATGCAAGTCGATCTGATTCCCACTGGCAGCGATTTAGGGCATCATCAATATAACCGCGATAAATCTCTCGGTTTTTTACCGTATATTCAAACAATTTTCTACCAAACACTGCGTCTTCATCGTCTTTATACATCGGAAGCACTGGACTTCCACCCTCTGAAGAATTGCTACACTGTGCATTTTCTTCAAAACGACGGAAAGTCTTAAGCACAAAGTCTCCGATGATATCAATATCATCATTCCAAAATACCGACATAGACTCGAGTGCCTCAAGGAAATCCGAATCCGTGAATACGATAGTTTTCATCACCTTGCGCCAGAACTCACAATCGCTATGTAAGTCGGCAACAGGATCTTCCATATACTCACGATAAAGGTCTGAATCCACGATTACATGGAGTAGATGCTTCACGAGATCACGATCCTGTTCCAACCATGATATCTTCTTTTTCTCCACGTAATCGCGTATATCCTGCGAATCTGCCAAAAGTTTTACAAGTTCATTGTCGATAAACTTTGGATTAGGATTCATATCCTCCTCAGAACGTAGATATCTGTGACGGCGCTCATCCAGTTCAACCTCCTGCTGATATGTAATCTCTATTGGCAAAAGCAAAAGACGCATATACAGTTCACGCGCCATTTCAAGACTTTTCTGCAAGTCTGTAAGACAATCTGAGATATTATCTCGGCTTGATGAGAACTGGCTGAAAGTATCTTCAACCATCTGATTCGCTCTTTCTACACCTCTCATCGAGTAGTTCTCATAGCGTTCGGCGACTCCAGCTATTACTGGATTTGTCAAAATATAATCTTTAAATATCTTTTGCCACAACAATGAGTCGGAATCTGTATCTTTAAGAAAAGCCTTATAGAATGGTGAGTTCTTGACTGCTTCAGCGATTGAGTCCACAGAATCTTTAAGAGGGAAAGGAGCCACCGAATACTTACCATTGAGCGATTTCATAATATTGTCGGATGACAGACGCTTGATAAATCTTGTGTCGGAAAGAGGAGAACTTGACCCGCGATGCTTCACAGCATCTGCTATCTGCATCATCAGATATAGATAATCAAGATAGAGCGAATAAGCAAAACGTTTTTCTTTAGTGGGCGCTGATGGCTGAGACTCCACAGAAAATTTGCTTTGAACGATAAAATAAGAATATAGTAGCTGAACTACTTTGATTCTGATGAGAACTCTATTTATCATATATATTATAATTCAAAAGTAATTGCCAACGCGAGTATGGAACCTCAAATTCCCATAATGCCGAAATGTCGTAAAAAAACAGCACTCGAGCCAGACATGTTTATAATTAAAGCACAAAATTAATATTTTCGTCGCGATTTTCCAAAACTTATTTACACATTTCCACACAAAATTCGCTGCCGTACCGCTTCATAAATCATCACGCCTGCCGCTACAGACACATTTAGCGAACTTATTGCTCCTCTCATGGGAATTGCTGCGAGATCATCGGCAAGACAAAGCACTTCATTGGAAATGCCAGTTTCTTCTGCACCCATCACAATTGCTACAGGCACAGTATAATCAATAAGAGTGTAATTGACAGCCCCCTTCTCGGTTGCAGCTATTATCTTGTATCCGTTGAGCTTAAGATATCTTATTGCTTCAAGAGTTGAACTCTCGCGACATACTGGTATATGAAATAGAGCACCGGCTGACGTTTTTACTGCATCTGCTGTGATTGACACAGAATCTCTGGATGGAATCACAATTGCATCAACACCAGCGCAACAAGCAGAGCGGGCAATTGCTCCGAAATTGCGAATATCTGTCACTCCATCAAGAACCACCATAAGCGGAGTCTTACCTTCCTCATAGAGCATCGGTACAATATTCTCCAATTTTTGGTAAGGCACAGCAGCAAGTATAGCTATCGCTCCTTGGTGGTTTTTCATAGTAATCCGATTCAGTTTCTCCACCGGAACACGACGCACGAGCACACCATATTCCTTTGCCTTTGAAAGCAATTCTTTGGCAAGATCTCCGCTGATGTCTTTCTTCACGAGCACCTTATCGATGTCTTTGCCGGCTTCGATTGCCTCTATTATGGCTCTTAATCCGAATATATAATCTGTTTTTTCCATTATATTGCTAATTACAGGTTCTAAATAAAAGACACCTGCCAATTAATATTTATTTTTCTTTAAATTCAATCCTTAGTTAACCTTCAAGAAGAGCTCTTGCGTTGTCAAGAGCCGCATCATTGATTTTCCGTCCTGAAAGCATTCTTGCAAGTTCTTGCACACGCTCCTCCGGTGTCAATCTACGCACATTACTAACTGTTCGTTCCTTTTCGTCGTGTTTATAGACAAGCAGATGAGAGTGACCTTTTGCAGCGACCTGCGGAAGATGGGTTATTGCAAGCACCTGCATTCCGGAGGCTATGTTTGCCATCATTGTTCCCATACGGTCTGCTATATCACCCGACACTCCGGTATCAATTTCATCGAAAATTACCGTTGGGAGTTTTAGTTTGCTGGCTGTTATGGCCTTTATGCAGAGGGTAAGACGCGCCATCTCGCCTCCCGATGCAGATTGCGACAACAGCATCAAAGGCTGATTTTTATTAAACGAACAGTAAAAATCCACAGTATCCTTACCATCCAAGGTTAATTTTCCCTGATCTATACGCACATCAAACCTTAGATTATTCAGGCCAAGAGGCTTCGCATCGTCAATAAGCATCTTTGCAAATTTATCGGCAGCTTTTGCCCGAGTCTTGCTGATTTGTTCCGCACGGCTTTTCAAGACCTCCCCGAGAGCTTTTGCTTCATTCTCAAGAGCAATAAGATCATCATGGTTTCCGGAAGCACATTCGTCTTCTTCCTTAAGAGTCTCATACATATCCACAAGCCGATCATAATCTTCCACCTTGAAGCGTTTCACTGCATCGTAAAGTTCTCTCAGTCTGGCATCTGTCTTAGCAAGACGAGCTGGATCAGACTCTATTCCGGAGGCTATTCTCGACAGAGAGTCACCAATATCTTTCAGTTCAATATATGCGCTACGCAGACGCTCCATAAGTCCCGGTCCATCTTCACTTTTTTCAAAAAGACTAAAATCGACTTTGTCAAGAGTAGCACCGGCGTCGCCAAGAAGGCTCAAAGCAGACACGTCTGCCATAGAAAGCGTGTATGCAGCAGCACTTAGACTGTTACGCAAGTCATCAGCACCGGAAAGAATATCAAAAGTCTTTTCAACCTCGCTCAGTTCGCCTCGACGTGGATTGATTCGAGTCAGTTGCTCAAGTTGGAATGCCCTTAGCTGCTGGTTTTCTCGGTTACGTTCAAGAGCCTCACGCATTTTTCTAATTTTTCCACGCATTGATGCAAAGCGAGCAAAGTCCTTCCTATAGTCAGCAAGAAGCGATGCGTTGTCGGCCATTGAATCTATGATTCTCAGTTGATGTTCCTGCCGAGACAAGAGCCGATTGGAATGTTGCGAATGGATATCAACCATGCCTCCGGCAAGTTCGGTAAGCAATGGCAATGTTACAGGAGAATCGTTGATAAACGCACGACTTCTACCATTGGCATAAATCTCTCGACGCACTATCACTTGCCCTCCATTCCAATCAAGATCATTGGCTTCGAATACCTCTTGCATCCCTTCGAATACTTTCTCAAATACGCCCTCTACCACAGCCTTCCCTTCTCTATTAGCGAGAACTTTAGAATCTGCCCTATCGCCTGTCAATAATGATATTGCACCCATCATCACAGACTTGCCTGCTCCGGTTTCTCCGGTCAGAATAGTAAGTCCCTCGTCAAGTTCTATGTCAAGGGCATCGATAAGTGCGTAGTTGCGTATAGACAAATATCGGAGCATATTTTATAGTTTCGAAGTTTTTAATTGTTTTCCTCTCCCTTTCTTATCTTGTTCAATCGTTCGTGTTCAGCCGGATATAATGGTTGCAGCAGTCTATACACCGCTTCCCTCTCCGCCTCAGGTGCTTTTGAATACACATTGACAAGTTCATCCATCTTGGAATCCCGAAATATGGAAAGAGCCGCAGACATAGGATCTGCCTTGTAAACAGTCTCCATAGCTCTAAGCGAACGAGTAATCTCTGCTCGTCCTTTGTCTGGAGAAGATACCATTTCATCAAAACCTTTCCTATGATAATCATAGAAGAGTTGACGAATTGCCGAAGTTGAAGGATTGGTAAACGAAGTCAGCACACCGCTCCTGTTTTTCGGATCTTCAAATGCCTTCCAACCAACTTCACCAAGACTTTGAGCAGCCTGCACTATTGATGCAACACGATCAAAGAAAATCTGTCCACCCTGTGGGCTGAAACTATCGAAATCAAGAGCGAGAAAAAGATAGGCATAATAGTTCAGAATTGCAGTCAGATTATTATCTATCGTGGTCTCATTGAAAATCAACGGATCTCCCTCGCGATACTCAAAACTGATTCTATTGTCTTTAAAATTTAATAACGTTGTGGTGTAGCTGGAATTGTAAACTGGTCGCGACAACTGCACCTGAAGATCACCTGTGATGCGGTCGTCGGAATACTCGCTAACTGTCAGAAACAAGCGACAATCTATCTTTTCCACATTCGAGAATGTAGCGTTAGAAAACTTTGTCTCGTTCATATAGTCGGAGACAGCCTCTTGTAGTGTATTAAAAACGGATTTGGAACTTCCTTCAATCTTCTGAGAGTTAACCTCCACAACGCAGTTCAATTCTTGTGCAAATCCGGATGCAGATTGCAATGCAGACCACAAGATCAGCCCATATCTCGCAATATTCTTAAACTTCATGCCACTTCGAATACTTGCAAATTTCGTCAAGAATGTCTGCCGCCACCTCACGCTTGTTTTTGGCAGGAAACTCTTTCTCTTCACCATCACACCTGAGGATTGAGACTTGATTTGTATCCTTATTGAAGCCTGCCAATGGATTCTTTAAGGAATTAAGCACTATCATGTCAAGATTCTTGTTTTTCATCTTTACAAGTGCATTTTCGCGCTCATTATCAGTTTCCAGAGCGAATCCTACAAGCACTCGTTTTCCTTTATCATTTCCAAGAGTGGCAGCGATATCTGGATTCCTTACAAGACGCAACGTCATGTCGCCAGTTTTCTCCCGCTTGATCTTTGAATCGGCACAAAATTCCGGAGCATAGTCTGCGACAGCAGCAGAAAGAATAGCTAAATCGCAGTTTTCAAAGGCGTTGCGGGATGCTTCGAGCATCTGTTTTGCACTCCTCACATCAACCCTTTTTATTGAAGGATCCGACACTTCCAAAGCCACGGGACCAGTGACAAGAGTCACGTCAGCACCTCTTGCGGCAGCCTCTTCTGCAATTGCAAACCCCATCTTGCCACTTGAACAATTGCCAATAAACCTGACAGGGTCAATATCTTCATATGTAGGTCCGGCAGTTACAAGTATTTTCTTGCCTTCGAGCGACATCTTGCGACTAAAGAACTTTTCCACACGACGCAAAATCTCCTCCGGCTCCTCCATCCTACCCTTTCCAACAAGGTGGCTTGCAAGTTCACCGGAAGCCGGAGATATAATCTCAACGCCATCGCGACAAAGAGTAGCAATATTGCGCTGTGTGGAAGGATGAGCCCACATGTCGAGATCCATTGCCGGAGCCACCATGACATGGCTCTTAGCGGAAAGGTAGGTAGTGATCAGCATATTATCCGCCACTCCTGAAACCATCTTTCCTATAGTAGAGGCAGTAGCAGGCGCCACCACCATGAGGTCTGACCAAAGACCAAGATCTACATGAGAATGCCATTCGCCTGTATTTGCAGCAAAAAATTCTGACACCACGGGTTTGCCACTTAGAGCGGCAAGAGTAGCCGGAGTAATAAATTCTTTGCCATTGGGCGTAATTACCACCTGCACTTCGGCACCTGCCTTTATGAGAAGACGAAGCAAATGTGCACTTTTATAGGCGGCAATTCCTCCAGATATGCCGAGCACGATATGACGGCCCTTAAGAGTCTGACGCATAATTTGAAATTATTTGTTATTCAAGCACTCGCACTGAAGTCTACGAATCTGATCTTTAGTTTCTTTAGGAAAATCGCCTTGAAGAATCCACTGGATGAAACCTGGGTCATGACGAATCACATCTTTAACTTTCTTCCCTTTATTTTTACCAAAATTGAATATCGGTTCACGGTTATCATCATAGACCATACGACCAGCAAGATCCACATTTCGGCCTCCACTTGAAAATTCTGCAAGAGATGCTACATCATTTTTCAGTTCCGGATAGCGTTCAAGTTGGCTAAGCAACACCTCATAGGTAGCACGAGTATCGGCAGAAGCAGAATGCGCATCGTTTAACTCCTTACCACAATAGAATCTGTATGCCGCAACCAGCGTGCGCTGTTCCATTTTATGGAATATGCCTTGGACATCTACAAATTTACGATTAGCCACTTCAAACTTCATTCCAACCCTACCAAATTCCTCGATAAGAAGCGGAACGTCAAACTTATTGGAATTGAATCCGGCTATATCGCAATCTTGGAAAAGTTCAAACAACGACTTAGCAACCTGCCGAAACGTAGGAGCATCCTTCACATCTTCATCGTAGATATGATGGATAGCAGAACTTGCTTCCGGTATATGACACTCTGGATTAATACGACGAGTCTTCTCATCGATATTGCCATCGGGAAATACTTTTATAAGAGAGATCTCTACTATTCTGTCGGAGGTCACGCTTGTCCCCGTAGTTTCGAGATCAAAGAAGATAATAGGGCGTGACAGATTCAGTTGCATTCTTTCCGGTTTATTGTTTATTCAATTACTTGCATTGGCATCTGCAACATCAAGACCTCTTCATTCTCCTTCTGCTCAAAAGGCATGAAAAGACCGGGGCGTCCGGGATCGGACAGTTTCACTACTATATTGTCACCAGGCAGGTTATTGAGCACTTCCATCATGTAGACAGCATTGAAGCCGATTGAAATTGGGTTGCCGTCGTAGGAACACGCCACGGTCTCATTTGCTTTAGTTGAATAGTCCAAATCTTGGGAGTCAAGACGCATTGTATTGGAATCCATGGTCATCTTTACAAGACTCGAAGCCTTGCTTGCGAAAAGCGACACGCGACGCATTGCAGCCAAGAGAAGCGGACGATCTATTGTTAACTCATTTGGATTATCAACAGGAATTACGCGGTTGTAGTTAGGATACATTCCTTTTACGAAGCGACAGCCGAGTCGGAAAGCGCCAAAGGAAAAAATAGCACTCTTCTCATCTTTTTGGATATTAATATTTTCAATATCCTTTCCAATCAGGCTACGCAATATTCCGGCAGGTTTGCCTGGAAGAATGAAGGAAGTCTCACGATTAGGATGATATTCAGAATTGATATAGCGCACAAGTTTATGAGTATCTGAACCCACGAAAGTGATGTCGTTCTCATGAAAATCCCAATAAACACCAGTCATCATCGGACGAATAGTTTCAGTGCTTATTGCAAACAGTGTATAGTCAAGGCCCTTAAGAATAACCTGAGCAGGCACAGACATTTCCACTGTCAACTCATCAGTATCGAAACTTTGAGGATACTCGGCAGCATCAACGCCCATGAATTCAAAATGTCCACCAGGAAATTGCAAATCAATGTTGCCCTGCACATCATCAACTTCGATAGTCAGAGGAAAATTGGAAACCTCTTTCACAACATCCATCAAACGTTTGGCATTTACAGCAATTTTGCCATCATTTTCTAAGTTTGATATCTCAATCTTTGCTGTCATCACCGTTTCTTGATCTGAGCCAGTGATAAAAAGAAGGTCACCCTTCACTTCAAGAAGAAAGTTATCGAGAATAGAAAGAGCATTTTTTGCGTTTATAACCTTGCTGACTGCCGCTATCTGCTGCTGCAGAACCTTACCGGGAACATTAAATTTCATATATAGCTATATTATTTGTTTTTAATTTGTTACCGTAATGAATCCGATTAAATTTCAAAATCCAGATTCTTAATTTACAAATTTAGCAATAATTTCCAAGATATGCAAAAAAAGTTCCGCACCCAAAAGAGTGCGGAACTTAAAATATCTAAAAACGCAAAATAGAATTATTATTCTTCTTTAGCTTCAGCCACAACACAAACGGCAACCTCGGCATTTACATCGCGATGGAATTTGACTGTGCAAACATAATCGCCAACCACTTTGATAGGATTTTTAAGCGAGATTAACTTGCGATCGATGTTATGACCAAGTTTTGCAAATGCGTCTGCAATCTGAGCTGCACCCACGCTACCATAGATAACACCGTTAGCACCGGTTTTAGCCTCGATAGTAAGAGTGACATCTTTGATAGCATCAGCCTGGCTTTGAGCCTCTGCAAGAATTGCTGCAATTTTATGAGCACGCTGACGAAGATTCTCAGCAAGTTCCTTAAGGTTTGCATCGGATGCGATGACAGCCTTGCCCTGGGGAATCAGATAGTTGCGGCCGTAACCATCCTTAACTTCCACTACATCGTCTTTGTAGCCGAGTTCGACTACGTTTTCTTTAAGAATAAGTTTCATATATAGCTTTCGTTTAAAATGGTTATTACTTCATAAGGTCGGTCACGTAGGGCAGAAGAGCGAGGTGACGAGCACGCTTCACTGCACGTGCCACACGGCGCTGGAACTTCAGAGATGTGCCAGTGATGCGACGGGGAAGAATCTTGCCCTGCTCGTTAAGGAATTTCTTCAAGAATTCAGGATCCTTGTAATCGATATACTTAATACCGCTACGTTTGAAACGGCAATATTTCTTCTTGCGGGTCTCTACTGTAAGCGGGGTGAGGTAACGAATTTCACTGTTTGCTGCCATGATTAAGCCTCCTTGTTTTCTGCCTCGGCAGGAGCCTCAGCTGTTTCACTTGCTTTCTTTGCTCTCAGATTGCGACGCTTTTCTGCGTATTCAGCTGCATACTTATCCAGACGGAAAGTCAAGAAGCGAATCACTTTCTCATCACGGCGATATGCCACCTCAAGCTGCTTCACGAGTGTTGGAGCACCTTCAAACTCAAGCAGGCAGTAGAAGCCTGTTGATTTCTTCTGAATAGGATATGCAAGTTTACGCATTCCCCATTCTTCTTCATTGACGATTGTAGCGCCATTTGCTGTCAATACGCCTTTGAATTTTTCTACCGCTTCCTTCATCTGTTCGTCAGACAAAACGGGAGTTAAAATGAAAACGGTTTCGTAACGATTCATACGTGTTATTATTAATTAGTTAATTATCACGCTTTTAAGCTAACTTTTAAAAATCCCAGCTCAAAAACGTCACAAAATTACAAAAAAAATCTCATTCACACAACTTTTCTCCGAAAATCATTATCAAAAATCAATATTTGTTCAAATCTTATTTTTTTTATAACTTTACATTCTCAAAACACAATCTCACGCAATGTGAAATTGGTTCCATTTATTCAAATCTTCAAAAAATGTCAGATTCCACTAAAGACAACATTATACACTCTGATGTATCCAAATCAAAGAATGGGTCTCCCCTACTGATGCTGTTGCAGATTCTTGTGACCGGGACTGCCGGTTGGAAACAGCTTAGGAGATCGCGTCTTACACCGGAACAAACGGCTACAGGTTGCTTCTATCCTATTCTCGCACTCGTCTCGGCATGCAAATTTACCGACTGGTTATATCTCCCTGAATTCATTCTTTCTGAGACTATAATAAAAGCGTTTTCAATATTCATTGCATTTTTTCTAAGCTATTTTGCTGTGCAAGTGGTTTGCCGTTGGCTATTTCCCCACGATGCAAAGACAAAAACCGACACTCATTATTTCAAGCACGTGGTGCAATACGCGCTTTCCAGTTTAGCACTATTCCTGCTACCGGCAGAATTGGTACCGGTATTGGAACCGCTAACTGAGTTTCTCCCCATCTGGACTGCTTTTATCATAACTAAGGGTACTCGTTTTCTAAGACTTCCACGAGAACATGAAAACCGTTGCATGGTGACACTTATTGTCACTACAATTACAATGCCATACATTCTAATATGGCTTTGCGAAAAACTAATCTAAGCAATAATGACATTCGAATAATATGGATGCAAAACAAATAAATATAAAGAACCGTCGCGCCACTTTCGACTATGAAATCAGCGATACTTATACTGCAGGCATGGAACTCACCGGCACTGAAATCAAATCAATCAGAGCCGGAAAAGCATCACTCTCAGACTCATACTGCATAGTAGAGCGTGGCGAAATATGGGTAAAAGGAATGAATATATCCGAATATTTCTACGGTTCATATAACAATCATGCCGCACGCCGCGATCGCAGACTTCTCCTTACAAAAAAAGAAATTGCCAAAATTGAGAAAGCTATCACAGATCCCGGCTACACACTTATTCCACTAAGAATTTTCATCAGCGACCGCGGCTATGCAAAGCTTGTAATAGGCGTGGCAAGAGGCAAAAAACAGTATGACAAGCGACAGGCAATCAAGGAGCGTGAAGACAAGCGTATTCTTGACCGTATGATGAAAAAATAATAGAACCCACACAAACCCTATGAGAGAACTTGAGCTTCTTGCACCTGCCGGCAACGCAGACATCGCTATCGAGGCTATACTACATGGCGCAGATGCCGTATACATGGGCGCGACTAGCCATGGGGCTCGCCGAAACGCAGCAAATTCCATCGATGACATCAGACGAGTGACCGATTTCGCACACATCTATCGTGCTAAAGTCTACGTCACAGTCAACACCATAATCTATGACAATGAGCTTCTGAAAGTAGAGCGTCTAATCAAAGACCTCTATAACGCCGGAGTTGATGCCATCATAGTGCAAGACATGGGTATTCTCCGTCTCGATATTCCGCCGATTGAACTTCACGCCAGCACTCAATGTGACATCCGCACTCCGGAAAAAGCCCGCTTCCTTCAAGACGTAGGGTTCAGTCAGCTCGTATTGCCGAGAGAACTAACACTGAAAGAGATTCGCAACATCAAAGAGGCAATAGACATTCCAATTGAATGTTTCATCCATGGCGCCCTGTGTGTGAGTTATTCAGGGAGATGCCATGCGAGCCAGGCAGTGTGTGGCAGGAGCGCAAACCGAGGCGAATGCTCTCAAATCTGCCGTCTGCCGTTTACACTGACCGATGCCAAAGGCAAAATCATAGCTAAAGACAAACACCTTCTCTCCTTGCGTGACTTAAACACATCTGATATTATTCCCAACCTCGTAGAAGCAGGTGCATCAAGCTTTAAAATAGAAGGAAGACTCAAAGAGGCGGCATACGTAAAAAACACAGTCTCGGCCTACCGCAAAGTGATAGACAGTCTGATAGAGGCTAACCAAGATAAATACAGACGTAGCAGTGTCGGAGTATCTGAAACTACATTCTCTTCACAACTGTCGAAATCATTCAATCGTGGATTTACACACTTTTTTCTTAAAGAACGCCGTCCTCACAGCATAATCTCGCCAGACACACCTAAGTCGCTTGGAGAACCAATCAACGATATTTCCATGCTCCACAATGGCGACGGCATAAGCTATTTCGACTCCAATGGCAACTATACTGGAGCTATGGTAAACGGGATTGAGGGGAAAAGAATCATCACTGCACGTCCATGCCACATTCCGATTGGTGCGCAAATCTACCGCACTTCAGACCGAGTATGGGACAAGGAAATGCAACGCCCTACTGCTACGCGAAAAATCGGAGTCACCTTCTCTCTCGACCAATGTGGGATCACCGCACACTGTGAGCGTGGATGCTTGGTAAGACTTCCGCTCGACTGCACATTCGACACTGCACGCAAAACGCCAGACTACTCCGGAATATTCTCACGTCTTGGAAACACTCCCTACGTAATGAAGGAATTCTACTCCCAGCTATCACCCGATGTGTTTATTCCTGCGGCAGAACTGACTAATTTAAGACGCAAAGCAATCGAAGCTCTCGACAGGGCAAACATCACCACATACCACTATGGTAAAAGACGAACTGAGAATGCCGAAGCTAAGTATATGACAGACACACTCGACTATCGCGATAATGTAGCGAACAGTCTTTCAGAAAAGTTCTACCGTTCTCATGGAGTGACACATATAGAAAGAGCTATCGAAACTGGCTCAATACCTAAAAAATCTGCACTGCGAGTGATGACAACCCGCCACTGCATACTACGCGAGCTTGGCTTATGCAAAAAAGAAAAAGGAGCCAACAATACTGTCGAACCCCTCAGTCTTATTTCAGGAAAATATTCCTTTACTCTTGAATTCAACTGCCGAGACTGTGAGATGCATCTGCTATATCGTCGATGATAACAATTGAATCCGAAGATTGTATAGGATGTAACAACACACGTATTCTTTCATTGCGAGCCTTTACATAGGCATTTATCAAGCGAGAAATGGTATCATTCTGTCCTTCGGAAAGGAGCAAATCTGTATCAGCAGAGAAGCTGAAGTTTATCTTTTCGAGACTGTCTTCAAACTGCATAGACGTTTTCACCCACGCCACACTGTCGGGTGCAACCGAAATTCTATGGGTATAAGTTTCAGTTAAAGAGACAATTTTCGAAAACATCCTTTGGGCTTCAGTTCGATCCTCCCGCTCTTTGCTTCCATTACACGCAGCCACACATGCGAGAGTTGCTGCACACACCAAGCAATAAAACAAACGTCTCATTTCTTGCCAAGTTTTGCACGCAGATGTCTACCCGTGTATGATTCAGAACAGTCAGACACTTCTTCAGGAGTGCCAGCAACAACAAGTGAACCCCCATTTTCTCCCCCTTCGGGACCTATATCTATCACCCAGTCAGCACACTTGATAATGTCCATATTGTGCTCAATAATCACCACAGTATGCCCTGCATTTACAAGTCTGTTGAGAGACTTTAGAAGTGTGGATATATCGTGAAAATGAAGGCCCGTAGTAGGTTCATCAAAAATAAACATAGTGCGTTGCTGCTTCTCCATAGAAATATAGTAAGCAAGTTTCACCCTCTGGCTCTCGCCTCCTGAAAGAGACGAACTGCTCTGTCCAAGTTTCACATATCCGAGTCCCACCTCTCTAAGAGGAGACAGCCGTTTTATAATTTTTTTCACTTGAGCATCAGACGTGTCTTCGGAAAGAAAATCGATACATTCATCAACAGTCATCTCAAGAAAGTCATGAATATTCTTCCCTCGATAAGTGATATCAAGCACTTCTTGCTTGAAACGAAGACCTTTACATTCCTCACAAGGCACTGTTATGTCTGCCATAAATTGCATAGGAATAGTGATTGTTCCCTCGCCTTTGCATTCCTCGCATCTACCACCATCTGAATTAAACGAAAAATGCCCTGCAGAGAAGCCCATTTGCTTTGCAAGCGGTTGTTCTGCAAAGAGTTTTCTAATCTCATCGTATGCCTTTAGATAAGTGGCGGGATTAGACCTTGATGATGTGCCAATAGGATTTTGGTCTACAAACTCTATTGTATCTATAGCCTTTACATCGCCCGTTATCATCTTGTGCGCACCGGGGGCATCGCAAGGATCGCCGAGTAGTCTGGTCAATGCTTTAAACAGTATTTCCCTAACAAGAGTCGACTTTCCACTTCCACTAACACCTGTAACCACAGTCATTATACCGAGTGGAAACTTTACATCAATTCCCTTCAAATTGTTTTCACGAGCTCCTACAACCTCTATAAATTTCTTCCATGGGCGTCTGAACTGCGGCACCGGAATGCTCATTTCGCCTTTCAGATAGGCAAGAGTGTATGACTCCTTCCCACAATTTCCAGCAAGAAGTTCTCGGAGGTTTCCTTTTGCCACTACATTTCCTCCAAGTGAGCCGGCATTCTTTCCAATATCAACAATCTCATCAGCAGCAAGCATAATATCCTCATCATGCTCCACGACCACCACAGTATTGCCAATTTTTTGAAGATTTCGGAGAACCGCTATAAGCATCTCCGTGTCGCGAGAATGAAGTCCGATAGAGGGTTCATCAAGGATATACATCGACCCCACAAGCGAACTTCCAAGCGAAGTGGCAAGATTTATTCTTTGGCTTTCACCTCCTGAAAGAGTAGACGAAAGCCTATCAAGTGTTAGGTATCCAAGCCCAACATTATTCAGAAAGTCAAGACGATTTCTAATCTCAGTAAGCAGGCGTGCCGAGATAGCCATGTCTTCCTTACTTAAAACGAGATTATCAAAAAACTCCTTCAACCGATTCACAGGCATCTTAACAAGTTCTGTAATAGACTTCCCTCCGACCTTGACAAATGCAGCATCCTTACGCAGGCGCGCTCCTTGACATTCCGGACATATGGCACGTCCACGATAGCGTGCCTTCATCACTCTATATTGTATTTTATATTGGTTTTCGTCTACCCACTTAAAAAATCCGTCGATACCATACCAGTCACCTTTCCCATGCCATAGAATATCTTTCTCTTCCTGCGATAGTTCAATATATGGTTTATGAATCGGGAATCCTATCTTAGGCGCAAGTTTAATAAGATCATTCTTGCATTCTTTCATTTTTTCTCCGCGAAAACACTGCACGGCATCCTGATATACCGACAGAGTCTTGTCTGGAATTACGAGATCCTCGCTAATGCCGAGCACCTTGCCAAATCCCTCGCATGTCGGACATGCCCCATAGGGATTGTTGAAATTGAACATCAGGTCTGAAGGCTCTCGAAACTCTATTCCGTCGGCAGAAAACTGGCGTGAATATTCCTTTTCTATTGGTCCGTCTTCTCCCCATATTTTCACTATGCAACGATCTCTACCCTCAAAATATGCTGTCTCAAGAGAGTCTGTGAGGCGCGACACCTCGTCTTTCTCCCGACTCACAGACAGTCGATCTATCAACAGACGATATTCCGAGGCATCATCTTCTGAAATATCATGGTTTTCAAGCATTTCAAGCATCGCCGAAATATCGACAAACTCTCCATCTTTTTCCATCCGAGAGAAACCTTCCTTTCGATAGATTTCAAGTTGATTTGCAAGAGACCTTCCTTCCGGCACTGTAACCGCGACAAGAATCGCAAGTCGCGTACCTTCCGAACCTGAAAGAATCTGACGCACTATTTCCTCAATAGTCTCTCGCCTAACTTCCTCTCCAGTTATGGGGGAGAACGTGTGTCCGGCGCGAGCGAACAGCATTCTCATGTAGTCATAAATCTCAGTTGAAGTCCCTACGGTACTTCTCGGATTTCGAGTGTTGACTTTCTGCTCTATCGCGATAGCAGGAGGAAGTCCTTTGATATAGTCACATTCTGGTTTTGCCATGCGGCCGAGAAATTGCCGAGCATATGCCGATAGACTTTCCACATATCTGCGCTGACCTTCAGCATATAGAGTATCAAAAGCGAGCGACGACTTTCCGCTGCCACTCACTCCAGTTACCACAATAAATTTGCCTATAGGCAAACTGAGATCAATACTCTTCAAGTTATTGACTCTTGCGCCCTTAATTTCAATCTGTCGTATATTCATGACTTCTCCAAAACTGCAAATTCCGCACAATTTTCTTAATCTTCATCTTCGTCATCATCCTCCCAATCAAGAAAGAATGTGTCGGCATATGCAGTCTCTTTAAACTGCGATAAATCGCGCCCCTCTTTCTTGGTGGGGCGACCGAGACCTTTTCTTCTGTCAACAAAACCGGAGATTTTAGACATCTCAAGAATATCATATTGACTCTGAGGTGTGAGATTCTCTAAGTAGTCCGGCACAAGACGAGCCCCAAGACGATTTTGAGTGAGAGCTTTCACTCGAAAAGTATATGTAATGGGTGGTTTGCGAACCTCTACCACATCACCTTCTTTCAATGTACGCGAAGGTTTCACCGGAGTGCCTCCCATTGACACTCTACCTTTCTTACACGCATCTGTAGCTATAGTGCGAGTCTTAAACACCCGCATGGCCCATAGCCACTTGTCAACTCTTACTTCCATATATTTGGACAGTATTAAATACAGCTATGCAGCAAGAATCAATCTTCTATTGGAGTCGTTTTTCTTAAGAGCATCACCTGTTTGCCATTGCTTCCGATGAACTCTATAGAATCTTCATTTATTTTTTTTGCAGTGACAGCCTCTTCGAGAGCAACCATCATACGAGTCTCCCATCCAGAATTCGGACAAGCCATTCTGGTCATTATTATTCCTGAAAACGATATTGAATTAGCGGCATCCATGTCTGTTTCAAGTTCACCATTAATAATGTTGCACCCTGTGTTGCCATGCATCCTCTTTTCATCTACGTCAAGGGCAAGTTTCATGCCGTCAACTCCAACTTTCTCACCATTGATTTTTTCCACAGCCCATGTTCCATCGAGGAAATGAAAATCACGATGCATGAGTTTCATCACCACTTTGTCTGCCGCATCGTAGAAATAAAGCAGGTTGTCTGACTTTGAAGTATCAATGGTATATCTCTTTGTTTGCGCAAGAGCCTGACCTATTTCCACATCAGTGATACCCGTCTTCGCGCAGAGCATCATAGTGGTAGCAATATTGCCAAATGAGATTGTTTTATCTGCTGCATCAGACTTATACTCACCGCTCATAGTGTTACAGCCATTATTGCCATACAGACGATTCTCTGATGGTACGAATTTAATAAATGGTGCAGTCTCACCTACTGCAGTTTTGCCTAACACCTGTTCGATGGCCCAGTCGCCTGAAATAGCTCCTTCTACATGAGCATTTGCTATTTCTTTCAGTTTTTCATCAACCTTTGACGTAGCTTTCTCAGCCTCCGATACTGTAGGTTTACTATTATTTTTACCACCAGTAGTAGTTGCTTTCCCGGTAGACACGGTATTATCTTTACCTGATTCATACCAACCCTGCAAACCCTTGTCTGACTTTTCTGAATCAGAAGGCTTGAATATTGAACAGGAATTCATAACCACTGCCGACAACATCATCGTTGCCGGAAATAAATATATATTCTTCTTCATAATTTTACAAAATTAATTAAATTTCTTTAAACAAACAATATCTATCTGCAATGTCTTGTTTCACTATGATAGTCACGTTTCATCAATGCCAAGCCGAGCTCTCTCTTTATGAGTCAGCTTTCTTGCCACCTGGCAATAAGAATGCCTTATAAGTTCCTTCTGCAACGACTCTGGGACATCTCCATAAAAATCAACGGAGATCCAGTGTCGTTTGTTCATGTGGTAGCCCGAACGTATTCCTGAATATCTTTCACGAAGTGCAATCCCATAGTCTGGATCAACTTTTAGACTAAAAAAATCCCACTCACCGTCAAGAGTCATCAAACAAAACATCTTTCCTCCAATCTCAAGCGACAGTGTATCAGGTCCAAAAGGACATCTTTCAGTTGCGCTAGGCAATCCGAGTCCATATTCTCTGACTTCTTCAATATTCATAAACTACTGCAATCAAACAAAAGAAGCATTTATATTTAATCAAATCATCCACTCTCAATTGTCGCAAAATCGTATAACTGAAACGACTATTCGCGAAGTCGAGAATCGATGATTATAGTGACTGGGCCATCGTTGGTGAGACTAACCTGCATATCGGCACCAAACACACCGGTTGGCACAGATCGACCGAGACGCTGACTCACTATATCGGTATAGGCATTGTAAAGGTTGATAGCAAGTTCATGACCAGCAGCACGAAAATAACCTGGGCGATTCCCCTTCTTTGTCGAAGCTGTCAGAGTAAACTGGCTAATAGAAAGCACATCTCCTTCTATATCCATTACAGAGCGGTTCATTACACCATTCTCGTCATCGAATATACGCAATGCCACTGTCTTATCGGCAAGCCATCGCGCATCATCGAGTGTATCTCCAGTTTCCACTCCCACCAATACCATAAGCCCCTTACCAATTCTACCATGAGTCTCTCCGGAAATGCTTACTGACGCATCGGTGACGCGTTGAATCACAATTCTCATAATGATACTAAATTATGAATTAGTCCCGCTTTTTCAAGCAAAGCATAAGCCTCATGATATCCTGCATCAACCTTGTCAGGATAATGAGCATCTGTACTCAGCACAATGCGAGATCCATATTTCTTCAATAAATGCCACCATCTTTCTGATGGGAAAAATCTACCCGACGTCTGATACTTTTTTGTGTTGATTTCAATCACAACGCCTTTTTCTACAGATTCAGAAATCACATTCTCCACATAGTCGGCATACCAAAGCTGATCTTCAAGATTAGGGAATGCAGCACTCGCGTTGTCGCCTATCTTATCAAGATGACCTATTACGTTAAACCCTCCGAATTTAAGCATCTCGATCTGCATAGCAAAGTAAGTCTCCACCACGTAGCGGATATCTCCATCGTATTCTGAATCAAGATACTTTAGAAATCTCTCCACAGGACCGTCAACATCAACAGATTTGCCTTCGCGAGTGCGCACAAAATGCACCGATCCGATACGGAAATCAAGCGGAAGGGTGCGAAAATATTCTATATGTGGTCCAAACTCAGGTGAGATATAGTCAATCTCCATGCCTGTAAGAATTTTCATTTTCCCTTCATAAAGCGACTTCAACCGAGCTGATTCTTCGAGATATGATAATAAGGATTCTGCCTTCATATTGGCACAAGAATCGCAACACACGGGACTATGGGGCGATGTACCCCACACATCAAACCCGGCTAAACTGGCAGCTGCCGCCATTTCAGACATGGAGGCACGGCCATCACAAAATTCAGTATGACTATGATAATTCTCCATTTGTCAGAACTTATTTGGTGACACAAATATAAGATTTCGTTTCCATTTGCAGAACATGGTAAGCATAACAGTTGCAATCACACATCCAAACATAAGTGAAAGCAGATATCCATAGTGCATTCCAATACATCCTGTTATTAACGAACCGAAGCCTTCTGGAGCAAACATAATATAACTCATCGTAACAACTGTCATAAAAAGTGCTGGGATAAGAGAAACCCAATAACAGCGACCATTACGAGTAAGCCATACGGTGATGGCCCAAAGTGTAAACACACTCAGCATTTGGTTGCACCATGCAAAATACCTCCACAAAGCATCATAGGGAAGCAACATAACCGCAAAGCAACATGCGAATATCGGCACAGAAACCATCAACCGCTTTTTGATAGACTTCTGCTTCACTTTGAGAAAATCCGCAGCTATAAGTCGCGCGCTTCTCAGTGCAGTATCACCTGATGTAATGGGAGCTGCGATAACACCCAGCACTGCCAGAATACCTCCTACAGCACCTAACCAATCTACAGACAACGTATTGACAAGAACAGCCGGACTGCCAGAGCCAAGAAACGTCTGCAACCCTTCGTAGCCATGAGTAAAACTAATTGCAGCTGCTGCCCATATCAGAGCCACTATTCCTTCTGTGATCATAGCTCCATAAAAAATTGGACGCCCATATTTTTCATTTTTCATACACCTCGCCATCATCGGACTTTGAGTGGCATGAAATCCAGAAATAGCTCCACATGCAATCGACACAAACATCATCGGGAATACCGGATTAGCATCCGGATCCGGCATATGGTTGTAGAATCCTTCCCATATTTCCGGAGTCTGACCCCAATGAACATAAAGCATAACAATTATGCCAACAGCCATGAAGAGAAGCGAGAGACCAAACACTGGATACAATTTACCTATCAGTTTATCGATAGGAAGAAGCGTAGCGAGCATGTAGTATGCAAAAATCACCACTATCCAGAATGTCCGGTCGAGCGATTCCGGAGTCAGCATGGCAAGGAGGTCCGCAGGATTATAGACAAACACCGCTCCAACAAGCACCATCAACAAGAGAGCAAAAACACGCATCACTTGCCTAACACGAGGGCCAAGTTGCTCTCCTACTATCTCAGGCAATGATGCGCCTCCATATCTCACAGACAGCATACCCGACATATAATCGTGAACCGCACCGGCAAATATTGAACCGAATACAATCCAAAGGAAAGCAGACGGACCATACATCACACCCATTATCGCACCGAATATCGGTCCCAACCCTGCAATATTCAGAAATTGAATCAAGAATATTTTCCATGAGGGAAGCTCCACATAATCCACTCCGTCAGCCATCGTCTGTACAGGTGTGGGCAATTGCTGATCTTCCCCAAAAATGCGTGCTACAAATTTGCCATATATAAAATAACCCGCAATAAGCAGCACAAGAGCAATTGAAAAAGAAATCATTGATCGAATAATTTGTTATTGTCTGAGTTCTGCAGTAATAACAGCCATACGCATTTTTTCAAGTTTTTCACGCTGCACTTCTGTCTGCGACTCAAGATCCTTGATTTGGTTTGCAAGCGAAGTTGCGACACCTGATTTCTTGTTAGCTACGTGATACTTAATGCGCAAAGTCCGCAATTTTGTAAGTTCTGCATTATGTTCTGCTTTCGCACTCATGAATTGTGAAAAGAAACGTTTAGCCCTAGCAGACTTAAAATCATCAAGCGAATGGTAAACTTTTCCACCCGGCATAGGGAAAGAAAAATCATGATAAGTATCTATTTCTTCTCTCTTACTTCTCTCGTCTATTTTTTCTATAATTCGTGAGTAATCCACATCCGGCTGTTGGGCAAGAGAAATATCTTCAAGTCTGGCAAGTGCAACAATGTCTTCCTCTTCCTCAGCAATGTAGTTCTGACGCACATCGCTGGTTCGATACACATAGACCGATAACTCTCCGTCAAGGCCATTGCGATCTGTGACCCACCAGCCAATACCATTCGACTCATCGATTGCCATCATATACTCATTCCAAGGAGAATTAAACGGATATCCCAACCCAACAGGCTGACGATACTCGCCTGAAACAGGATCTCTGGAAACCACAAAAAGGTCATATCCACCCATGCTCAAGTCTCCCGTGCCGGAAAAATACACTGTGACTCCATCAGACATCATAAATGGATTTCTCACATCTCCTCCATCTAAAAGATTCGAATCGGAAACCACCGGAACATCCCAACTGCCATCTGTGAGCATATGGTTTTCCACTATATGCGACATGCCGTCACTGTCGGTCTCTGACCACAAAGCGAAGTCTCCCGTCTCGTTAGTAAAGACATAATCGGATGTATTATTTATGTTGTTCAACGGACTATTTCTTGAAGAAAGTAGTTTTCCACTTGAAGAAGGTAATTTCACAGCACTCAAGAAATGTTCTGCAGATACATCTATTCTGTCTATAATCTCTATTTTCTGAACATTATCAAGAGAATTTTCTGCAATTTCAAGTTGCCGGAGATACATATTGAGAAGTGTCTGTCTCTCTTCATCCGGTTTCTTTTTCAAGCTCTGAGCGTATTTATCGTAAAGTTCAGTCGCACGCTCGAAGTCATATTCCATAAAAGCCTTACGTCCATCATCAAGCACATCAGCACGCATAGCAGGAAAGCCAGCTATAAAAGCAAGTGAAAGAGCAAAAAGCTTGTTGTAACTATTTACCTTTGTATTCATGTCTCGGTTGATGCTAAAACTAAAATCTTTAACAAGGCCTATCTTCTCAACTTTGATTAATCCTACAAAATTAAGAAAAAATATCCATCAATTCAACCTAATTCGTCTTAAATAACTTTAAAATCCTTTGAATAAATGAAATAAGAGCATATTTGACAAGACTCTCTTTCAATGGTTGATGCTAGATATATTTAGACGTTGATTTAGTTAAATCAAGATTTTTTAAGGTCATGCTCAAATCAACCGAGCATTATAATAGGTTTCGGTCTAATGTTGTGCTCATAAAACGATAAATCATCATATATTGTTCATAAAAAAAACGAGGGCGCATCGTTATGATACACCCTCCTTGCAAAATTATAAAAAATCTGACCAGCTACTTAAAGAACTGGCGGAATACAGCTACTATATCCTTATGATCGCTAACTGATGCAGTCTCCATAGCAGAATGCATAGCCCAAATCGGAGCTCCCATGTCAACTCCGCGTAAGTCAAGTTGACCGGTAAGAATGTTGCCAAGAGTCGAGCCACCCGCAACGTCTGAATGGTTTACAAAGTACTGGCAATTTACACCAGCCTCCTCGCATAGCGAACGGAACACCGCTGCCCCATCGGCATCTGTCATATACTTACAGTTGGCATTAATCTTCACCACCGGACCCTTACCGAGAAGTGAATGATTAGTTGGATCATACTTTTCATTGTAGTTTGGATGCCAAGCATGAGCGTCATCCGCAGAGATCATAAAACTTTCAGCCACTGCCCTGAAGAACACTTCCGGATCTTCTGGAGCCAGTTTCATGCTCACTCGCTGCAAAATCTCCCGAAGCACCGGAGAGTGCGCACCCTGTTTTGTGCCAGATCCGGTTTCCTCATTGTCGAAGACAGCCATCACCCTCGTTGCTGCACAATCATGACCGCACTCCTGAAGGAGAGCCTCAAGCGATGCAAACGCCATGCTAAGATCATCAATCCTGCCACTTTGAAGTAAATCCTTTCCAGCTCCAGAAAGAGTGGTCGGAATAAACGGATAGAGACAAAGTTCATAGTCAAGAATATCCTCCGAAGCGATTCCTAGATTTTCCGCCACAAGGCATTTCACCACGCCTCCGTGCTTTTTGAACCCAGCAATCTCTTCTTCTGAGAAGCATCCTATCACCGGCTTCATATCTTTCTGCACACTGAGCTTGTTGCCCTCGTTTACCTCTCTATTAAAATGAATGGCAAGATGAGGAATAGTGCAGATAGGACTCTGAAGATCCACTATCAGAGTGCGAGGATGGAGCGCATCCACTCCCTTTATCATCACTCTGCCGGAAATGGATAGTGGACGATCAAACCATGTGTAGAGAATTCCTCCTCCATATTTCTCAACATTGAGCGACACCACTCCCCCTTCACCATAAATTTCAGCGTTTGGTTTAATCTTAAAACATGGGGAATCGCTATGAGATGATATGATGCGGAAACCTGCCTCTGCCGGACAACCGGTTCCAGCGATAAACGCAAACACAGCAGAATCATTTTTCACCACATAATATTTCCCGTTCTTCTCTATTTGCCAGCCATCGCGGGCATCAAGACGGTGGAAACCGGCATTGTCCAGTTCCTCGCAAATAGTTTTTACTGCCAAGAAATTACAGGTTGAAGCGTCAAGCCACCTCATTAATCTGCCTATCATATAGTGTTGTATTAATTGTTAAGAATATTGTTGAGAGCACGCATAGCGTTGCAAAGAGACTGCGACCAATATTGAAAAAAAGCGTCCTTGCATTCACTGAAAGCGCTTTCAAGACTATCGCCACCGCTTTCTCTAACCTCTGCTACGAAGTTGTAAAGAGGTTGCATCACGTCGCAAAGATTCTCTGATATGGAGCAAGCGATTGGAGTGTCAGAATATTTCATATCTTTCTCGAATGTCTCCAGATAACTGTCATTCTCGCCAAGGAGTGCAGACAGAGAAGCACGCACCGCCTCGTAGTAATCCTCGCTCATATAGCGCGAAGCAAAATCAGAAGTCTCCCATTCATTAATCGATATAGGGCCTGCAATTTCAGCATCAATGTCGAAAAACTCAAAATATACTCGAGGCAGAATCGACAGCACAGAACGCACAAACTCCTCCTGCTCCATTTCCGGTGCATTCTCAAGAGTAGCGCAATAGTCGGTGGAAAGAGCCACCAAATTAATAAGTCTTGAATGAATATTGTCCATGACAAGAATCTTGATTTTTAAAGGTATGGATTCATTTGCCGCTCTTTACCAACTGTAGTGGCATCGCCATGACCGGGAAATACAGATGTATCTTCAGGCAGAGTCAGCAGTTTTTCATTAATTGCGTTCAAAAGTTGGCTCTGATTGCCACCCGGAAGGTCAGTACGGCCGATACTTCCCTCAAACAGAGTGTCTCCGACTATAACAAAATGGTCAGCCTCGTCATAAAGAGCGACACTTCCAGGGCTGTGTCCCGGCACATGCAACACTTTCAATTCTCCGGAACCAACTTTAATTATATCTCCATCATTGAGACTGTGTCCAATCTCTACCTTTTCAGCTGCACTCTGAATTCCGAAAAGTTGAGCTTGCATAGGAATTATTTTCCCAAGAGTCGCATCATCTTCGTGCGCTTCTACCGGCACAGAATATTTCCGACATACCCATCCATCTGCAATGACATGGTCTACATGAATATGAGTATTAATAAGGTGTGCCACCTTAAGATTCTCTCGCGCTATAAAATTCTCCATCGCATCGAATTCTTCTTGACGACTCATTCCAGGATCAATCAATACAGCTTCGCGGCTCACCGGATCATACACCACATAGGTATTGATGCCAAACAAAAAAAATTGAAACTTAACTATCTTAAGCATTGCCAATTTTCTATTAACAATAGGTACACATTCACTAAATCAAACTGAATACGATCTTCTTTGTGGCAAAAAAATCCTCTTCGAAATAGTTTGAAAGATTAACCACCTCGGAATGTTTCAGATTTTGCAATTCGCCACTAAGATCTCCGCCCTTAAGGGTGATAAGGCCATTTGGAAGCGGATTGCGCTGAATAGAAGATATATTTCTGCGGCAAAGACGCACAAGTTCTTGCTGAGGCATCACAGCACGACTCACCACGAAATCAAATTTGTCGTGACACTCGCCGCTATCACCATGTTGCAACGTCACGTTTTGTAGCCCAATTTGTGCGGCAATGTCAGTAGCCACTTTTAGTTTCTTGCCAACCCTGTCGATAAGATGAAAATGCACTTCAGGGAAGAGCACCGCAAGCGGCAGCCCCGGAAGTCCTCCTCCGGTGCCGAAATCCAACACGTCGCTACCGGAAGTAAACGTTATAAACTTGGCTATCGCCAAACTATGGAGCAGATGATTCACCTCAAGATTGTCGATATCCTTGCGACTGATCACATTGATTTTATCATTCCACTCCGGATAAAGAGTCATCATCAACTCGAACTGCTCTTGCTGGCGAGCAGAGAGATGTGGGTAATACTTAAGAATCTTTGATATCATGATGCAAAAATAACAAATAATCTGCAAATTCTCCACATTATAGGCAAACATATCCACAAATTTTATTAATTTTGTGGAAATTTAAACAACAAGGTGTGAATGCCACATCATTAACAATAAAACGCCATGCATAAATTTTTAGTACGCGCAGCTTCGGGCATTGTATATTCTGCAGTAATAATCTTAGCGATTGCCTATGGGGGCTATAGTCTCCGGCTACTTGCCATGGCGTTTGCAGCAATCGGAATCTGCGAACTTGACCGCATGGCGATAGGATTCAGCAGAAAAACCTTGCCACTCTACGCTCTTGACATTCTCGGTGTGTTATCGTTGGTCTGTATCGCACTCTGCCCATATGCTATAATCCTTTGGATAACTCTGTTCTTGACCAGAACTTTTGTAGCTAACCGCTATCATATTCAAAATCCAGAATCACACAGAATTCCCGGTTATAGTCAAGTATACCTCGGCATTCCATTTGCTTTCATGATAGGCGATCCGATTCAGAGAATGTCTCTTCTCGTGTTTGTTATGCTTTGGCTCAACGACTCCGGTGCTTACATTGTGGGATCCACAATGGGGCGACACAAAATGTGTCCGTCAATCTCCCCCAAAAAGACATGGGAAGGTTTTATTGGTGGTGTGATTATAACTCTGATTGGCACATGGGCGCTTTGGGAATATGGCAAGGATTTTTTCAACATGACACAGTTTGAACTTGGCATCTGGATGCTTCTCGGAGCAAGCTCTTGCATATTTGGCACACTTGGAGACCTTCTAGAATCAAAAATCAAACGCAGTTATGGGGTAAAAGACTCCGGCAACTGGATACCGGGACATGGCGGACTTCTCGACAGAATTGATTCATTCTTGCTTGCCTATCCTGTGGCTGTAATACTGCTTTCTCTGCTCAATTGAATCAGATCCTTAATATACGGTTGCATCGTACTATAGGCAACACCATAAAGAATCTCCGACTGACTAAGCAAATATAATTGAAAAGTACTGAGAGGGTGTATCAAAATGAATGATTGATGCACCCTCTTTTTCTGCATGAAGAATGCATTATTATTACACCTAACTCAAAACCAACGGCAATCGACACTGACATTCTTTTGTTTTCCCCTCACAACATGTCCTATATGAAAAGCATTTTTGACAAAAATAATCATAATGCTATTAATAAATTTAGGCAGTTCCACTCAAGGCAATTAACTACTATTTGAAAATATTCCCAAGTAGCTTAGAGCCAAGGCCGAAAGCATACACGACAACATGAAAGTTACATTACAAACCACCCAAACTGTCAAAAGATCTGCAACTGTGATAGTGACAGCTCCTGGTGTCAGCCATGACATAATTGTCAATACCAATAGTGAAAGCGTTGCAATAATTGGTGCAGAAGCCAAGCACTCAGAAATTTTCGATTTCGCTAGTTTCCGCGTCAGTGGCATTAACGCAGCCGGTATTTAAATTGTAAAAGACAATACATACAATGCAAAGAAAATCATAAAACACTAACACACAGACAACTGCATACTATAAACCGAGACATTATTTAAACAACAAATACACGGATGAGGGTATAAACATTATAAATCACACTCCTCTGAGTTGTAGTTGCGTTGTGATAGTTATTAGTGGAAAGGATTACAGAAATATGGCGCATCAAACGTTAATTTTGATACGCGATCTATTTTTGCAACCTTATCATTACTGAAAACGTTATTTATGGAAAGCAATTGATTTTGGCACGGTATTTGCTAAACCAAAAGCGAACGTCTTTAATAAGACCACGAACAATAGTATAACCATAAAAAAGAATAATTGAAATGAACATCAAACCATTAGGCGACCGCGTGCTCGTACAGCCGTCGGCAGCAGAAGAAGTGACCCTCGGAGGCATAATCATACCGGACTCAGCAAAAGAGAAACCACTCAGAGGCAAGGTGCTCGCAGCCGGCAACGGTACTAAAGACGAAGAGATGATCTTGAAAGCTGGAGACGAAGTGCTCTACGGCAAATATGCAGGCACAGAAATTGAATTCGAAGGCGAGAAATATATCATCATGCGCCAGAGCGATGTTCTGGCAGTAATTGCATAAATAACAATACCGTTTCAGCGGCAACTAAAGCAAAGAAAAAAATGGCAAAGATCATAAAATTCAATATTCAGGCTCGCGAAGAGCTTAAGAAAGGCGTCGACGCCCTCGCTGACGCAGTGAAAGTAACACTTGGTCCCAAAGGACGCAATGTAATCATTGAGAAAAAATTCGGAGCTCCACACATCACTAAAGACGGTGTATCTGTAGCAAAGGAAATTGAACTCGAAAACGCTTTCGAGAATATGGGTGCACAGCTTGTAAAAGAAGTTGCATCCAAGACAGGTGATCAGGCTGGTGACGGCACAACTACTGCTACTGTACTTGCTCAGGCCATTGTGACCGAAGGTCTTAAGAATGTCACTGCAGGTGCAAACCCAATGGACCTGAAACGCGGCATAGACAAAGCTGTGGCAAAAGTAGTCGAAGGCATCAAAGAAATGAGCCAGGAAGTAGACGACGACATGGCTAAGATCGAAAATGTGGCACGCATCTCCGCCAACAATGATGAAGAGATTGGTCGTCTTATTGCAGAAGCAATGAAGAAAGTAAAGAAGGAAGGTGTAATCACTGTTGAGGAAGCAAAAGGCACTGAGACAACTGTCGATATCGTAGAAGGTATGCAGTTTGACCGTGGCTACATCAGCCCATATTTTGTCACCAACTCCGATAAAATGGAGTGCGAGATGGATTCACCTTATGTTCTTCTCTACGACAAGAAGATTTCCAATCTCCAGGAAATGCTTCCTATTCTCGAGGCAGTAGCACAGACTGGTCGTCCGCTCTTGATTATAGCAGAAGATGTTGACAATGAAGCTCTCGCGACACTCGTAGTTAACCGTCTACGTGGCAGTCTGAAAATCTGCGCTGTTAAGGCTCCAGGCTTCGGCGACCGCCGTAAAGAGATGCTCGAAGACATCGCTGTGCTCACAGGCGGCAATGTAATCAGCGAAGTAAAAGGCATGCAGCTGAAGCAAGCCACCATCAATGATCTCGGAACTGCAGAAAAGATTTCTGTCAACAAAGACAACACCACGATAGTTAATGGTGCCGGCTCGAAAGAAAACATCGCTGCTCGTGTAAGCCAAATTAAGGCTCAGATTGAGAGCACAAACTCCGACTATGACAAGGAAAAACTTCAGGAGCGTCTCGCCAAATTGGCTGGCGGTGTTGCCGTGCTCTATATCGGAGCACCATCTGAAGTTGAAATGAAGGAAAAGAAAGACCGCGTTGATGACGCACTGAGCGCAACACGTGCTGCTATTGCAGAAGGTATAGTGCCCGGTGGCGGTGTAGCATACATCCGTTGCCTTAACAAACTCGTCGAACTCAAGGGAGACAACAACGATGAAACTACCGGTATCGCAATCATACGCAGAGCCATTGAAGAACCGTTACGCCAGATTGTGGCAAATGCCGGACTCGAAGGTGCGGTAATAGTTCAAAAAGTTAAAGAAGGCGAAGGCGACTTCGGTTATAATGCTCGCACTGATAGCTACGAAAACTTCTTTACAAGCGGTGTAATCGACCCTGCCAAGGTTACCCGAGTAGCTCTTGAAAACGCAGCAAGCATTGCAGGGATGTTCCTAACAACAGAATGTGTCATCGCTGACAAGAAAGAAGATAACCCAGTGCCTCCAATGCCAGCCGGTGGCGGCATGCCAGGCATGATGTAATTCAGGCATCTTAATAGTCAAAGGCAGGGAATTGCACATCGCGAAACCCTGCCTTAACTATTTTTGGCACGGTCTTTGCAATAACTTGTAAAGACTCGTGAAATTCGGGAATAATCAGACAAAGATGAAAAACGACTATTCAAAACAATTCAAACCAATACTGGAGAAGGCCTCCGAAATTGCGCAGGAGTTCGGATTCGAAGCCATCACATGCGAACATTTTGTGCTTGCTGCAATCCGGAACAAGGAAGGATATGCCTATAGGATACTCTCCCAATTACATGCACCATTTGAAAAAATGATGTCGGAATTGGAGGAACACATATCTGAAAACGCGTATAATGGAGAGACAACGACCCTCTTTGAAGAGCAATACTGCATCTCTATCCCGGCAGTAAGATTTCTTCAGCTTGCCACATCCGAAGCTCGCAAGATGCACTCTCCACTCATAGGTGGTGAGCATTTACTTCTCGCCCTCATCCATGACAGTCGCTCGATGGATAGCGATTTTCTTCGTCAATTCAAAGAAGAGTATCTCAACTTCGACATTTCTGTGCAAACATTCGGACCCGGACAGATACCTTCAATTTTAGGTGATACAAAGCAGACCGCCGACAGCGACGAAGATGACGAAGATGACGAAGAGAGTTTTGAGCCAACAGCCAGTCGTGGAAGTGGTAGTAGCAAAAAAAATGGCAGTAGAGAAAAATCTGATACGCCTGCTCTCGACAAGTTCGGATACGACATGACAAAAAACGCCGCGGAAGGTCGTCTCGATCCCGTGGTGGGACGTGAAATGGAGATTGAACGTCTTGCTCAGATACTCTCGAGAAGAAAGAAAAACAATCCCGTACTCATTGGAGAGCCCGGTGTAGGCAAGTCTGCTATTGTGGAAGGGCTTGCACTTCGCATCAACCAGAGAAAAGTGAGCCGAGTACTCTTCAACAAACGAGTGATTGGACTCGACATGGCCAGTATGGTGGCGGGCACAAAATACCGCGGACAGTTTGAAGAGCGCATCAAGACAGTTCTCGATGAGCTATCCAAGAATCCAGACATAATCCTATTCATCGATGAAATACACACCATTGTAGGAGCCGGTAGCGCACCTGGAACAATGGATGCCGCCAACATACTAAAACCTGCACTTGCCCGTGGTGAAATACAATGTATCGGGGCAACAACTCTTGATGAATATCGAAAAAATATCGAGAAAGATGGTGCATTAGAGCGCCGTTTCCAGAAAGTAATGGTAGAACCTACCACTGCTGAGGAAACTTTGGAAATTCTTGAGCAGGTAAAATCAAAATATGAAGATCATCACAACGTCACTTACACCGACGATGCGCTTAAAGCTTGCGTAGAACTCACCGAACGCTACGTGAGTGACCGCAATTTCCCTGACAAAGCACTTGATGCTCTTGACGAAGCCGGAAGCCGAGTGCACATTAGCAATATCAGCGTTCCCGAAGAAATGGACGCTCTCGAAACAGAGATAGCCTCCACCACTGAAGAAAAGCTAGAAGCAGCTAAAGCTCAAGACTTTGCTAAAGCGGCCGAATTGCGCAATCGCGAAACCTCGCTAAAAGCAAGACTCGAGGAAGTGCGCGCCGAATGGGAAACACAACTCGATAAAGACCGACAAATCGTAGACGATGAAAAAGTAGCAGAAGTAGTCGCTATGATGACCGGTGTCCCCACTCAACGCATCGCGCAAGCAGAAGGTACCAGACTGCTTGAAATGGGGACCTCACTCCAAGACTGCGTGATTGGACAGAACGAAGCCATTAGCAAAGTGGTCAAAGCAATACAGCGCAACCGCATCGGACTTAAAGATCCGGAAAAACCAATTGGTGTATTCATGTTTCTCGGACCTACCGGTGTAGGTAAAACCCATCTCGCCAAGAAACTCGCTGAATTCCTTTTCGACAGCACAGACTCTCTGATTCGTGTTGACATGAGCGAGTATATGGAGAAATTTACGGTAAGTAGGCTTGTAGGAGCACCTCCGGGCTACGTTGGATATGAAGAAGGTGGACAGCTCACCGAAAAAGTGCGCCGTCGCCCATACTCAGTAGTGCTTCTTGATGAAATTGAAAAGGCACATCCTGATGTATTCAACCTTCTACTTCAAGTGATGGACGAAGGACATCTGACCGATTCACTCGGTCGGCGCATTGACTTCAAGAATACCATTATCATTATGACATCCAACGTTGGAAGTCGACAGTTGAAAGATTTCGGAAGTGGCATCGGATTCAACACAGCAACTGATGAAAACAAACAAGCACAAGGAGTCATATCCAAGGCACTAAACAGAGCTTTCTCGCCAGAATTCTTGAACCGCATCGATGACATTGTGATGTTTGACCAACTCGACAAAGAGGCAATCCACAAGATTATTGATGTAGAACTAAAGGGTTTCTATGCACGAGTAATGAAACTCGGCTACACCTTGAAGCTCAATGCTGACGCTAAAGACTTCATAGCAGACAAAGGCTATGACAGGAACTTTGGAGCAAGGCCTTTAAAACGAGCAATCCAAAAATATCTTGAAGATGACCTTGCAGAAATGCTTCTAAAGCTTAATGCTGAAGGCAAAATCGGAGGAGTGATTGAAGTCTCCAAATGTCAGGAAGAAGATAAAGGTCTTTCCTTTGACTATAAAGATTCGTGTGAATAACTCGACACATTTAAAAGAGGGTGTATCAAAACGAAAAATTTTGATACACCCTCTTTTTTATATCATATTTGTTAGTTTTTTGCAACCATCTTTTCTCTCTAACAACATAGCAAAGACACTAGACTTGAGCGGTCTCCTCATTCAGTGCTCCATGCATTATACAAAAACTCACAAATATGAAGCATACGCTTGCATAATTGGTAAAAAATCATTAATTTTGTAGGTTGTAAAGAACAGATAAAAATGACTACTGACGAAGATAAAATTATTCCGGTCAACATAGAATCGGAAATGAAAAGTGCCTACATCGACTATTCGATGTCGGTCATAGTGTCGCGTGCACTTCCTGATGTTCGCGATGGTTTTAAGCCAGTACATCGCCGTGTGCTCTACGGCATGGGCGAAGTAGGCAACTACTATTCAGGCGACACCAAGAAGTCTGCTCGCATCGTGGGTGACGTTATGGGTCACTATCACCCCCACGGAGACTCCTCAATTTATATGACGATGGTGAGGATGGCACAGGACTGGTCGCTTAGATATCCATTGGTGTTTGGACAAGGAAACTTCGGATCGATCGATGGAGACTCTCCCGCTGCCATGCGTTACACTGAGGTAAAACTCTCTCGCATGGGCGAAGAAATGCTACGCGACCTTGAATGCGACACCGTAGACTTCGAGCCAAACTTCGACAACACCACCAAAGAACCGACAGTGTTGCCTACTCGCATTCCGAACCTTCTTGTGAATGGAGCTGCAGGTATTGCAGTGGGCATGGCCACTAACATGCCTCCTCACAATCTGACGGAAGCACTTGATGCATCACTCGCACTTATCGACAATCCAGACATTGACATTGAAGGTCTGATGCAATACATCAAGGCTCCGGACTTCCCCACTGGAGGAGAGATTTTCGGTATGCAGGGTGTTCGCGATGCTTACGAGACTGGACGTGGCAGAATAGTGCTCCGCGCTAAGGCTGAGATTGAATCGAACGGCACCCACGATCAAATTATCATTAGTGAAATTCCATACGGCGTGCTGAAAAACGAGCTCGTAAAGAGTATCGCTGACATGGTGGAGGAAAAGAAGATTGATGGCATCTCAGACATTACCGACACATCCGCCCGTGGCAAAATTCACATTGCAATCGACATAAAGCGAGAGGCAAACGCACGTGTTGTGCTCAATAAGCTTTACAAACTGACACAGCTCCAGACAAGCTTTAGCGTTAACAACGTTGCACTTGTCAACGGCAGACCACGCACTCTAAACCTCAAGGAAATCCTTGTGAATTTTGTCGACCACCGCCATGAAGTAGTGATGAGACGCACTCGTTTCCTTCTTCACAAAGCAGAAGAAAGAGCTCACATCCTAAAAGGGTTGATGATTGCTTGCGACAACATTGATGAGGTTATCCACATCATACGCCACTCTCAAACAACAGATGAGGCTCGCGCAAGGCTGAGCGAGAAATTCGCACTCGACGAAGTGCAAACCCGCGCCATTGTGGAAATGCGCCTGCGCCAGCTCACAGGTCTGGAGATGGATAAACTGCATGCTGAATATGATGAGCTAATGAAGCAGATTTCATTCTACAATGAAATCTTGACCAATGATTTGGTTTGTCGCAATGTGATGAAGCAAGAATTGGAGGAAATCAGAGATAAGTTCGGTGATGAGCGTCGCACTAAGATTAGCATGTATTCAAGCGATCTCAACGCTGAAGATTTTTATCCAGATGATGATATGATTATCACAATCTCGCATCTTGGATACATTAAGCGCACACCTCTCACAGAGTTCCGCGCACAGAATCGTGGTGGCGTTGGAGCTAAGGGCAGCAGCACTCGCGATCAAGACTTCATTGAGCACATCTACCCTGCCACAAACCATAACTACATGCTTTTCTTCACCAGCAAGGGCAGATGTTATTGGCTTAAAGTATATGAAATTCCAGAATTTGCAAAGAATTCCAAAGGCCGTGCCATACAAAACCTTCTCAACATTGATGCAGACGATGCTGTCAACGCATTTATCTGTATCAA
This sequence comes from uncultured Sangeribacter sp., assembly GCA_964480495.1. Lineage (GTDB taxonomy): Bacteria > Bacteroidota > Bacteroidia > Bacteroidales > Muribaculaceae > Lepagella. The sequence continues at coordinate 127,562 of CAYZPH010000003.1, forward strand.
GAACCTAAACGATGAAGAGTTTGTAAAGAGCCACAACCTACTCTTCGCCACACGTAATGGCGTAGTGAAAAAGACTCCTCTTGAGGCATACAGTCGACCTCGTGCTAATGGCGTTAACGCCATCATCATCCGAGAAGATGACTCACTGCTTCAGGTTGAACTCACCGATGGAGACACTCAGGTGATTCTGGCAAGCAAATCCGGATTTGCCACTCGCTACAACGAATCGGAACTTCGTCCTATGGGCAGAGTGTCGACCGGTGTGCGTGGCATGACGCTCCGTGGCGAAGGTGATGAAGTAGTCGGTATGGTGACAGCTAAAACAGAAGACACTGAACACAGCATCTTAGTAGTGTCAGACAATGGTTTCGGCAAACGCACGGATCTTGAAGACTATCCAGTCAGCATGCACCGAGGAGGTAAAGGTGTAAAGACAATCAATGTCACAGACAAGACAGGTCCGCTTGTTGCAATCAAGAAAGTAACCGATGAAAACGATCTGATGATTATTAACCAAAGCGGCATAACACTCAGATTGCCGGTTGATACACTTCGCCTGCAGGGCAGAAATACGCAGGGAGTAAAACTTATTGACCTCCACAAACGCGGAGACAAAATAGCCTCTGTATGCGTAGTAGATTCTGACCCGGAAGAAATGGAGCAAGAACCGACTATGACTGAAACTGAAACAGGCGTGGACAGCAATACTGAATCGACAAATGCTGAAAACGCGCAAGAAACGGAGAAAAATAATTAAACCAAAATAGAACCGATATGAAGAAACTCATGACATTTGCGCTTTGTATCGCAGCCGTAGGCTCGGTGAGCGCACAGAAAGCCAATGTGGATGCGGCAAAGAAACTAAGCGGCAAACCAGACCAAATTGAAGAAGCACGCAAGCTCATCAATGAAGCTAAGGAGAATTCCGAAACTGCAAACGATGCCCAGACTTATTATATAGCCGGAAAAATTGAATTCGATGCGTTCGATAAGGAGCTTACAAACCAGATGATCAACCCTGCAAGCGTAGATGCAGTAAAGATGGGTACTGAACTTCTTAACGGCTACAAGGAGTTTGTAAAGGCTCTCCCACTTGATAGTCTTCCAGACGCAAAGGGAAAAGTTAAGCCCAAATACTCAAAGGATATCATCAGCAAACTTAAGGGTCACGCCAATGACTACTTCAAAGCTGGTGCAGACTTCTTCAATGCCTCAAAAGCATTTCCGGAAGCATATGAAAGTTTCATGATTTATGGCGACATGCCCGACATGCCGTTTATGGCTAATGAAAAATTAGATTTCCCTGCTGCTGACCGTGGCACTGCATACTTCAATGCAGGACTCGCAGCTTATACAGGCAACGACGTAGTGAAGAGCGCAGACGCTTTCCGCAAGGCTCGTGGTGTAGGCTACGACGATAAGCAGGCCTATATTTATGAGATAGCTTGCTGGCAAGCAGCTGCACAGCGCGACTCTACAATGGAGCTGACTGCAAAAGAAAGAATCATTGAGATTGCAACTGAAGGCAACAAGAAATTCGGAATTGCAGAACCTATCTTCATCAACAACATCGTGAACTTTATGGTAACCGATGGAAAATATGATGACGCTGTCGCTACTGTAAGCGAACTAATCGCTGCTAATCCGGATAATGCCGGTCTCTATGGACTCCGCGGATTTGTCAACGATCGCAAAGGCGATGACGAGGCTTCTGTAGCAGACTACAGAAAGTGCGTAACACTTCCTAATGTAGACTTCGAAACACTTAAAAACGCAGCAAAGAAAATCTATCGTGTAGGTGCCAACAAATGGAACTCAATCGAAGGCAATAGCGAAGAAGCAAGAGCTGCACGCTTAGACATTAAGACCAACTACTTTGAGGCCGCAAAAGCAATCACAGAGCAGGCTAAGGCAATCAATGCTGATGACAGCGACCTTCTGTATGTGATTGAAAACATTGACTATGCGCTTACAACTTTCTTCAACTAAAACATCTAAGAATCTTAAATAAGCCAAATGACGCGGATAATAATTATCCGCGTCATTTTTTTTAGAACTAAAAATACTTGATATAAATTCATTCAAAATTCGCAATAAATTAAAAAAATTTGACTAAATTTGCGGTTTGAAAACAAGGTTAAAGGCAAGAATAGAAACAGTTCTTGTCAGATAGGCCATTATACTAGTGAGTTTCAACAGTTTATAATTCAAGCTGAAAGAAGTTATGGGAATATTCTCATTGACACAGGAAATTGCAATGGATCTTGGCACAGCCAATTCCATAATAATTCATAAAGACAAGATGGTCGTGAATCAACCATCAGTTGTAGCCATCGACAACAAAACAGACAAATTGCTTGCCGTAGGAGAGGTAGCTCACCAAATGGAAGGGAAAGAGCCTCCAGGAATACGAACTGTACGTCCGCTTCGCGACGGAGTGATAGCAGACTTCAACGCTGCAGAGCAAATGATAAGGGGATTGGTAAAGATGGTCAGCAACAAGCGTCACTTATTCTCGCCCAGTCTCCGTATGGTGGTGTGTATTCCGTCTGGCTCCACAGAAGTAGAGATTCGTGCTGTAAGAGACTCAAGTGAACATGCCGGTGGTCGTGACGTTTTCATGATTTATGAGCCAATGGCAGCCGCATTGGGCATCGGGCTTGATGTTGAAGCACCGGAGGGCAACATGATCGTTGATATAGGTGGTGGAAGCACCGAGATTGCTGTAATATCACTCGGAGGTATCGTCAGCAACAAGAGTATCCGCGTTGCAGGCAACGATCTTACTGCAGACATTCAGGAGCACATGGGAAGAGTTCACAACCTCAAGGTTGGCTCCAGTATGGCAGAAAAAATCAAGATAAAGGTAGGTAGCGCACTGACCAATCTTGAAAATCCACCGGAGCCATTCATAGTGAACGGACCAAACAAAATGACAGCACTTCCTGTGGAAGTTGCAGTGACACACGAAGAGATAGCCCTCTGCATTGAGAAGACTATTGCCAAAATGGAAGCTGCTATACTCGCTGCACTTGACCAGACTCCGCCAGAGCTATATGCCGACATTGTGAAAAACGGCATCTATCTTGCAGGAGGAGGAGCATTGCTACGTGGTCTTGACAAGCGATTTACCGATAAGTTCCGCATAGAATTCAAGATAGCGGAAGATCCGTTAACTGCTGTTGCCCGTGGCACAGGAGTTGCGCTCAAGAATATCAACCGGTTCCGATTCCTCATACGATGAGGAATCTTCTGAATTTCCTAATAAAATACAGCACATGGTTCGTCTTTACGTTCTATGTGCTGATTTCATGCGTTCTACTAGTAAAACAGAGCGACCGGCACAACTCCATATACCTCACTTCGGCAAACGCTATCGGTGAGTTTATATATGGCACAGCGTCTGAAATATCTGGATATTTCAGTCTGAGGAATGTCAACGAACGACTTCAGGAAAGCAACGCCAAACTTCAAAACGAAGTTCTTAATCTCAGGAATGAATTGACGCAATATAAAATAATGCTTCAAGACTCAACTATTAGCAAAATCGGTCCACGATATGACTATATCGGGGCGGCAGTGATTAACAACTCCACTCGCCACCCACGCAACTATTTCACCATCAACCGAGGACTTGCCGATGGTGTGGAGTCTGGAATGGGAGTTGTGGACCAAAGCGGAATAGTAGGTATTATTGATGCCATCGGCGGCCACACCTCCAGAGCTATTTCCCTTCTTAATCAAAGTCAACGTTTCAGCGCAAAGCTGAAAGGCACAACGTATGTCGGAAGCCTGACCTGGAGGGGGACAGATCCTGCCATTGCATATTTAGAGGAAGTTCCTCGACATGCAAAGTTCCATGTCGGTGACACTATTGTGACCAGTGGATTCTCAACCACATTCCCAGAAGGGATAGACATCGGAACCGTAATGGGCACAATAAAAACCAACGATGACACATTCTTCGTGCTTAAAATCAGACTTGCCTCTGATTTTAAATCGCTTGGGACTGTAAGAATCATCAAGGATGCATACAAACAGGAGTTGGATTCAATACAGAGCATAGAATGAACAAAAGTATAATTACATTTACCATTCTCTTCGTAGTGCTCGTACTCGTGCAAGCGCTTATACTTAACCAAATAGTGCTGTTCCACTACGCTGTATGTTACATTTTCATCTATTTTTTGGTGAAACTGCCACTTAACGTACCTGCAAACATAATTCTTACATTAGGATTTCTGCTTGGTATCTCGGTTGATATGCTTTCTGACACACCAGGAGTCAATGCGCTCGGATGCACACTTCTCGCCTCGCTTAAACGTCCTGTATATTTCGCATATGAGCAGCGCGATGACAACACCCTCGGCAGAAAACCTGGCGTGTCAACTATGGGTTGGTTTAACTTTTGCAAGTATCTGCTTAGCATGAGTGCCATCTATTGTGTAATTGTAACATTTATCGAGAGTCTCAATTATGAATCGATTGCCAACATTCTAATCAAGGCAGGTGGAAGCACAGTTTTCTCATTTTTGGTGATTCTTGCCATAGACTCGCTACTTTACAAAAAATAATAGACAAAGCAAACTCCAGTGGGGAAAGACTATACATTAGAAAAAAGGAAATATGTAGTCGGAGGTTTCATAACTCTTGTGGTCATCATATTCCTAATCCGACTATTCAACCTTCAGGTTAGCGACAACACATACAAGGAAAATGCTGAGTCAAACGCATTTTTCCGAAAGGTGCTGTATCCGGCTCGTGGACTTGTATATGACAGAAAAGGGCGACTTGTTGTGTTCAACCAGCCAGCCTACGATGTTATGCTTATTCCCAAAGACGTCGGCAATAAATTTGACACTCTTGGTCTCTGCAAAGTGCTAAACATAACCAAAGAGGAATTCACTCGCTATTGGAAAGAGATGAAAAACCCGAGAAAAAATCCAGGGTATTCAGCTTATACTCCTCAAAAACTCATGTCGCATCTATCGCAGGAAGACTACGGACGACTACAAGAAAAGTTGTATCTTTTCCCCGGCTTCTACGTGCAGAAACGCAACGTGAGGGAATATGCCACTCATGCTGCTGCTAACATTCTTGGCAACATTAGAGAAGTGAATGCAACCGATGTTGAGCACGACAGGTATTACAGAAGTGGAGACTACACCGGAGACCTTGGAATAGAAAAAAGCTATGAGAAACATCTAAGGGGAATAAAAGGCGCAGAAATCCTCATGAAAGATGCTCTCGGACGCATCAAGGGAAAATACGAAGACGGCATCCACGATGTGGCTCCAGTTTCGGGAAGAGACCTCACTCTGAGCATTGATATGGATCTTCAGGAATATGGAGAGAGACTCATGCAAGGCAAAATTGGAGCCATTGTAGCTATTGAGCCAAGCACGGGAGAAATACTATGCATGGTGTCGGCACCAACCTACGATCCTTCCTTGCTTGTAGGCTCGGAACGTGGACGAAATTATGCAGCACTTGTGAAAGACAGGTTAAAACCATTGTTTGACAGAGCCTTACAGGGAGCTTATCCTCCAGGTTCCACATTCAAGCCAACACAGGGACTGATATTTCTACAAGAAGGAACTATTACCCCTGCCACAATGTATCCTTGCTATCACGGATATGTCAACGGATTGCGTGTAGGTTGCCACTCTCATGGCTCTCCTATTGCGCTGAAGCCGGCAATCGCCACTTCTTGCAACGCATATTTTTGCTGGGGATTCAAAAACTTTATAGACAAGCGCGGTAGCACACCATCAATACAGTTTGAGAAATGGAAAAACTATATGGTCGAGATGGGATATGGTTATCGTCTCGGTGTAGACCTACCATCAGAAAGCCGCGGATTCATCCCAAATCCTGAGTACTACAGCAAATCGTTTAGGGGAAGGAATTGGAGTGCCAACTCAATAATATCAGTTTCAATAGGCCAAGGAGAAGTACTTGCCACTCCCCTGCAGATAGCCAATCTTGCATCTACAATTGCAAATCGAGGATGGTATTACACTCCTCATATAGTCAAAGAGATCAGCGACACAGTAATCGACCGCAATTATAGGTTGAAGCGCACACCATCAATAAAACAAGACTATTACGAGCAGATTGCTGAAGGAATGCGAATGGCAGTAATCGGAGGCACTTGTAGGCTTGCATCTATCGATGGTATTGAGGTCTGTGGGAAGACCGGCACCGCACAAAATCCTCACGGCAAAGACCACTCAGCTTTCATGGGCTTCGCACCCTATAAAAATCCAAAGATAGCGGTTGCCGTATATGTAGAGAATGCCGGTTTTGGAGCGACTTACGGAGTTCCTATAGGCACCCTGATAATAGAGAAATATCTGAAAGGGACAATTTCTCCGGAGAAAAAATATTTAGAAGAACGAATGTTAAACTCAAACACCATACTGACAAGTGGAGTCAAGAAACATTGATGCGAATACCTCTGCATTTCGGCAATTAGACTGGCCAACTATTATCCTTTACCTGATTCTGGTGGTCTCAGGTGCAGTGAGCATATACGCGGCAAGTTACGACTTCGACCGCGCAAGCATGTTTGACTTTGCAGAATTCTCAGGAAAGCAATTTCTATGGATAGGTCTATCTCTCATAATCGGATGCGTAATCCTACTGTTTGATTACCGCATATACGAGACATATGCTTATCCAGTCTACATAGCAGTGATTCTTCTGATGATAGCCACTATATTTTTGGCACCAGACATCAAAGGGTCCAGATCATGGCTTGTATTTGGTCCGGTAAGCCTTCAACCGGCAGAATTTGGCAAATTTGCCACAGCACTCGCTCTCGCCAAACTTTTCAATTCCTATAATTTTACTCTCAACCAGAAAATCAGTAATTATTTCCGAGCATTAATCATCATTTTCTTGCCGGTAATTCTGATACTTTTTCAGCATGAAACAGGATCTGCACTCGTATATATTTCCCTCTTTTTCGTGCTGTATAGAGAAGGCATGAGTGGTCTCGTTCTATTCTCTGCACTATTTGCTGTAACATACTTCATTGTTGCCGTAAAATATTCCGAACCATTAATGCTTGGACTCCCCTGCGGAGAATTCTCAGTATTCTGCATGATTATTGCGGTATTCTGCCTAATGCTTCTATTCTATTGCAAAGATACGATAATCGGACGCAACGTATCTGTTGGCTTTGCAATATGCGGACTGACTGTTGGAATTCTTACTGCATTTGGAGTGAATGTATCTGGACTTTGGTTTTTCATAGGTACTATATCCACTGCTATTCTTTATGTATCAATAGCCATGTATCGACACCGCATTGGGAAATATGTAGTTACTATCGGAATAGCAATTATATCGTTGATGTTTCTCTTCTCAGTGAACTACGTATTTGGAAGTGTACTTGAACCATACCAACAAATGCGTATAAAAGTAGCACTGGGAATTGAAGACGACCTGAGGGGTTTTGGCTACAATGTCAACCAATCAAAAATAGCAATTGGTTCGGGGGGAGTGACAGGAAAAGGATTTCTCAATGGCACACAGACAAAACTTAAATATGTGCCTGAACAGCACACAGACTTCATATTCTGTACCATCGGTGAAGAAGAGGGATTCATCGGCAGTAGCGCAGTGCTATTGGCATTTCTTGCCCTCATACTCCGCATCATCCATTTGGCAGAGCGACAACGAACGCCATTCGGACGCGTTTATGCATATTGTGTGGCATCGTACTTGATTTTCCATCTGTGCATCAACATTGGTATGGTTATCGGACTCTGTCCGGTGATTGGCATTCCCTTACCCTTCTTCAGTTACGGAGGATCAGCTCTTTGGGGCTTCACTATACTGCTTTTCATCATGCTCCGAATTGATGCGTCGCGCAAAGAACGGAGAGACTGAACGGCTAAGAATATATGATAAGATAGCGAGAATAGCAAGATAATTCACAAGAATGATCGTAACTGCTACAAAAGATTGAGTTCCTGACATTGAAATTCCAATAATAGAAGTTTCAAACCTATCTGAGTTCTCGTCTTCGTCAATAAGCAACGCACTCAAAGCAGCCTTCCATATAATCTTCCCCCCGTCAAGGCTCACAATCGCCGGATTACCGCGTGCCAATTCCTTGATCGATGTGTCATCTGCTGTATATATCGGATATTGCCCAGACGAGAGATCACGCCACCGTGCAATATCCTTCACGCTTCCTGCCGCCACAGCAAAGAATTCTGCACCGGAAGCCTTAGCCATATCGTAAAGACGATTAATTTTCCAACTCGTTGCCATCGAAAGCGTGCTGATATCCGGAATAAGAAGAAGCAATTGGAATCCATCAGAATAAAGCGATTCTGTTACGTCTTCACTTCCATCCTCACTCCAGATTCGGAAGTCTCCGCCCACACTTTTTTGTAGAAGAGCCTCATTATCACGAATGAATCCCAATTCCTCACGTCTGATAAAATTCCAGCCAGAACCTTCATCGGGCAGTTCGTCGTCTTCAGAAAACACTTGTTCCACCCCATTTTTCTCATAGACAAACGAATATACCGGTATATACTCAGCAGCATCTGAGTCTCCAAACAATATTGTACCAATAGGATAGGATCTAAAATCAAGCATCGGTTGTTGCCAATAGCCAACATAACCGACAATTAAAATATACAGAGCCATTCCAACACCAGCAAGCCATTGCAAAGATGCCGAAACAAGGCAGATGGCACTCCTGTTAAACTTCAACAGCCATACCACTGCAATCGCAAGAAACACATTTTTCGCAAAAGTTGCCCAATTGGAAATAACAAGAAAATCTCCGAAACATCCGCAATCAGCAACCGGGTCTGCAACCGCAATCCACAAGGTTAGTGGCAACATGAACAACATAAAGAGAGCTGCGACAATGGGAGTGGCCTTTCTAAAACATCCACATACTAACGATGCTCCGATAAAAAACTCTATTGCAAAAAGCAGTAAAGCAAGGATAAGCACGGCGTTTCCCCACTCACCTACCGGGATGTTTAAAGCGAGCAGATACTCATAAACCTTGTAGTAGGATCCCCATGGATCCACACCTTTCGTTACACCCGACACCACAAACACGCCTCCTACAATAAGACGCAAAAGCCAAGTAATAGCTACGGTTACCGACGGATAGCGATCAAGAATCGGACGTACGATGCGTAAGGCCCAGGATGTATCGAGCCAATGTCCGAATCTATCAAATTTTTTTTCTATTCCTAAAGGGGTCTTGCGTCCTGCTTTGTCCATTGCATTCTGTTGTGTTCGGGGTAGGTTCAGGCATATGCCATGTCAACTAATTCCCGATGTTGATGTCTTTATGAGAGCAAAGAGTGCGTAATTAATCATATCCATATAGTTGGCGTCTATACCCTCACTCACAAGCGTATGCCCGTCATGACCTTCAATTTCTTTGGTACGCATCAATTTCTGAAGTATTATGTCGGTAAAACTACTTACGCGCATCATCCGCCACGCCTCGTCATAGTCATGGTTTTTATTTTCCATGAGACTCGTGGCGCCATTCAATTTTTCATCGTAGAGACGCATGCATGTTTCGGCATCGAGATTCTTGCCCGGACCAAGATCAAGTTGAATCAACGCCATGACACAATAATTGACAATACCTATAAATTCAGGACGTATGCCTTCGTCTACGAGAGCCACACCCTTCTCTTCGATACTACGAATTCTCATTGCCTTTATCATGATCTGATCAGTAAGGCTTTTCGGACGCATGATGCGCCAGGATGTGCCGTAGTCCATGAGTTTTTTCTCAAACAAACAGCGACATTCAGCCTTTGCTTGTGCAAATTCTTCCGTAGTCTTGCTTTTCTCCATATTCATTCTGATGATTGATCGTATTTGCGACTCCGCAACGAATAAAACACCGGCTTTTCAGCCACACAATTCGTTACAAAGCCATTATTAACCAACAAAATTACCAAAAAAATATGAATACAGGGTTATAATAGTGGAATTTTTTATAATTTTGCAATAACAATCTCCACTCATATCGGAGAGAAAGACAATTTTACAACAATCTTGATAATTATATGTCTGAAATACGATTCATAGCCGAATGGGAACCATGTGAATGCGTGATGCTCGCACTTCCGCACAAAGACACCGATTGGGACTATATTCTTCCGGAAGCCCTCGACCAATATAGAAGGCTTGTAGAAGCAATGACGAATGCCAATATTCGTATTGCGTTGTTGTGTAATGATTCCGGTGAAGCAAGTCGACTTCTGTCGAAATGCAATGGAGACTATATTCGATATATCGAAACGGACTATAATGACACATGGATTCGCGACTACGGAATGCTCTCTGCGATACGCAACGGCAGGCTTCGTGCACTCGACTTCGGCTTCAATGCCTGGGGATTAAAATTCGCAGCAGACAAAGACAATCTTGTGAACCTAAGTCTTGAGAATAAAGGATACTTTCTCCCACATGTCTACCGCAACGAACGAGACTTTATACTCGAAGGTGGATCGGTAGAATGCGATGGAAGAGGCACAATCATGACCACTTCGCAATGTCTTCTTTCGCCAAACCGCAATGGAGGTAAAACAAAAGGAGAGATTAATGAAATTCTTCACGAAAGACTCGGAGCGGATCATGTGCTGTGGCTCGACCACGGCTCTCTCATTGGAGATGACACCGACTCCCACATCGACACACTTGCACGTCTTGCACCGAACGACACAATAGTTTTCACCGGCACCCGCAATTTCGATGATCCTCAATTTGAAGAACTACTCGCAATGCGTGCACAACTCACAATGTTGCGCACTGCTGAAGGCAACCCATACAATCTTGTAGAGCTTCCCCTTCCGGCTCCGGTCTACGACGAAGACGGCAACCGTCTACCGGCTACATACTCCAATTATCTCGTTGCAAACGAAAATGTATTCATGCCAACGTATGGGCAACCAGACATTGACATGCTTGCTATGCGCACTATAAAAATAGCCTATCCAACACATAAAGTGATAGGCATCGACTGCGTGACACTGACTAAGCAACACGGTTCGCTACACTGTGCTACCATGCAGGTGCCTACCGGAATTCTTAACCTGTGGTAACAATATCATTCGCAACATATACTGTAAAGAAATGAATAAAAAAGAACACGATATCATAAAGACAGGCATTATACAGCACTCCTTCAGCGAAGACGTAAACACCAACCGTGCACGCAACCTCGCCTCTATTAGCAATCTTGCTGAAGAAGGAGCTCGATTGGTAGTGCTATCTGAACTTCACGATTCACTCTACTTCTGCCAGACTGAAGATGTAGAAAACTTCCGCTATGCAGAACCATTTCCGGGCGACTTTTCGGATGTATATTCAAAAGCAGCGCGCGACAATGGTGTAGTTCTGGTGGCAAGCAGTTTCGAACGGCGGGCCCCGGGACTCTATCACAACACGGCTATCGTGTTTGATTCAGATGGCAGCATTGCCGGGAGATACCGCAAAATGCACATTCCAGACGACCCAGGGTTTTATGAAAAATTCTACTTCACTCCAGGTGATCTCGGATTTCAACCAATCGACACTTCTGTTGGCAGACTTGGCGTTCTCGTTTGCTGGGACCAATGGTATCCGGAAGCAGCTCGTCTAATGGCACTCGAAGGAGCGGAAATACTCATCTACCCAACCGCTATCGGTTGGAATCCTGATGACGACGATGATGAAAAGAAGCGCCAGCGCGATGCGTGGATCACCGTGCAGCGCGGTCATGCTGTCGCCAACGGGGTGCCGGTTGTGAGCGTTAACAGAGTGGGATTCGAAGAAGACCTTAGCGGTGTATCTTCAGGCATAGACTTCTGGGGATCCAGTTTTGTAGTAGGTCCTCAGGGAGAATTTCTATATCTCGCACCAGATGACAAATCTGTCGACATGGTGGTTGACATAGACCTCGCAAGGTCAGAAAACGTAAGACAATGGTGGCCGTTTCTCCGCGACCGCCGTATAGATGCCTACTCAGGTCTTACACAGAGATACTTGAGACATTGACGTGTAAACATTGAAAATGGACAAGAGAATAGAAATCGATGGGGTTTCGCTACACTACAGAGACAGCGAAGAAAAGGCTCTTCAGCCTGTGATAGTGATGCACGGATGGGGATGCACTTGCGACACAGTGGCATCAATTGCAGCTCTTTTTAAAGGGAAAATGAGAGTGCTCAACGTAGATCTTCCAGGTCACGGACTGAGTAGCGAGCCTCCTGCAGTTTGGGGCATAGAGGAATTTACCACACTAATGGAGAAATTCATCAGCCGACTTGAACTCAAGAACCCGGCTCTTGTAGGTCATTCCTTTGGTGGACGCATAAGCCTGCTAATGGGTTCCCGCAATGAAACAGGAAAGATTCTTTTAGTAGACGCTGCAGGAATAAAGCCCAAAAGAAGTTTTACATACTACCGTAAAGTGTATACATTCAAAGCTTTAAAACATATCGTCAGATTTCTATTCGGCAAAAAACGTGGAGAAGACATTCTTGACAGAATGCGTGCAAAAAATGGTTCTTCAGATTATAGAAACTCGACCCCGCGTATGCGCGCCATCATGAGCAAATGTATCAATGAAGATTTGCGCCATGTCATGCCTTTGATAAAGGCTCCTACACTCCTCGTATGGGGAGAGGAGGATACAGCCACACCCCTTTCCGATGCAAAAATCATGGAAAGTCTTATCCCCAATGCCGGACTTGTATCATTTCCCGGATGTGGACATTATTCATTTCTCGACAATCCATTCGGATTCAGTGCGGCAGTAAAATCATTCTTCGGCCTTTGATACTAAAAAGCACAGGCAACATTGAGATTCTAAACAACAACTAGAAAAAAACAAAACCGTGAACGCATTTACAATTACCATACTCACAATCTGCGGCATTTATATGCTCGTAAATTTCAAGCACGACATTCATATGCTTCAGCAGAACAGCTACAGGATAGACCGCTACTGGAAATGGATCAACCGCTCGGGCGATGCCTCATCGGCAAGTCGACTGATAAACCTTGGCATCCTGTTTTTGCTTTTCTCTACGCTCCTCACTCCCGCCCTCAATGCCATCCTTGTGACCGCAGTTTGTGTAGCACAGGGAGTGATTGCCCTGAGGGGCAAATATAAAAAACCGCTTGTGTTCACACCGCGTGTACGTCGCATCTACAGCGTGTGTGGAATTCTTGGTGTGGGTGCAGTACTCGCACTTGCGCTCACAGTAGGACACAGTGGTAGCGATGCGTTTCTTTACTATAGCGGTCCTCAGGTTACACTCGGAGTGCTTATTCTGATGTGTGTATTCTCTTGGACAATAGCAATCGCAGCAGTGTGGATCTTGAAACCCGTGGAGTATGCAATAAACCGCAAATACCGCAACGAAGCATGTGCCATACTTGAGTCGATGCCGCAATTGAAAGTGATAGGAATCACTGGTAGTTATGGCAAGACTTCCACCAAGCACTATCTCGAGCGCATCCTTTCGGAACATTTCAACGTGCTTATGACCCCGGGAAGCTACAACACACCGATGGGAATAATCCGCACAGTACGCGAGATGTTGAAGCCATACCATGAGGTATTCATCTGCGAAATGGGAGCCAAGCAAATTGGCGACATTGAAGAGATTTGTAGCATTGTGAATCCAGAGTATGGAATAGTTACGGCTGTCGGACCAATGCATCTCGAAACATTTAAGAGCATCGAAAACGTACAGAAAACAAAGTTTGAACTTATCGATTCTCTTCCTCGCTGCGGATATGGCATTATCAATAACGATTTCGAATATTGTGCTAATAGAGAAGTAACCTTAATGAAAGTAGCTCGTTATGGGGTCTCTACATCCGAGGGTTGCGACTATCGAGCCGAAGACATCAGATACTCAGCTGATGGCACCACATTCACAATTGTAGGAAAAGACGGCACTCGACTTGAACTCCACACTCACCTCATAGGAGAATGCAATATCTCCAATCTCGTGGGAGCTGTAATTATGGCTCTTCACCTTGGAGTCACCGAAAGCGAGATTCGCAGAGCTGTAGCAGCAATTGAGCAGGTTGAACATCGTTTGAGTGTAAAACGCACTCCTGGCGGTGTAACGATAATTGATGATGCATTTAACTCAAACCCATTCGGCTCCAAAATGGCAGTAGACGTACTGGCTCAGTTCAAAGATGGAAAACGAATCATCGTGACACCCGGTATGGTAGAATTGGGAAGTGAGCAGGAAAACCTCAATCGCCAACTTGGCGAGTATATAGGGAAGAACGTAGATATCGCAGTGATAGTGGGAGTATACAATCGAAAACCACTGGTAGATGGAATCTTAAAAACAGAGTTCGATCAGAATAATCTGCACATCGTTGATACATTCGCTGATTCACAACTAGTATTGTCAAAAATCCTTAAAAGCGGAGATACCGTGCTATATGAAAACGATCTCCCGGATTCCTTCAAGTAAGCGTCACGAAATTCTACATATCAACATTTCAATGCGATGAGACGTATGTAGGCTGTAATTCAAGCAAAATAATAAAACAGCCATAGCATAACCGAAAAAACTATTTAATGAAAAAAACAATCACACTCTTTGCATCAACAGCACTTTTACTCGGCACCTCTTGCCATAAAGACGAGCCCGCTCCGAAAAAAAAAGTCATGGCAAGAACCGTACTGGTCTACGCTGTAGCATCAAACAATCTGCAGTCTTACCTTGTATCTGATAAAGAGGAGATGATTCAAGCAGCGCCCAACGTGGTAGGTCTTGGAGATAATGTAAAAGTGATGCTTTACAGCGTTGCTTCTAGGAACTCTGAAGAGGCTACACTCGCAGAACTAAAAAAGAACGCTGCCGGAGAGTGGGATTTCGAAACCATCAAGACCTACGACCGAGAGACATTCTCCACCGACCCGGAACGCATGAGCAGTGTATTTGCAGATGTCAAAGACATGTCTCCGTCACAAAATTATGGACTAATCTTCTGGTCGCACGGCACCGGATGGTTACCGAATTTCTCCGACCACAACGTGCCTAAGAGCGACAGCCGTAAAAGGAGTTTCGGCACCGACACATTCAGTTCTGTCACCGACTATTGCGATATTGATGAACTTGCAGAAGCAATTCCGGATGGTATGTTTGACTATATCTGGTTTGATGCCTGCTACATGATGGGAATCGAAGTGGCATATCAGCTTCGCAATAAATGCGACTTTATTGCCGGCTACCCCACAGAAGACTGGAATCCCGGCATGAACTATGACAGCACCCTGCCGATGCTCGCTACTCCGGAACCGGATTTATCCGGAGCCGCAGACTCATTTTTTCATTACTATTATGACTCATACATGTCTGTCACCGTTACAGTAGCCCGCACCGAAGGTCTTGAAAAACTTGCCCAGGCAGCTGCCGCCATCTACGAGGCAGGTGAGCGTCCGGTCACTGCGTATGGACTTCAGAATTATAGTCGCCTAATGTATGGCATGTATGACTTCGGACAATACACCTGCGCATACCTTTCCGGCAATAAAAAAAATGATACGGCTCTTGCCTATGAATTTCAGTCGGCTCTTGCTGAAGTGCTTGTCAGCGCACATTGCTCTGAAACAGACTTCAATGGTCGTGATTCCTACAACCCTGACATATACTCCGGTTTCTCTTGTCATTTTCCGAACACTTCCAACACTAAGAGAGAAGAGTATTACGAAAGCCTCGACTGGACACAAGCCACACACCCCTAATCGGGAATCCCCGAAGATACGCGGAATCGCTAAAAATCAAGATTTTTGCGTATTCCCTTCAGCATTTGAAAAAAAATTACTAATTTTGAATCTAAATTACAATCATACAACAATACCACACTTTCCTCTTTCTTGAAGTGAAGAAATAATAATGAAGAATATAAGAAATTTCTGCATAATAGCACATATCGACCACGGCAAATCGACTCTTGCCGACAGACTTCTTGAACGTACCAACACTATAGCTGCCAAAGACATGGAAGCTCAGGTGCTTGACGACATGGATCTCGAACGCGAACGAGGAATCACGATTAAGAGCCACGCCATACAGATGGAATATCAACACAATGGCGAAAAATATGTGCTTAACCTTATCGACACTCCGGGACACGTGGATTTCTCTTATGAGGTATCCAGATCTATTGCCGCATGTGAAGGTGCCATATTGATAGTAGATGGATCGCAGGGCATTCAGGCTCAGACAATCTCCAACCTATATATGGCGATTGATAACAATCTCGAGATAATCCCGGTAATAAACAAATGTGACCTTGACAGTGCGAATCCGGATGAAGTAGAAGACCAGATTGTAGATCTTCTCGGTTGCGACCGTAGCGAGGTTATTCGTGCATCAGGCAAGACCGGTTTGGGTGTAGACGATATTCTTAAAGCAATCGTGGAACGCGTTCCTGCTCCTCAAGGGGATCCTTCCGCTCCACTTCAAGCTCTGATTTTCGACTCGGTATTCAATCCATTCCGTGGCATCATAGCCTATTTTAAAATAGTCAACGGCACAATCAGCACCGATGACTTCGTAAAATTTGTCAGCACTGCCAAGGAATACCACGCTGACGAAGTTGGTGTGCTTAAATTGGATCTCTCCCCCCGCAAGGAACTATCAGCAGGAAATGTAGGATATATAATCTCTGGAATCAAGACTTCTCGCGAGGTTCGTGTAGGCGACACCATCACACATGTTGGTCGACCTTGCAGCAACGCTATTGAAGGATTTGAAGAAGTTAAGCCGATGGTATTCGCCGGAGTCTATCCCATAGATCCGGAAGACTTCGAAAATCTACGTGCATCGCTTGAAAAACTGCAACTCAACGACGCCTCCCTCACATTCCAACCTGAATCATCAGCGGCCCTCGGCTTCGGATTCCGTTGCGGTTTCCTCGGGCTACTACACATGGAGATAATTCAGGAACGACTGGGCAGAGAGTTCAATATGGACGTGATCACAACCGTGCCCAACGTTTCCTATTTCGTATATGACAAGAAAGGAAACAAGACAGAGGTTCATAACCCGTCGGGGCTCCCCGATCCTACACTCATCGACCATATAGAGGAACCATACATACGAGCTACAGTGATCACCGCGGCTGAATTCATCGGTCCAATCATGACGCTTTGTCTCGGCAAACGCGGCGAACTCATCAAGCAGGAGTACATTTCCGGCAATCGAATGGAGATTACTTTCGATATGCCTTTGGGAGAAATTGTGATTGATTTTTACGACAAACTTAAATCCATCTCCAAAGGTTACGCCAGCTTTGACTATCACATACACGACTTCAGAGAGTCAAATCTCGTGAAACTCGACATCCTGCTCAACGGAGAGAGCGTCGACGCTCTTTCCACGTTGACACATGCCGACAATTCCGTGAAGTTCGGACGCCGCATGTGCGAAAAACTGAAAGAACTCATTCCGCGACAGCAGTTTGATATCGCCATACAGGCGGCTATCGGCACAAAGGTAATTGCCAGAGAAACAGTGAAGGCTGTGCGCAAAGACGTAACAGCTAAATGCTATGGTGGTGATATCAGCCGAAAGCGCAAGCTCCTCGAAAAACAGAAAGAGGGCAAAAAACGCATGAAGCAGATTGGGCGCGTAGAAGTGCCTCAGAAAGCATTCCTCGCTGTGCTAAAACTTGACTAATAACAACTAAATTCTCTAATATCATGAAACACTTTAAAACTCTCATTAGTTGCATGGCGGTCTATTCCCTCTTTACAGCCACGTTTGTGTCGTGCTCCAGCGACCCAAACCCAGTAGACTTCATCAACCTCGAAAAAGGAACTGCATACGTTTCCCTTGACCTGTCGGTGGCAGCTACTCGTGCAGAAGACGCTAACGCCACTGCCAATGAGACCAAACTTTCTACAGTCAGCGTATACATTTTCAATGATAATAACATACTTGAGTCAAGTCATCCCAATCTGACAGTGACCGATAACAAAATCGAGAAACTTGAAACTACTGCAGGAGAGAAGACAATCTATGCAATAGCTGCAGAAAAAATTCCCAGTGTTGCTGATGGAGAAACGACATTAGCTGATTTTGAAAAGATAAAACTGTCTCTTGAAATTAGTGATCTGACTAAATCGTCAGGATTTGTGATGGTTGGCTGTAGTGAAAAGAAGAAAGTAATGATGTCTTCTAATGAAGATGCTATGCCGGCTTCCAATGGTTTTGCCATTACTCTGACCCGTTTAGTAGCCAAAGCTCAAGTAATTGCAGGAAGTGAGGTATCCAAGAATTCTTCAGACATCGGTTTTAGTGCCGCTGGATTCCAATTTGCAGCGCGCCAAACTGCCATTATATATCAACTTACTCCAAACACGGTTGACATACAGAAGGAATTCATAGATAGTGATAACGACGGCACATACGACAACTACAAATTCAATCCATCTTCGGATAATAGTGGATTCATTTCTTCTCCATCGTCATTCCAAGCGGATAAATGCACATATTTGACTGAGAATATCGTGGCTAATCCGGTTTCCGGCAACACTACATTTGTTAGCGTAAAGATATCAATGATACCGGAAAAACGGTATTCTTTCACGGCTGGTTCATCTAAGCCAACTGTAGATGAATCAAAAAATAATCAAGGGAATGTAAGTTATTACGTGGTAGGAATCATCGACAGAGAAAACGGATTTGCAGACTACACTGTTGGAGAAGACAAAAAAGTTATGTGCTTCCATGAGAAAGCCGATGCAGACAGGTACAAGGATGCCTTAAATAATGGAACCCAAAGTGCTCTGACAGTATCTGACACTGACGAAACAATGAAAGCACCCCGCGCCACCAGAGCCGCCTACACCTACGAAACTGTGACCTTCACATCATGTGAAGCTTATTATCGAGTAAACATTGCCTCAACAAAAACAAATAATCAGACTTATCGGGTAGACAGAAACACATTCTATAAGATAACCATCAACTCAGTTAAGACTCTCGGATTCCCTGACGAAAAGATGTTATGCCCCACCAATCCAGAAGCACCTCTTGACCAAACACCTGAATACTGGATGGATGCTTCTTTCGAAGTGATGCCATGGAATTCTGTTGATCAGAATGTGGATCTCTGATTCATTGACGCATTATCGGTGTCAACTTTAGACATGCGAGCTCTCTATAAGTGTGTATTCCTGTCGCTGATTCTCGCTCTGTGTGGAATCGGTTGTAGTGATGATATTCAGCATCCGGACGAGATAAATCCGGGTGCTGATAGCATTCTATTGTCATATTCAGTCAACGATCTTGATACACGAGGCGAGAACACTCTTGTCGCTGAATCAGAAATAGGCCACGCTTATCTTTTGTTTTTCTCAGGCACCGGAGATTTTGTTTCTTCATCATACGCAGTTAACGATACTAAGAACCCCGGATGCTTGAAGTTTGACATTCCCGACCAACTTGAAGAAAACACGCCATATTCCATAGTAGCTCTAGCAAATGCAGATTGCTATGTTCCAGAAAAATTCAACAACTATCAGGCATATTTAGACTCATTTGCAGAAGATCCTCTCACTATCGGAGACAATCGACTGCTTCTGCACTCATCATCTCCTGTCACACAGCAGTCTGTTTCACTTCTTCCAATGAAGGCAAGCTCCGATTTTAGTTTTTCAATAACATCAAGTGGCTTCAAGATAACCGGAAACTTGAATTTTGAACGGCTTGTGTCGCGAATAGATATTAGCAATGCTGTCACATCTGGGTTTGAAATTCAGAAAGTAGGACTCTGCAACTGGCGCAATAGTTATGCGCCATTGGTTGCAGGGAAGAATATTGCCGGAGAAATAAAGGGCATACTCTCTCATGAAGATGAAAGTATCACATTTATAGATTACCCCTCCGCTAATGATTCCGGAACAACCGGACTGGCTCCGGCATTCTACTGCTTTCCCTCTTCATCAGAAACGCCTCAATCAGGAGATGAAACAACTACTGCTCTGATATTGAAAGCGAAATATGGTTCTGACGAAGGTCCTACTTATTATCGTATCAACATAGAAGATGGCAACGGCTCGTCAGAACTCAAACAGAACTACTGCTATCATATTTCAATAAACTCGGTAAAAGCAAGCGGCAAACCGACTGCAAAAGAAGCTTACGAATCGAAAGAACAGACACCGATAGAAGGACCTGAAATCTATATAGAATCAATACCGAACACAGCCGATGCATCACATATAGTATCAATTGATCAACCAACGGCAACCACACCCGGTAAAATCATAATAGACGGATTCGCCCATGAGGTCTTCAATTCGTTTCTCGACATTCCTTTCGCTATAAAAGGCAATACCACTTCTGCATCAGACGTGACAATCTCATCTACTCTTGAATGGCCCCTTGAAGGAACCATTTCGCACGAAACACTTAGAAACAATTACTACTACTGTCCGGAATCGTTTACAAACAAATCTGTAGTCAACACTTCTAACGAAATTGAGAGTCCAACACCATTCACTCTTTCAGAAGACTTGACATTCTACATATCCGTAGGAGCAATGGCTCCTGATGACCCGGCAATCAAACGTAGCATTACAATCGCCACCAAAGACAATTCAGTGACATACGACATTGAGATTCGTCCACGCCCAGTCATCATAAACGATGTGATAATAACAGACAGTAATGGAGGGATAAATCTCATAACCGACAGGAACTATCAGGTGTATGAAACATTCGGATGCACTTCTTATGATGAGAATATAACAACCAGCTGGAATACAGATGGCACCAAAAAGCAAGCCTATCATTATAGTTCATATGCTCCGATGAAAATACCGTTCAAAACATCATACGACACGTCTGCTGACGAAAGTTTGGCCAATGAAACCTATCATTCCGAAATGCTCGGATTTAAAACTGCATTCTCGAATAGGTCACAATTTCAAACTAAAAACGGTCAATGGAAAAGAATCAACCAATGCGACCTTGACAACTGTCAGTCTCCTTTCTATACGGCTACAGAAATTAATAGTTGGAAACATATCACCACAAAGTTTTTGAGAGATATTGCTGGAATGATGAAGGTGTCGAAAATGAGGATGTTTTTGGTTTCTGAGGTACCGGCAAAAGATGGGAATTCAGAAATTCCGGTCTGCTGTTATTTCCCATACTTCAACAAAGATTCCTCTTCCATGACAGATGAAAAAACAAGCAAAAACTCGGGCGTTTTCTTTGCTACAATAGAATATTCTTTCTTAAGCAGCACAACGCCAGGACTATGCAGAGTGATCAGATGCAACAACACCGGAGTGGAATTTATCGAGCCTTCTTCAACTACAGGACTTGAAGGCTGCGTCCGTCCTATTAGAGAACTAACGCAGACTGAACTCGACAACTACCGTGACAATTATCTCGGATACAAAGCCGGGATTAAACTTAAGTTCTCACCATGCATTCCAGACACACGCCCTTGACCCGACAAATGAAACGCAACAAAGGCAAGTGTCAAATTCAGAGAACATGCCAAAAATAAAACTTTTTACCTCGCTGATTTGTATTTTCATTGGATATGCCAATAGCATTCCATTATTCCACTAAAAATTATTAACAAATTCAAACAATATGGCAGCTGAAAAAACAGAAACAATCAACCAAGGCTGGGACATGCTGAAAGGGCTATCTTTAGAAGATGCACTCTCCAAGATTGCCAACTCCTTTGTGGATTTCGCTTTCAAACTCCTTATCGCCTTTGTAGTCTTCTATGTAGGGCGCTTCATCATCAGGAAACTATACAAGTTTCTGCATAATCTGTTTGTAAAAAAACATGTAGAAGCCTCCCTCACCACATTTATTCTCTCCTTCACACAAATCGTTTTATACTTTATTCTGCTTGTCACCATCATCGGCATTCTTGGCATCGAGACAAGCTCGTTCCTTGCACTATTTGCCTCCGCTGGTGTCGCCATCGGTATGGCTCTCAGCGGAACGCTCCAGAACTTTGCCGGAGGCGTGTTGATACTTCTGCTTAAGCCCTATAGAGTCGGAGACTACATCGAAGCACAGGGGTATTCAGGAACCGTAAAAGAGATACAAATGTTCCACACTATCATCACCACCTCCGACAACAAATCTATTCTCATACCCAATGGTGGACTCTCTACAAGTAGCATCAACAATTACTCCAGAGAACCGAAACGAAGAGTTGAATGGTCTATCGGAATTCAGTATGGCGATGACTTCGCAAATGCATCCGAACAGATACTCAAGATTCTTGAATCGGATTCCCGTGTGCTTAGGAATGAACCCGGCAAGATGCCGTTTGTAGGAATCACCCAACTTGCCGATAGTGCAGTGACACTGACCATCAGGGCATGGACAGCAAGCGAAGACTATTGGGGAGTATACTTTGATGCTTACAAGAGGTTTTATGCCGAACTGCCGAATCTCGGAGTCAACTTCCCATATCCGCAGCTTGACGTTCATCTGAAAAACGACTAACCTCTCCCCTTTCATAACTTATCTGAAAGTTATAACATAAAGTAATATCGGTTGCAACCAATCAGGTTGTAGCCGATATTGCTTTTTGTGGAGCACCAGAATTTTCCGGTGCGCAAGATGCTACAGCCCCCGAAAAGGGCAATGGATAAAAGTCTTTTTCGAATCTTTATTCAACATCCAATAGTTCTATGTCGAATTTTATTTCCTTATGGGGAATAGTATGCATAAGCTTCTACCAACAAGTACTTATGTAGTAAGAATTTACTTACAATCAAGCTAAGACAAGAGGAATTCCTCGGTCCTGGTATTCTTCGCCCTCTGTGGTGCTTATGTTACTTTTGCCTTAATAGTTTGCAAGAAATGGGCCAATTTTTAAACAAAAAAAGGAGACCGAAGTCTCCTTTTTTATAAATATGCTATGGCTATTAAAATCTGTAGCCTATTTTCATGTTGAAGCAGTTTGTGGTACCTGCATGCTTCGGAGTCCAACACAATGCCTGATAACCGATGCCTCCATACCATTGGCCGAAGTTAAGTCCAATCATTGGATTGACTAATACTGCACCCCAATCAGTGTTTTCAGTATTGATGGAATATCCCAAATCAAGTGAAAAGAACGGTTTCAAACTTCCCATGTTTCCATGAACATCTCCACGCACGAAAATAGGGATGAGCGGACCATAGTTGAAGTTCCACTGTTCGGTGATACCTAAGCCGGCTCCAAGACCGATATTAGGATGCATTTCTTCATAGATACCTGCCTGAACGTTGAAACGGCAAGTCTCACCACCAGCAATTACCGGCTGAAACTCAATAAACGGGTTAAGAGCCATTGCGGAGAGGGAGGTCGCGATGCCGACCAATGTCAATAGTAGTTTCTTCATATATCAATAAATCAATGTTAAACTTCCTTTATAACATTAAAAACAGATGTATGGTTCAAGGCTTGCTATATTAATTAGAATCCGTATTTTAGAATTTCACACCTGCAGTCAGAATAATCTGGTTGTTTGAGAGTGTGAGTTTCGAGGAAGGACTCGGTATTTGCGGATTTACGGGGTCTGGAGTATATGCGTGATATTCACTACTCATGCGCTTGTGGACGTATGCTCCATCTATAAAGAAATTGTTGAAGTTATAACCAAGTCCGCATGTGATGTAATTGGTAGTGTTGTCCATCCGATAGTTTGTCATCGTTCCGGAAGTATAGACCATCATCGAACCATCTTTGGCTTCTTTCCTTACCGGAGATGAAACGTAGGAATAGCCGGCACGAACACTGAAACGAGGAGTTATGCGATACTCGGCACCAAGACGCAGCGTTGTGGTAGTCTTATAGTAAGACTCGATATCATTGTTGGTTGCATACCACGGATCTGTGTTTAGGATAGAGGGTGATGCTTTCTGCACACCTGCCGAGGGAGCATAGAAAGGCCAATCCCAATCAGGATAATAATCATCGTCAAATCCATAGTCGTAGAAGCCTCCTCCACTTTCGTAGAATCTCATCTTATTAAACTTCTGCCAATCAAAATCAGCACTCACGATAAGTTTTCTGCCAATTACTCCTGCCGCGCTAAGCGTGAGTCTCCATGGCGTTCTGAAATTGTAGGAGTTAGATCCCCAATATCCGCCATTGGTCACAGCGTTAGATTGCTGTAAGTCTGGAATTGCCACACCATAGTTGAAGTTTGTTCCGGCTATATAACTCTCATCTATCGAATACCATGTGGGAGATGCGAACGAGAGTCCGAGACGGAATTCCTGAATCGGGCGGTAGATAAGTCCGACCTTTACATTAAAACCGGTTCCGCTTGCCGTATATCGGTTTGTCATAGTCCAAGCCGAAGAAGTTCCGTAGTGGTTATCTACCACTGCATTTTCCAACTGTTCGCCCCACACTGCAGTCATGGCATAGTCCATGTCTACAATACCAAAGTCAACTCCCCAGAACACCTTGTTTACGAAATTGCCACCAAACGCAATGTTGTATTCGTTTACAGCTCCTGAAGTCAGAACATCAAAGACACCGGTGCCGGAAGTATTGTTGCCCCACTGCCCCTTCCAATGCGGATTGTCTTCATCACCTGTCGGAGTTATGAAATAGCTGTCGTATCCAAGTATAGAGAGCCACGGAGCAGCGTAACCGCCATCATTTGGATTATAAGGGTCGAAAGAGCCGGTAGTCGTTACATCACCAACTGTAACACCTTCCGTATTGCAGATTCCTGCTATGTAGTTGGTAAGAGAATTGGAGAGTGTAGGTATCGCACCAGAATAGCGGGCGTTGAAAGAGGCTGCCTTGTTGTAGTAAAATGAGAAATTGAAGTTTGGCATAACTGAACTGGCAAGATTCCAGCTTGCCACACCGCCGGCATTCTGAAACAAGAACTTGGTATTGCTCTGCGAGTTCTTGAATCCCTGAGCCTCTGAGGTTGAATTCTGAACATCAAGATTAAGCGTGACGGAAGCCTCATTTCTGCGATAAACTCCGATTCCTGCCGGATTTACTGATATAGCACTTATATCTCCGCCAAGCGCACCGAAGGCACCACTCATGCTCATAAAACGAGCTGTTCCTTTAAGATCAGGCTGGGAAAAGCGATATCCGTCTATTGCACTTTGCGCACTTGAAAGAAGTGGAATAGCGAGAAGAGATGCGAGAACGTATGTTTTCATAATCGATCTTTAATTATTAATTTGTGATTAGCGACGATGGCCACGAGACGAACCGCCACCGGAACCGCCACCGGAACCGCCACTGCGGTGACTTCCACCACCAAAAGAGCCGGAACTGCTGCTACCGGAAGAACGCCTTGAGTTGTAGCTACTGTTGTTAGACCGAGTGGAAGTGTTATTGGTAGAGTTGGTATAAGAGCGGTTAGATTTAGAAGTGCTGGTGTTGCCGCGCTTATTACCTACCGACGAATTGTTGCGATTTGAAGTTCCCGAGCTGACGTTGCCGGTATAGCGGTGACCGTCACTGCCAACATAGTAGCCTTTACGATTTTCTGAGGCATTCTGTCTGTTTGGAGTTCCACTCTGGTTGTAGCTTCCGCGATGGTTGCCACCGATGCTCCACTTCGATCCTGAAGGTGCATTGCCTGAGTGGGAGTTGCTATGTCCTACGCCAGGTTTTCTTGCAACACCGGGGCGAGTGCTCCCTGCCCAACCGGTGCCTGGACGCACCGGACGGTTGCCACCGGGACTCCATGTGGTGTTAGGATGCATTGGTGGTCTGGGACCGGGCACATGCCCCCACCCCCAAGACGGACCCCATCCGGGACCCCAACCCCAAGAGGGTCCCCAAGTGTGACTCCAGCCCCACGATGGTCCCCAACCCCAACTCCATGAGGGTCCCCAGTACCATGGATCATACCATCCTCCGAAAGAGACATTCCAATACCATGGATCATAGACACTTCGATAGTATGGCCAGCCATAAGAATATACCGGAAGGAATGATGGAGTTACACCATTAAACACAATTTCCACGTTGCCATAAGAATTTTCAAGCACATCGGCAAGCACATCCGAATTGTCGAGAACAATAGTCGGATTGTAATACTTCTGTATCTGCTGAGTATACACGAAATCCTCATCAGAAGCTGTCTTAGAGCCGATTGTGTCTATGGGAGAATTATAATACTGACCACGAAGATTGTAGGCATCTACATCGATGTCGCTGAAGTTTTCTATGTAGTTGGAATTCTTCTTAGAAGCTCCGACCTTTGTATCTTTCTTTGGGTTGAAATATATATCATCGACATAATCGTCGGCATATACAGCTGAGGGAAGAATTGCTCCCGTCAGTAGAGCTGTAAGTATTGATTTCTTAACTTTCATAGCCTGTTGTGTTAGTCGTTATACTTAATAGACAAATTATATTGGAATTTGTTTAAGGTGTGTTTTTTAAAATTTGTTAGAATTTCAAATAAAACGGTTGACATAAGTCTCGATATTCAGGGGTAGGGATTCCCGGTGCTGACTCGAGAGTGAGATTTTCGATTTGTGGATTGCGAATTGCGAGTTGCGGATTATTCAATATCCATTGAAGAAGTGCTCTTTTAACAGGAGCGGTAGGGGTGCCGCGAACCAAGCATTTACGAGAGAGCGTATAGCCTAAAGACGAAGCATATGTTTCCATTTCGGGAGCAAGGTCTGCCGGAACTATCATAGCGAGACTGCCACCGGGATTCAGAAGAGATATTGAACCTGAAAGAAGAGTTGTCGGCGAGAGGGATGCTTGATGACGCGCCAGTTCTCGAGGTGTATTCGGGTCTGAAATGCCGGAATCAAAGAAGGGAGGATTGGAGACAATCAGATCGAATTTAGAATTAAGATCTGAAAATGAGGTTTGGAGAATTAAGACTCGATCTGACCAAGGACTTATGCGAACGTTTTCAGTAGCCTCCAGAATCGAGGGTTGGTCTATGTCGATGCCCCAGACACCGGCATCAGGCTTACGCTGAGCCATCATCAAAGCTATAAGTCCACAGCCAGTACCCACATCAAGAATAGTGCCGGCCTCGCCTACATCTGTCCAAGCACCGACCAGCACACCGTCAACGCCAACTTTAAGGGCGCTACGGTGATGCCAGACAGCAAATTGCTTGAATCGGAACTGAGATATTTTTTTTGACATATCATCGGCAGGCAAGGGGTGGAAGAAAAGCATCCTCAAGATAGTCGAAATCGTAGTCGTCGGCAGAACCGCATACAGTAGCGACATCGAAGCGATAGAAAAAATCGTATTCCTGAAGACACAGGTAGGCATTTGCCCCGCGAACCACATTCTTTATTTTCTCTGGGGTGATAGCATCAGCAGGATCAAGATTACGGTCGGTTCGCGCCTTCACTTCCACAAAAACAAGAGTGTCGTCTTTCTGAGCTATTATGTCAATTTCACTTTTTGAAGACACCGGACGCCAGTTGGTTTCACGCACAGTGTAGCCTTGGGTGATGAGCCACTCGCAGACTATGCGCTCAGCCTGATGCCCCCATGCCAAGGCTTCTTCTTTTTTGTTTTTATCTGACATATTCAGAGTTGTAGGAATATTAAAATCCTTGCTCCAGACCGGATGCTTTTGAAACCTTGCCACCAGTCTAATTCTCAAATGAATTAGAAAGCTTTGAACGACATATCGAGACCTTTGACGCTATGAGTGAGAGCGCCTACAGAAATGTAGTCAACTCCGGTTTCTCCGTATGCACGCAGAGTGTCGAATGTAATGCCTCCTGATGACTCAGTTTCTACCTTGCCATCGACAAGCGCCACAGCTTCGCGAGTGAGTTCAGGCGTGAAGTTGTCAAACATAATTCGATCCACACCACCAATCTCAAGCACTTTGCGAATGTCGTCGAGTGAACGGCACTCTACCTCAATCTTTAGATCTTCCTTGCCATGTTCCTTACAGTATTCACGGGCACGCTCTACAGCCTTTTCAATACCACCGGCAAAATCCTCATGATTATCTTTGATAAGAATCATATCAAACAAGCCAATGCGATGATTGGTGCCACCACCTATACGGACAGCCTCCTTCTCAAGCATACGCATACCGGGAGTCGTTTTTCGGGTGTCGAGCACTCGAGTGTGTAGACCTTTCAACTGATCCTGATACTTTCTGGTCATCGTGGCCACACCGCTCATACGTTGCATAATGTTGAGCATTGTGCGTTCCGCAATCAACAGACTCCTTACCGGTCCCTCAGCAGTAAAGGCTATGTCGCCGGGATTAACCTCTGCCCCATCAGATATCATCACATTCATCTTAATTGATGGATCTACCTTATGGAGTACTTTTTCTGCTACTTCTACACCTGCTAGAATACCTTTCTCCTTCACTATTAATCTGGATCGCCCCATGGCATCGGCGGGGA
The DNA here is from genome assembly GCA_964480495.1 of uncultured Sangeribacter sp. GTDB lineage: Bacteria > Bacteroidota > Bacteroidia > Bacteroidales > Muribaculaceae > Lepagella. Next base: position 155,965 of record CAYZPH010000003.1, read on the forward strand.
TTGTGGAAAGTGTAGTGTGGTCGCCATCTCCGATATCTTCAGCAAACGCGAGATCAAGGAGAGAGTCTATCAGTTCGTCTTTTGTTTTCATAATTCAGAAAAATTCTCTATTTTTGCAAAGGTAATAAAAAAAATTAGAATTGAATGATTGAAAATTGAGAATTCTCATTTTTCAACTACCATCCTTGAGAAGAGGACATGAATTGCGAAGCCACAACGGATCTGCGACTACAAGACACAAGGATGACTTTATAAAACAAAAAAGCTATGGAAATAGTGTTAATCACAGTTGGAAAAACAACAACTGATTATATACAAAAAGGAATCGACGAGTATTGCAAGCGGCTCAAACGATATGTGACTTTCTCTATCAAAAGTCTTCCAGATGTAAGAAACAGCAAAAAAATGAGCGAAGAGCAACAGAAAACTGCAGAATCAGCGATTATACTGTCGGAGATTTCGTCTTCAGATTATGTGGTGCTTCTTGACGAGAGAGGCGAGATGATGACATCGCGACAGTTTTCTGACTTTTTGCAGAAAGTGATGCTTGGAGGAAAGAAGAGAATTGTGTTTGTAGTCGGTGGACCTTACGGGTTTTCACCTGAAACTTATGCTCGGAAAGACGCGATGCTATCATTCTCACGAATGACTTTCAGCCACGAAATGATTAGACTATTTTTTGTGGAACAACTTTACCGAGCCAATACAATACTGAGGAATGAGCCTTATCATCACGACTAAATTTTAGGACTTCACTCCGAAGAGGAGGAGAGAGAGAGAGAGAGAGAGAAATTTCAACTATTGAGATCTTTGATGATTTGGTCGATTAAAGATTCGGATTCGAGAAGTTCAGGGTGAGATTCGAAGAAGATGCGGATTGCCTGTCGGATGAGGTTTGGGCACTTTTTAACATCTTCGATATTTTTAAGATCGCGACATAATACCCTACCATCGTTTTCCTCCTTAAATCTGTCGTATAGTTTTTTAGTAGCCATCATGGCTTTTGCCTTATCTTGAGGCTCTGGGCCTCCAAGAACGAAGCCTTCTGCTATTGCAAGTACACTCAGAGCGCCACAGAGTTCGCCGGAACCGGAGAAGCCGGAACCATAAGGCGAAGCAATGCGGGCAGCATATTTTTCGTTCAAGCCGAAATGTTTGCTGAAAGCCATCAACACACACTGCGCACAATTATAACCTTTGTTTCTAAGAGATATGGCGTAGTCTTGACATTCATTTATTGTTTGGTCCATTCCTGATATTTTTTTAATTGAGATTGTATTAAGAGTCTTTGAGTATCCAACAACTCACAATGACTCGTGCCTTCTTCAGACATATTTTCTTCAAAGTTAATAAGAAAAATGAAAAAACCAAAAAAAATGATTATCTTTGCAAATAAGATCATTTCGCAATCTTATATTTTCTATAGATTTATTATTCTTATATATCAAACGATATAATATGAAAACGCTTAGACAAATTTTAACAATTGCGGGGATGACCGGTGCACTGGTCTCCGCATGGGCAATTCCTAATGCACCACAACCGATGCCTGATGTAAATCAGGTAATAGACAACACTCCAGACAGCATTAACAAAGCACGTACGGCACGTCCGGTGTCAGGCTCATCAAGAATCGGAAATAATCCGGTCCTTTTTCTTGTGGGCAACTCCACAATGAGAACCGGCACTCTCGGCAACGGAGACAATGGTCAATGGGGCTGGGGATACTACGCTCCCGAGTATTTCGACAAAAGTAAAATCACTGTAGAAAACCACGCACTCGGAGGTATGAGTAGCCGCACTTTCTACAAGATACTTTGGCAGGATGTGCTCAAGGGCGTGAAAGCCGGCGACTGGGTGATCATCGAACTTGGACACAATGACAACGGACCTTTCGACAGCGGACGCGCTCGCGCCACTATACGAGGCATCGGTGATGAAGTGATGCCCGTTGTGATTAAGGAAACCGGAGAGCGTGACACTGTTTACTCCTATGGTGAATATATGCGCCGCTATGTAAGGGAAGTCAAGGCTAAGGGAGCTCATCCTATTCTATTCTCTCTAACCCCAAGAATGGCTTGGGACGACAAAGACAGTACGATTGTAACTCGCTACAACAAAACATTCGGCCTTTGGGCAAAGCAGGTAGCAGAAGCAGAAGGAGTACCATTTGTGGATCTCAACGACATCACTGCCACAAAATTCGAAAAATTTGGTAAGGATAAAGTCAAGACAATGTTTTACATTGACCGCATCCACACTTCCGCTTTCGGAGCACGCGTAAACGCACAGTCGGCAGCCGAGGGAATCGCAGCTCTTGATGGAGTAGCTCTGAAAGACTATCTCCTACCCTTCCCCAAAGACACCATCACCGGCAGTTCACGACAGGAAGGCAAACCGGTGCTTTTCACCATCGGAGACAGCACTGTGAAGAATGAAGACAAAGATGACAACAGCATGTGGGGCTGGGGAAGCGTGATAGCTGAACTATTTGATTCCGACAAGATAACTGTTGAGAATCACGCAAAAGCCGGTAGAAGCGCAAGAACATTCCTTGACGAAGGCAGATGGGACAAGGTTTACAATGCTCTGCAACCCGGTGATTTCGTGCTGATACAGTTCGGACACAACGATGGAGGAGACATTAACACAGGCAAAGCTCGCGGAGAACTACACGGAGCAGGCCCCGAAAGCAAGGTGTTCAAGATGGAGAAGACCGGCATCAACCAAGTGGTATACACTTATGGCTGGTATATCCGCAAATTTATCATGGACGCTAAAGAAAAAGGTGCGATACCAATCGTGCTGAGCCACACTCCACGCAACAAATGGAACAAAGGAAAAATCGAAAGCAATGCTGCAAGCTTCGGACTTTGGGCTAAGCAGGCAGCCGAACAAGCAGGAGCATACTTCGTAGATCTTAACAGTATATCCGGACAAAAACTTCAGGCACTCACAGAGTCTGGAACTCCGGAATTCTTCAAAAAAGACCATACACACACCTCAAAGAAAGGAGCTCGTCTCAACGCTGCAAGCATTGCTGAAGGACTTCTCGGCACAGACTGTCCGCTCAAAGACTATCTGCGTCCCGTATATCCAAAGACATATGTCATGAACTCTACTGTTCCTGCATACAACGAGTTTGATGGATATGGTTATGACTTCGGTAGTAAGCCATCGACAAAGGGCGATACACCCTACTTCTTTTCGGTGAGAGTTCCCGATGGCAACTACATGGTGACAGTGAAATTAGGCGACAAAAAACGCAAGTCGCACACAGTGATAAGAGCTGAGAACAGACGACTCATGCTCGATGCCACAGAGGTTGCAAAAAAGAAATCCGAAGAACACTCGTTTATAGTCAACAAACGCTCTCGCGGCATCAATCTGAAAGACTCTGTAAACCTCAATCCAAGAGAATACGGAGCCTGCAACTGGGACAACAAACTGACACTCGAGATAACCGGTAATGCTCCGGCAGTGGAGAGCATAACCATTCGCCCAATAGAAGATACTGACAGTGTCACAACACTCTTCTACTGCGGCGACAGCACAGTTGTGGATCAGGCTGAAGAACCCTGGGCAAGTTGGGGACAAATCACTCCCGCCTTTTTCGATAACAATATAGCTGTGTCAAATCAGGCAGAAAGCGGTGAGCGCACTTCTTCTTTTATAGCAAGAAAAAGATTGCAGAAAGTTCTCTCTATGGCAAAGCCCGGAGACTACGTGTTTGTAGAATTTGGTCATAACGACGAGAAAGACAAACAGCCAGGCAGCGGCGCTTACTACAACTTCGCACACAACCTGAAAATTTTCGCAGATCGTGCTCGTCAGAAAGGACTGAACGTGGTGTTCCTTACTCCTACAGCCCGCAGAAGATTCGACGGCAATAAGAATGTGAACACTCATGGTGACTATCCGAAAGTGGTGAGAGAGGTTGCAGAACGTGAAAACATTCCACTTATTGACCTTACTGAAATGACCACTACCCTCTTTGAGACTCTTGGTGTAGATGGAAGTAAAAAGGCTCTCGTGCATTATCCTGCCGGAACATTTAAAGGACAAGAAAAAGCTCTGGCAGACAATACTCACTTCAACACTTATGGCGCAGACCAAGTGGCAAAATGTGTAAGAGAAGGGATTGCAGAAAAATTGCCTGAACTCGCAAAGCATCTAAAGCCTTATACAAAATACTCACCATCATCTCCTGATGATCCGGAGACATTTTATTGGCCTCTATCCACATTCGTAAAGATTGAAAAGCCTCTTGGAAATTGAGTATAAAATTTAATAATTGAAAGAAACAATGGCGTGTTCTAAACGAACGCGCCATTGTTTCTTATTAACCTGATTCAAAAACCATTGACATTGACAAGCATCTAAATTGATACTGATGTGTTGGTCTCAATTCCACTATGTAAAAAAGGTCTATGGGGCAAAATGGGTGTTTTTCTGAGCGAAAAATGCCCATTCGTTATTTCATAGGTCATAAAAAAGATTTTTGAAAAATATACACAGCGCCAACATTATTTAACATTGCAGTGCAAACTTCTGGCAGTATGCAAGACTAAATTTGCAAATAGAAATCAAAAATACTACTTACACTATGAATGTCATAAATGTCATGAACGAAGATTACCGTGTTTATTACGTCAATCCATTTCGCAAATTATGGAGCGCAATATCAAGTGCCCGACACAATCTTATGAGAATAGAGTCTTCTCTAAAGGAACGCAGACTCCAAGCTGACATGCATGAGATATTTGAGATAAAGAAACGTTACGAAAGCGACTGCGAACGCGAAAAGGTTCTGATGGGAATAATAGGAATGCTTGAGCAGCAAATCATTGACAGCGAGGCGGACATATCGCCTGATAAACAAGAACGCAATGCAGACGAAACTGCCAGACTCAAAGCAGCCTTGCGTAGAAGAACTTGCGAACTTGATCGCCTTCGTAGACAGATGGCAGACGATCTGGATAGAATTGAACGAGAATTAAAAATTGGAAATTGAAGACACCTAAATCGCGTATTCAAAGTTCTCACTGAGACCCAATCAATCATGAATTAGAATGGAATACTAAATTATGATTGTGTTGATTGCGTGAGAATCGGGCGGTGATTGAGGGCTTTGTAGCGTCGATTGCCTTCTTTAAGAAGGTTTTCGCCCCGAGAGTCAAGAAAGGTTTGCCGAAAGATTTCCCAAATGTATTCCACCGCCGAATCAGACGGATGCACAAGGTCTGTAGCGTAGAATCGATAGTCTCTAAGGTCGTCAGAGATGATTTCGTATGCCGGGAAGTAATGACAAAAGTCATAGCGGTTGCATATTTCCTCTACTGCAAGGAGGAGCGTAGCTTTTGAACGAGCGTTACCCTCAAAGCCATCTTTCATATGCCTAACGGGACTCACAGTGAAGATAATCGAAAGATTCGGAAAGCGATTTTTTAGCTGCTGACAAAATTGTGTCCATACATCCACAATCTCCGTTATGGATATTCTGCGGCGCACGAACATATCTTGCGGCATCTTGTGGCAGTTTGCCACAAGTTCTTTATCTTCAGTCAAGAAATAGCACCATGCGGTGCCAAACGTCACAATAAGTGTTTCGGCTTGACTGAGTGTACTCACAAGATTCTTTCTACAGTTTTCTATGGCTGATATGCATTCATCGGCCGACATACGAGAGAAATGAGTATCGAAAAACCATGAATGAATAAGTCCGTCGGGAGCTTGAAACAATGATTTTTTTGTTGTAGTAAAAAAATCATCATCAAACAAAAGCAGGTCAAGAACCTTTGCTATCGACAGAGGATTATATAGGGTTCCGACTCCGTTGAATGCTTCCCAGTCACACTCAATCATCTTGCGTGCAATATTCTGAGAAAAGCAAGAGCCTAAAAGCACTACCGGATGCTCCGGAGAGAGCCGTAAAGATGATGGCAGAGGACGATATTCTGTGCGAAATTTCATACGGAATTATTTCACTCTAAACCAATATCCGGCGGTTATGCCAATGCTCAGTTGATTAGAAACAGAAAATGTGTCTTGTCTGCCAGATGGCATAATATTTCCTATACCATAGTAAAGACGAGCCTCAATGTTGAGAGCATTTCGCCGGTTTATGCTAAACTCACCTCCAAGGCCAGCTACAATGCCAAAGTCAACCTTCTGGCTCACATCCATAGCAAGTTGGTCGGTGCGACGATTCTTGTCATTGAAGTTAGGAAGAGAGGTTGTGTTGCTGTAATCAAAATTACTTTTGATTTTGTCGCCGACAAAAAATGAAACTTCTGGACCTGCATTAAAGAAGAACTTGCCTCGTTTCCCGAAATAAATGTGAGACATCACAGGAATCTCTACATAATTTAAAATTCTCTGATAATCATAAGGAAGATTCTCGAATTTCTCACTCCATCCCCTCTGCACTAAATTCACTTCAGCAATGACACCGAAGTGGTTTTCCTCTGTGTATCGAAACATCAAACCGGCTGTGTATCCGAGTCCAAACTTTTGAGTAATTGACGGTTTGAACATTACTTCAGAAAGTGTCACACCTCCTCTAACTCCGATATCTACACGCGAATCGAAGTGAGTCTGAGCATGAGTAGCCCCGACACACCCTAACAAAAGTAGCAACAAAGGCAGAATCTTGCGCATAATTATTTACTGATCAGAATTTTTTCAACATCTCCATATGTATTATAATGGATAATGTATGCAGATGGATTGAAGAAACCGCCCCAATTGCCTACTCTCTCAAGGCTGATTGGGGTCTGGAGTTCATTGCCGTCAGAAACCGGCACATTGAAATCTCCGCTGTTGGAAGCAAGTCCAGGTATGAAATAGTTAATGATATCGTATCCGGCAGCCGCATATGTTGGGAAACTGCGTATCGGGCCATGTCCGTATGCAGCAGAATAGTCTGCAATAAACTCTTTCCCTGCTTTGCCTGCATGATCGAAAAAGAATCGAGACGGAAAATACACGTCAGCTTTGGCAAACTGCTCCTTGAGACCATCGGAGAAAGTAATCCAATTCGGCCTGCCCATTACTTTTATCCGTGCAAGCGGACATTTTTCGGCAAGATCGCTTATAGCTGTAAGCATTGAAGACACGTCATCGCGTCCGGTCGGATATCCATAAAAAAGATATGCACCACCTTCGTCAAGATTCATTTCGGCAAGCGCCTCTATTTGTATGCATATGGGTGACTTTCCACCGACTCGTTCTACGATAGCTGTCGCAAATGCATCTTCCGGATCCTCTTTTCCAACCAATACAATCTGGTAGTTGCCAAACGACGAAGCCGTCCACTCCGCAACTTCCTCTGTAAAGTAAGGCGAAGGAGTAAGAAGATGAATAATGGATGGATTATCAAGATAGAGTTCGTTTTTCACATCAAACGCATTCACAATCTCTGTAGCGTTATCATCACCATATTTTGCAAGCCAAACCGGAAAGTTTTTTTCATATGTAGCCACAATCAAATCCGGATTGAAGCCATCAAGATCCGACACTATACGCTGCGTCACAGACACTGAATCTGATGCTGCTTTATCGTCGTGAATCACCTTCAGGTTTATTCTGAATGGAGATTCTTTCAATTCATCTAAAGCCAAAAACACTCCGCGCGTAAACTCGTTGTCACGTTTAGACTTCGGGTCTTCAATAATAACGGCTACATTCACCGGAGAATAGAATCCCGATATACTGTCGGTGTCTTCTATTGCATGAACTTGATTATAGATTTCGTGTCGTCCCTCGGCTGAATCTTCCCTATCATCGGAAAACTCCACCTCCTTCTCCACTTGCGACGTTACCATAACCGGCACTACTATTGAAGCGTTTTTTTTCAGTTTTGTGCCGGCATTCGCCTCAAGCAATTCTTCAACTTCTACACCGGTTTTATCGGAAATAGACTGCCAAGAGTCATCTTTTGTAGCCTTAACAGATTCAAGATGATCAACGTGTGTTTCTTCTACCGTCTCCGTAATCAGTTTTCCCTTATTGGAATTCACCCTCACCCTAATCACATCACTAACTTTAAACTTATACTCAGAGAGACCTTTATTGTCACGCATCAGATCCTCAACCGAAGTATTATATGTTTCCGCTATGCCATTGAGCGTGTCTCCGGGACGGATTGAGTAATAATAGAACGACACACCATCGTTGATTGGCTTCGCATTTTGAGGGATATTGACCACCGAACCTCTTTTCAATCCTCCTTTAGTTTCCGGATTGTAAGTATAAACCACATCAACCGGAACACCATAGATTTTGGCTATGGAATAGACAGAATCACCCTTTTTCACGATGTGACGAATCATAGGGTAAGTTTCCGGAAGTACAAACTCCTGATTCCGAGCATCAACAGCTTTAGGTTTGTCGTTGACCGGGAAATATATTTTAGCTCCTTTTTCAAGATGCAGACTTTGCGAAGGATTGAGAGAGGCAAGCCTGTCAACGTCCCATCCATACCGATTTGATATGCCGTAAAGAGAATCGCCTTTCTTTACTTGATACACATAATACTCTTCCCCAGCGATTGACACCTTGGGGAGTTTAATATCATTTGCAGCAAATGCACAACTCAAAAAAAAACAAACGGAAGCTACGCTCAGAATATATCTTTTCATCTTCAGATTTTCAGCAGTGAAGGCATTTGCCTTCTTATTCGTTTGCAAAATTAATAAAAATTTGTTTAGCAAGCGGTAAAAAGAAGATGTAAAAACATAATTACAAATAATGAAGAACAATTATTACGAAATTTAGACAAATAATATGTGTAAAAGTTAGGATATTTTGATGATTTTTATTAAATTTGCAAACATATTTAAAAGAGTTCGTATTAATATTGTAGGGAAAGGAGAATTAGATATAAAACTTTCCGACATTACAAAAGAAAACAAAAAACAACGGGTTAAGACAACCCTAAGTCAGATATAAATAATATTACAAACCAATGGCAAAAAAAGTCTATACATTCGGCAACGGAAATGCCGAAGGGAATGCCGAGATGAGAAATCTCCTCGGTGGTAAAGGTGCTAACCTTGCTGAAATGAACCTGCTGGGAATGCCAGTACCTCCCGGATTCACCATCACAACTGAAGTATGTACTGAATACACCCAGTACGGCAGAGAAAAGGTAGTTGCAGATATCGAAAATGATGTAAAGGCAGCTATTGCTCACATCGAGTCGCTCACCGGAAATAAATTCGATGATTCTACTAATCCTCTTCTTGTTTCTGTTCGCTCCGGAGCACGTGCATCAATGCCCGGCATGATGGACACAGTCTTGAACCTTGGCATGAATAACGCCACAGTTGAGACTATGGCACAAAAGAGCGGTAATCCTCGCTTTGCATGGGACAGCTACCGCCGTTTTGTGCAGATGTATGGCGACGTAGTTCTCGGCATGAAGCCCAAGAGCAAGACCGACATTGATCCATTCGAAGCTATAATGGAAGAAATGAAGGAAGCTAAGGGTGTTAAGCTTGACACAGAACTTGACGTAGACGACTTGAAAGAACTCGTAAAGAGATTTAAAGCTGCCGTTAAGGAATATACCGGCAAGGATTTCCCGGAATCAGCATGGGAACAGCTTTGGGGTGGCATCTGCGCTGTGTTTGACAGCTGGATGAACGAACGCGCTATTCTCTACCGCCGCATGAACCAGATTCCTGAAGAATGGGGAACTGCCGTAAACGTGCAGGCAATGGTCTATGGCAACATGGGCAACAATTCTGCAACAGGTGTAGCATTTAGCCGCGACGCAGCAACAGGCGAGAATATATTCAATGGAGAATACCTGATCAATGCTCAGGGAGAAGACGTAGTAGCCGGAGTTCGTACTCCTCAGCAGATTACTACAGAAGGCTCACGCCGTTGGGCTAAACTTCAGGGCATTACAGAAGAAGAACGTGCTTCCAAGTATCCTTCTCTCGAAGAGACAATGCCTGACTGCGCAGCTGAACTTATCGCTATCGCTAATCGTCTTGAAGATTACTACCGCGACATGCAGGATATGGAGTTTACCATTCAGAACGGTAAGCTTTGGATGCTTCAGACCCGTAACGGCAAACGCACAGGTGCTGCCATGGTGAAGATTGCAATGGATCTTCTCCGCGAAAACATGATCGACGAGAAGACTGCACTCCTCCGTATGGAGCCTCAAAAGCTTGATGAGCTGCTTCACCCCGTATTCGACAAAACAGCTCTTAAGCGTGCAAAGGTTGTTGCCAAGGGTCTTCCCGCATCTCCCGGTGCAGCATGCGGTCAGGTTGTGTTCTCAGCAGAAGATGCAGAGGCATGGGCAGAAAAGAAGAAGAAAGTTGTACTCGTGCGTATTGAGACTTCACCCGAAGACCTCCGTGGTATGGCTGTGGCACAGGGTATCCTCACAATGCGTGGTGGCATGACCAGCCATGCAGCAGTAGTTGCTCGCGGCATGGGCAAATGCTGCGTGTCAGGTGCCGGTGAAATCCGCGTTGACTACAAGGAGAAGACCGTAGAAATGGGCGGCAATGTTTACAAAGAGGGTGATTGGATTTCGCTCAACGGATCGCTCGGTGATGTATACGACGGTCAGGTGCCGACAGCAGAACCGGAACTCGGAGGCGACTTCGCTGCAATCATGAATCTTGCAGACAAGTTTACCAAGTGTCTCGTTCGCACCAATGCAGATTCTCCTCGTGATGCTATCCAAGCACGCAAGTTCGGTGCTCAGGGCATCGGTCTTTGCCGCACCGAGCATATGTTCTTCGAAGGAGACCGAATCAAAGCTATCCGTGAGATGATTCTTGCAAGCGACGTTGAAGGTCGCAAGACAGCTCTTGCCAAACTGCTTCCTATGCAGCGTGGTGACTTCGAAGGAATATTCACTGCTATGGACGGATTCGGCGTTACTGTTCGTCTTCTCGACCCACCGTTGCATGAGTTCGTACCTCACCAGACAGCAACCCAGAAAGAGATGGCTGCAGAGATGGGTCTGACACTTGAAGAGGTTAAGGCTAAAGTAGACTCACTGGAAGAGTTCAATCCTATGCTCGGACACCGTGGTTGCCGCCTTGGTATCACCTATCCTGAAATCACCGCGATGCAGACACGCGCCATCATCGAGGCTGCTCTCAACTGCAAGGAAAAGGGCATCAAGGTTTATCCTGAGATCATGATTCCACTCGTTGGCACTATCAAGGAACTTCAGCATCAGGCAAATGTAATCAACACTACAGCTGCAAAAGTGTTTGAAGAAAGAGGTGAGACTGTTCCATACAAGGTAGGCACAATGATCGAGGTTCCTCGTGCAGCTCTCACAGCCGACCAGATTGCTGAGGTTGCAGAGTTCTTCTCATTCGGCACCAACGACCTCACCCAGATGACATTCGGCTACAGCCGTGACGACGCTCCTAAGTTTATCAAGCACTACAAAGAGCATGGCATCCTGAAGGTTGATCCGTTTGAGGTTCTTGATCAGGAAGGTGTTGGTCAGCTCGTAGCAATGGGTGTTAAGAAAGGACGTAGCACCAATCCGGATCTCAAGGTAGGTGTATGTGGCGAACACGGTGGAGAACCAAGCTCAGTTAAGTTCTGTGCTAAACTCGGCATGAACTATGTTAGCTGCTCGCCATTCCGTGTGCCAATTGCTCGCGTAGCTGCGGCGCAGGCAGCAATCGAAGATTAAGAGATAATTTCTTATAATAAGTCACTTAGGCGGTAAGCCCTCTAACACAGAGGCTTATCGCCTAAGGTATTTTAAGAAGGAGCGTTCATTTGACGTCACTTTGTGAGTACAAATGCGTGGAAAAGTGTACAGAAGTGTACACACTTTTCAAAGAGCGGTGTACATGGGTGTACAACCGCTATCGTCTGTAATGGCGCGAGATACAAAAGCAGTGGAAATTCTCCGACTGTGGTTATATGGTCAAAATTCGGTTGGTATTTTTTGCGCTCTCTCAGACACTCAAAGAAACAATATCCGAGTATGTTCCAGATGATGGACTATGGTTATTTGATTTTGTTTGGCGACAGCAAAATAACTCCAAAGGACTGACTCCTGCAAATGGAATCGACCCTAATTTTTTCTAGTCTCAAAAGTTTTATCGGACAGCAATAATCTATAATGGTCGGTACGATGTCAACGTCTTCTTTGAAGACTGACTGCGAGTTGACGGTGAACGCCGCCCGAGCATCGTACCCGGGCAAATTTTCGACGGAGTTGAAGTTGAGTTCTGAAAATGAAAAGTCCATAACTTGTGGTTGTTTTCCACAAAGTTATGGACCTTATGAGATTCGCGAAAAGACGCTTATTTTGGGAAAGTCTTTTCTATCTGAGATGCGACTCTTTTTATAGCTCCATTGAAGTCGCCTTGTCTATCCATTCCGAGAGAATAAGCTCCACGGCAAGACGCAATTGATCTTCCTGAATAGTAATCTACAAAATTTACCGTAACAACGGACTCATCATCATTTTGGGTGACGCCAAAACGAACCAATAATAATTGCTTCTTTTGGTTTGGAGTTAGTTCTTTAATAGCTTGGTCTCCTATCATTTGAAGACGTGAATTGTCAATCGCATCGTATATTTTTACCTCTGCATCCATTAACGCTGCCGAGCCTTGATAGCCCATAACATCAGTTAATGACGCATATTGGTAGTTTTCCAAATTTGCAGAATTAGATATTGTTGTTTTTGAGGTTGTACAACTTGCTAATAAGATGCAAAATGTACACAATAGAAGTTTAACTAATTTCATGAGATTTGAAGTTTCTGTTTTGCAAAAATACAAACAATTTATGATTGGATATCACATTGGACGTATGTTTAATAGCATTTTCAGTTACAAAAACACCTCCATGTCATTTATGCGGAAGATACAAGCATCGCGGACACGGCGAGTCTCACCCGAAGTCAGCAGCTTGACGTATCACCAACCGCCATAGAAGCTGTTGTTATTGTTTAAACAATTCTGAGTGAGAACCAAGACGTACAAGGTCAATTTGGTCTGTTTCGTGGTCAAACCATATCAACAAAAAATCACCCTCAATATGACACTCCATATAACCGGCATAGTTACCTGTAAGCATATGAGAATAATACTCAGTCGGAATTGGATTTTCCGACTGAAGCATATTGAGTATGACCATAAGTTTCTCCAACTTTTTGGGATTGTTACGAAATCGCTTATAATCCCTCTTGTATTGGGTGGTGGGATGTAATTTTTTCATAATCCCATTGAGCGTTCCATTGCTTCAACTGAAGACAAGTCAAGTGGAGTTGTATTACGTAACGAACCGCTTTGAGCTTCTTTCATGGCTGCAAGCGTAATCTCATTCGGTTCACAATAAGCGGCATCAAGGAGCAAAGTCTCAACATAATTATTAAGACTGCGATTCTGAAGTTTGGCAAGTTGGCGTAAACGGTCTATTAGCTCAACAGATAAACGGAAACTCTGATTCTTTTTGGGAAGTGCAATATCCATAGTTGTATGATTTTATACAGCAAAGTTAATACTTTTGTATTACAATAACAAACACTCGCGCAAAAAGTTTGTATTGGGTTGAACTTTATAGGAACACCTCCATATCATTGATGCGGAAGATACAAGCATCGCGGACACGGCGAGTCTCGCCCGAAGTCAGCAGCTTGACGTATCGCCAACCGCCATAGAAGTTGTAACTTGTGGAGATGCAGTTCGTATAGTGGAGAATCGAGCCGTCGGATTTCCATACGGAAATATCGACAGGGTCGCCCGAATTTAGCATCGTGC